>JBBIHI010000048.1:0-13373 GCA_037447095.1 Thiotrichaceae bacterium
AATTGCTGGCACAGGTCAATGACGAATTGCGGTTCCTGCACGGCTTTGGTACCGATAATGCAATATTGCACACCAGCTTCCAGATAGGCTGCGACGGTTGCAGCATCACGGATGCCACCGCCAATCTGCACCGGAACATCCGGGAAACGGGCGGCAATGCTGCGCACCACTTCGCCATTCACCGGTTTGCCTTCAAATGCGCCGTTCAAATCGACCAGATGCAGGCGACGCGCACCTTCATCCACCCAACGTTGGGCCATTTCAGCAGGATTATTGGCGAAAACCGTGGTGTCTTCCATGCGGCCCTGACGCAAACGCACGCACTGGCCGTCTTTCAAATCAATTGCAGGAATCAGCAGCATCGTTCAATCCTTGGTTGTGAAGCCTGAATCCTACCCTAAAACCACGGTAGCGTCAGGCTTTTGCAAGCAGCTATTTACAGCGTGCCATGTTGCCCCTATGATTAAGGCATTAAAATACACTATAAGTCATTGGTGCAGCTTAAAATATCACCAAAACAAATGGCTCTGGATGACCGGAGGGGGCAATCGGGTTAACAGGGTTGAAAACGTCCCGAACAGAAACGCTACAATCATGAATAAGAAAAAAATCATTTCAGCAGGAAGCATGACCGCAACAGCTCTTCACAGTCATTTCACGTTTCTGTCCCGGCATGGGGCGGTGTGGTTTTGGGGTAATTTTTTTGCTGCCAGTTTATTTGCCCTGCTTCACTGGGTCAGTGACGGTGACAATACTATCCTATTGGCAGCCTGGTACAGCATACTCGTCACCCTGAGCATCCTGCGCTGGTCATTCGGGCAACGTTTTTTACCCGGACAAACCACGATGCCATCACAGGAAGAACTACATGCTTTTGCCCAACGGCACCTGTTGTATTCGACCCTGATCAGTGCGCTGTGGGGTGTTTCCGGCATTGTGCTGTTTTCCCAGGCAACACAGGTGCAGGCGACCCATGTCCTGCTGCTGGCCGCCGCCGTGATTGCCGCCATGCCGGTACTGACCCTTTCCCGACTCGCCTTGTATGTGCAAATCGGGACGATCCTGCTACCGGTTTCCCTCCACCTCCTCCTGCAAAACCAGCCAGCCCAGCAACTCATGGCAATCGCAACACTCTTGCTGGGGGGGCTGCTGGGCATGGCAGCACGTTTTGTCAACCAGTTACTGGATGAACTCAATACAGCCAAGCTCCAGATGCAGGAACAGGCACATACCGACCCTGTGACACAAATTCCCAACCGGCGATTTTTCGACAATATTTTCAAGACGGAATGGCGACGGGCGGCACGGGAAGGCAAGACCCTTGCCCTGCTGATGATCGACGTGGACTATTTCAAACGCTATAACGACCGTCACGGCCACCATGCGGGCGACCAATGCCTGCAAATCATTGCCCAATGCATCCGTGCATCTGCACGGCGGGCAGCAGATGTGGTAGCCCGCCACGGAGGCGAGGAATTTGCTGTCCTGCTGCCGGAAACTTCCCTGGAAGATGCGGCAGCACTGGCCGAACGCCTGCGTAAAAATGTTGAGGAACAACGCATTCCGCATTCCGACGGCGGCATCCCCCGGATTGTCACCATCAGCATTGGTGTGGCCGCTTGCACCCCCAGCACCTTGGGCAATTTGTCCCCCGGTGAAGACCATGCCATTACTTACCCTGCCATGTTGCTGAATGCGGCTGACCGCGCCTTGTACCGCGCCAAGCGTAATGGCCGGAACCAGATTGCCAAAGACATGTGTGGGCAAAACACCATCCCCCTGCCTGTCCCGCAACCTGCCCCTGTCACGACCCACGCGGCATAAGGTGCATAAAAACATTACCCCTTCCCTGACAAAAAAATTTCTGATATAAAATATAAACATAGATTGCTGGTATTTTTTCTGTCGAAAAACATGGGGAACGTCATAATGTCTGCAACATGCCGCATATCAGCCTGTCTGGAACAGCAAGCTATCCAGAGGATGTTTTTCATCCTGCCTGCACCGTGTGCTTTATAAGCTGATATTCACCCCATGAAACCAGACCCGTCCATAGTGCGTGCTGAGCTGGAGCATTTGCTTTCCAGCCCTAAAATCCGCACGCGCAAACTGATAAAACGATTTCTCCGTTATGTGGTGGAGGAAACCCTGGCGGGACGGGAAGCAGAACTGAACCAATACACCATTGCGGTACATGGGTTAGGCAAACCGGCTGACTTTTCCCCCGTCTACAACCCCATCGTGCGGATAGAAGCCGGGCGCTTGCGCAAACTGCTGGATGGTCATTACCACGACAATCCGCATAATCGCCAACTCGCCATCCTGATCCCCAAAGGGTCTTATCAGGCCGAATTCCTCTGGCTGGATCAGGTCAAAAGCCCAGCGCCTGCACCTCAGCTTCCACTCTGGAACACGACAGCCGGGAACACCGAAGGGCCACGCTTATTACTGCATCTGCAAATCGTTTCCGAAACCGGTGTTCCACCCGCTTTTCCCTTATACCGGCTGCACGGGGAACTGCTCCTGATGCTGAGCCGGTTCAGGAATATCCGGCTGGTATCTTCCGCCTTGCTTGAAACAGGTTATCTGTTAACCAAGCAGGATTTGCAAAATATCCGCGACGAATACCAGGCGGACTATGTACTGAACGGCAACATTTCCCTGAGCGCACAAGGGATTGAACTGTCCTTCATGCTTACCCACACCCTGATGGACGAAATCATCTGGCAAAGCATCATCCTGTTGCCCCCTGAACCGCAGCCACATGACCTGGAACACATTTGCCACGAAGTTGCCGCCAATACCGTTTCCGTACATTCCGGGCTGATGCTGCGGCATTGGGCGCAACACCTGCACAGCCAGGCGGGTATCATCCCTGCCCACCATGCGGCACTGGCCAGTTACATCAGCTTTCTGCGCAACATTACACCGGAAAATTTCAGCAGCGCATTGCAAACCTGCCAGCAGCGCCTGCACCACTATCCCGACGACAGCAAGGCACTGATTATCCTGTCGCGGCTGTGTGGTTACGATCATGTCCTGCACTACCAGCAGATACCTGACCTGGGACAGACCTGGACGGATGCGGCACGCATGGCCATGAAACTTGACCCCGGCAATGCCGAGGCACATTCCGTATTTGCCCATAACAACTACTACCGGGGGGAACTGACCCTGTGCAGGGCGGAACTGGAAATCGCCCGTCAGGCCAACCCGTTTGATACTGCCTGCGAATTCATGTACAGCATGGGGCTGTTTTTCCTGGGGGACAAAACCGGTTTTGAGGAAAGCACCCGCAAGCTGCTGGCGATCCGTTTCACCCCACCGGACTTTTATCACATCCCCTCGTTCCTGCATTGTTTCAGCGAAGGGAATTACCCGCAGGCACTTGCCCATGCCGAGCGGATACAGTGCTTTGGCCACTGGGGGGAACTGGCCCGCTGTGCCAGTTACGTCCATCTGGACC
The DNA here is from genome assembly GCA_037447095.1 of Thiotrichaceae bacterium. GTDB lineage: Bacteria > Pseudomonadota > Gammaproteobacteria > Thiotrichales > Thiotrichaceae > Thiothrix. Next base: position 3,467 of record JBBIHI010000048.1, read on the forward strand.
AGAAACCCCGCGCCATTGCCGAACTGTCACAGCTCCTGAAAAAACACCCGTGCCTGCTTCAGGCCGACGCCTTGCAACGGCTGCCCTTTGCCGGACACCCGGCAATCCTGCCCCTGCGAGCCACGTTGGCAAACCTGCTCTGCCAGATTGCCCGATAAAACAGCCTGCCACACACTTTTACCCGCATACGTTGTACACTCGACCTTCCCGAATGCAGTAACGGACATTACCCATGGATATTGGCGCACTTCGCCGCGAATACGCCCAGGCAGACCTTGAGCAGGAGAGCCTCTCGCCCGACCCTTACCAGCAATTCAGCCTGTGGTTCCAGCAGGCGGTCAATGCCGAAGTGCTGGAACCCAATGCCATGCAGGTAGCGACCGTCTCGGCCACCGGCAAACCCAGCCTGCGTACCGTTCTGCTCAAATCCTACGACGACCACGGCTTTGTGTTTTACACCAATTACCAAAGCCAGAAAGCCCGCGAACTCAATGAAAATCCGCAGGTTTCCTTGTTGCTGTTCTGGAAGGAGCTGGAACGTCAGGTGGAAATCAACGGGCGGGCGGAAAAGGTTTCCACGCTTGAATCACTGCGCTATTTCGCCTCCCGCCCACGTGGCAGCCAGTTGGGGGCATGGGTTTCGGCACAAAGCTCGATCATTACCTCACGCAGCCTGCTGGAAATCAAACTGGATGAAATGAAGCGCAAATTCCACGCCGGGGAAATCCCCCTGCCGGATTTCTGGGGTGGCTACCGGGTTATTCCTGACACGGTGGAATTCTGGCAAGGTCGCCCCAACCGCCTGCACGATCGCTTTGAATACCGCAAAACCGGCTCAGGCTGGGAAATCGTGAGGCTATCACCATGAATATCCTGCAATTGAAAATTCCACCGCCCGTCTACCTGCTCACCTTTGCCGGGCTGATGTGGTTGCTGGACAAGCAACTCCCTTTACTGGAGCTGATTCCCTCCCCCTGGAACAGGTTGGGACTAATCCTGATCGGCACAGCATTCCTGATTGATTTCTGGTCGCTCGGCCTGTTTTTCCGCGCCCATACCACCTTTAACCCTATCCACCCGGAACGTACCCGCTCGCTCGTAACTGACGGGCCATACCGCTACACCCGCAACCCCATGTATGTCGGGATGCTGGTGATCCTGACCGGCTGGGGAATCCATCTGGGCAGCCTTGCACCATTCCTGCTGCTACCACTGTTTGTCCTGACCCTGACCGTGCAGCAAATTATCCCCGAAGAAAAAATACTGGCAGAAAAGTTTGGCAACACGTATCTTGCCTATCAAAAGCGTGTCAGGCGCTGGCTTTAGGAGGGAATGCGATGCCATTACATCAGACGATCCGTGCTGCTGCCCTGTTCAGCAGCCTGCTGCTCATGACCGGCTGCAATCTTGGTCAAGCAGGCAACGGCAGTGAAGTGCTTTCGGCATCCGGCATTTCCGCCGAGATGGTCAATTTTTCCCGCTCAGGCGGACAGGAATGCGCCAATGCCAAGCCGGATGAAGACAGCAAATGCGCCACCGTCCATATCACTTACCCCAAAATTACCGATACCCTTGCACCTGAAACGGCTGCCCACCTTAACCAGTTCATCCAGGAACAATTGCTCGAATACAGTGATGAGGATGGCAAACCACCAGCCAACTTTGAGGAACTGGCCAAGCAGTTTATTGCTGATTACCAGCAAGACCCCAGCCCGATTGGCCATTGGGAACTTGAGCGCACCATGGAGGCGGTCTATGCCCACGACGGGCTTGTCACGCTGCGCCTATCGGAAAATGGTTATACCGGCGGTGCGCACCCTTTCAACGGTGAACGCTATTTTGTGCTGGACACACACAGCGGGAAACAACTGACCCTGGCTGACCTGCTTGCACCGGGTTACGCAAGTACTTTGAACGCAGCGGCTGAACACGCTTTCCGGGCAGCACGGAAATTACCGCCCAATGCCAGCCTGGAGGCAGAAGGCTTCCTGTTTGAAAACGACACCTTCAAGGTCAACACCAACTTTGGTGTCCTGGCAGACGGCCTGGGATTCATTTTCAACGACTATGAAGTTGCCCCCTACGCCATGGGGTCAACCGGGTTCACCGTGCCGTATGCAGACATCCGGGCGCTGGTTCCGGGAAATAGCCCCTTGGCTGCCATCGCCCGGTAGGATCAGGTTGACATGCAGTACATCCGCGACCCGGAGCGTATCCGCCAGCAAAACCTCGACAAAATCCGCGAACTGACGCAGTTGGAAAGCTTTACCCCGGAACAGCAGGAAATCGTCATTGCCATGGTCGATGCCTGGGGTGAACCGGAACTCGCCAGACACATCCGGTTCAGTGAAAATGCCGTCAAATCCGCCCTGAAAGCCATCAAGCAACGCAACACCCTCCTCCATGATGAGGAATTGCTTGCCCATGCGCTGGACGACAACCTGCTGTATCAGGAACCACTGAGCTTTCTGGGCAAGGCATCCGTCATTTCGCTGGCCAAAGCCAACAAACAGACCCGTGCCATGACTTCCGTCGATTATTGGAAACCGCACTTGGACTCCAGCATCGTCCTGATCGGACAATCGGCCACTGCATTGTTCCGCTTGCTGGAAATCATCCGGGAAGGTGCCCCCAAACCGGCACTGATCATTACCGCTGCCCGTGGCTTCATTCTCGCTGAAAATGCCAAAAGCCAGTTATGGCAACAACACCAGGAAATGGGGCTTGAATGTATCGTGGTCAACGGTATGCGTGGCGGAAGCGTACTGGTGGCCGCCGCCATGAATACCTTGCTGAACATGTCCCAGGAAAAACATGCCGGAACGTCTCATTGATACCCACTGCCATTTCGACGAGCCGGATTTCGACCCAGACCGTAATGAATTATTACAGCAGATGCAGGCGCTCGGCGTTACTGACCTGATTTTCCCTGCTGTCACCGCTGCCCACTGGCCGCGCCTGCAAGCGGTTTGCGCGACTTCCCCGGCGTTCCACCCAAGTTTCGGGTTGCATCCGGTTTACCTGCGCGAACACCGCCCGCAACACCTTATCGAATTGCGCCACTGGCTGGAGCAAGGTAAACCTGTTGCCATTGGTGAGTGTGGGCTGGATTTCTTTCTCCCGGAATTGGATCCGCAGCAGCAGGAAGACTTGTTCATCGCGCACCTGGAGCTGGCACGGGAGTTTGCGCTGCCCCTGATTATCCACGCCCGCCGCTCGGTGGACAGCATTATCCGCTGCATCCGCCGTTTTCCAGGTGTCAGCGGGGTGATCCACAGTTTTGCCGGTAGCCAGCAGCAAGCCGACACCCTGATCCGGTTTGGCTTTTACCTCGGCGTTGGCGGCACTTGCACTTACCCGCGAGCCAACCGCCTGCGCACCATCCTGGCCAATGTCCCGCTGGAAAACCTGTTGCTGGAAACCGATGCCCCCGACCAGCCTGACAGCCATTGGCGGGGCAATCGCAATGATCCGACCCGGCTTCCGGTCATTGCCACTACCCTTGCCGAGCTACGCAATGATACTATCGCGCACATTGCAGGCATCACGACCCAAAATGCACAACGGCTGTTCCAGTTATGAAAAAATACCTTTTCCCTTTCCTCATGGCAGGGCTGATCCTGTCAGGCATTATCCTGACCGCGACCCCTTATATTGCTGACATGCTGTTTCCCGTTGGCAAGAGCAGCTTCCAGGCCGCCAAACCGGAAGATACCCGGCAAGCCCTGGCAAGCTGGTTTGGCACGCCGCTGGATGCCTTCTCTGCCACTCACGGGATCAAGCGGCAAGGCGCCCATGGTGGTACGGAATGGTTTGCTTTCAGTGTTGCACGCAAGCCGGTGGAAGCTTTCATTTACCACAACCACCTGCAACAACGTGAACTGACGCCTGCGCTCCTACAGAACATTTTTCTGCAAGACCCGCCGCCGGTGGACTGGTGGCAACCTGCGTCATTACAACGCCAGACGTATTTCAATGGTATGGAAGAAGGCCAGGAGCTGGGGCTGGTGTATGATGCCGAGTCACAACGCGGCTTCCTGATTGTCAGGACACAGCAGAAATCCCATGATTTCTGATGTCAGGTAGCTTGCTGGTATTTTTGCAGGAACAGTGAGCGGGCGCTTTCCACCCATTCGTCAACGGGTAAACGCCCCTCCCCGCCGATAATCCGCTGGATACTGCTGATGTCATCAAAGCCCATTTCAGCAACCTGCCGGTAAGTCATAATACCCAGTGCCCGTAAATTCGCCGCCAGACCTTGGGAAATACCCCGGATGCGGGTCAGGTCATCACTGTTCCCCAGTTCAGGGGGCAACATTTCCGTCAATGGCAAGGAGGATGCAGAAGCATGAATATTGCCGCCATCAGCCAATTGTTTTTTGAGTTCATCCAGCTCCTGTTTACGGGCTTTTAGCTGGCTACGGAACTTTTCCAACGTCTTTTCCTGATCATGCAGTTTTTCCAGCAACGCCTCGTATTGCCGACGGGTGTTTTCCAGTGCCTTGCGGGTTTGCAGGTACTCACCATAATCTGCTTCGGATGCAGATGCCCCCAATTTGTGTAATGCGTGTTCCACTTGTTGCAACTGATGGCGCAGTGCATGGTTTTCCCGCGTGGCATCTTCATAATTGCGGCGCAGACCGGTCAATTCATCGCGGCAATTAACCGCCAAACCGCTATACAGCAGGCGGGCACCCCACCATCCCACGGCTATTCCGAGGAGGGAAGCAACGGCGAGAAAAACGGCAATCTGCATCACAAAATACCCCATTACTGCTCCTTCAGCACCGTAATTTCGATACGGCGATTCTGCTGACGCCCTTCCTCCGTACCGTTATCGGCAACCGGACGCATGGATCCGTAACCCCGTGCCACAACCTGGGTTGCATTCACCCCTTTCGACAACAGGTAATCGCGGATGACATTGGCGCGGGCATTGGTGACAGCCAGATTGCCTAGGGCTGTACCCTGACTATCGGTGTGTGCAGACACTTCAACAACCTGATCAGGATTCTTACGCAGTAAAACAGCGACTTCTTCCAGCACATTCATGGCATCACTGTTCAATTCTGCCTTGGCGTATTCAAATTGAACCCCATGCAGGTCAATCTGTTCAACCGGGTAGCGGTGTGAAGGGACATGCAAACCCTTGGCTGGTTCAATACCAGTGCTGATCATGTCTCCGCCCTGAGTATTGGAACCCGGTTTGACAACAAGCTGGTTGGCAACCGCCCGCACGCCATAAACCTGCTGTACCACCATTTCCGCCAGACTCGAAGCTTCCTCGTTAGGCACTTCACCACTCAGCACACTGTCGCGCCCATCAAAGTAAATACCGTCAGCAGGTAAACCGGCTTCCGATAAAGCCTGGCGGGTACGCTGCAACAAATCTGTTTCTATCGTGGATTGGCGGGAAAAAGTAGCCAGCGCAGTCAAAACCACCACCGCAGGCAATGCCAGGGCGGCCATAAGCGGAAATACCTGTTTCTTGTGCTGGATTGGACGTACCATCTGAAACCCCATTCGTCATTGAAACTATGAATATAGACCAACGGTTTGACTATAGAGGCTAAAGCTTGCAGATCAAGTCTGCCACCCTACGACAGACAGAGGGGAAATATTCCGTGACAGGCAGGATAAAATGCGGGTTTACAAGGATAAAAGGGATAAATAAACGATCAGCGAGGGAAGCTACCACAGGTCATGAATAACCTGTGATAGCTGTCATATCAGGCAATAAAGGAAAGGATTTCCCTGGCTTCGCGCTTCTGGCGTGAACCACCTTCCGCCAGGACTTCCTGCAAAATTTCAGCAGCCGCTTCCGAATCACGCAAATCCAGATAGGCACGGGCAATATCCAGCTTCAATTCGGCATCAGGGTCTTCCGGGCCGGTATCCACGACTTCCTCCACTTCTGGCATAACCGGCATGGGCGGAGGTGTGGTATCGGAATAAGCCTGTTGTTCAGCAGGCTTCACAGACTGAGGTGGTGTAACAACAGGCACTGGTGCTGGCTTTGGGGGAGCTGCGACGGTCGTTACCACCGGCTCATCGCGGTGACGCTTGAGCAACCACAGCAGAGGCAGCATTAATACTGCCAGCAAACCCAACAATGTCCAGGGCAGCCAGTTGGAAGCTGCTGCTTTGGCAGCCTGTGCCTGCTGCAAATCAGTATTGAGCTGATCATTCTGCCGTTTTATATCAGCCAATTGGGTTTTCAGCCCATCTGTCTCACGCTGGTTCTCCGCCAGGGACTGCTTGGCCTTATCCAGTTGCCCTTTCAGGTCAGCATTTTCTGTCTGCAAGGAAGCAACATTGGCCTTGAGTGAAGCCAGATCAGGGGTCTCTCCTGCCGCTTCCCCACCAGTAGCCGCTGTAGCAGGTGTTTTGCCGGAAGCGGCAAGCATACCCTCCAGCTCTTTGACCCTGGCCTCAAGCTTGGCCAGTTCCGCATCCTTGGCCTGCTTGGCTTCTTCATAACTTTTAACCATGTCCTGCAAGGAAGCATTTTCATCTTCCAGGACTTTCAGGTTGTCTTCCAGCTCGGCACGCCCGGCTTCCAATGCCTTAAGCTTTTCCAGAAGAGCAGGATCACCACCCGTCCCAGTCGCCGCAGGGGGGGACGGTTTTAAACCCGGAATACTGTCCGCATCCGGCAATTTGAGGGTTTTACCAACAATCAGGCGATTGAGGTCGCCCCCAATGAATGCATCCGGGCTGGCCTTGAGGATTGCCTGCATGATGGCAGACTTGTTGCCGTAAGCCGAGTATTCGTCGGCAACAATGTGACCCAAGGTATCGTTGGCTTTAACTTCCCGCTCCTTGTCAGCCGCCTGCCCCAAGGCCGGATAACCCACATACAAGACCGCCAGGGAGATAAGCAGCAAGGAACGGGATGTGAGGTAGGTTCTTTTCATGACTAGCTAACCAGTGTATCCATCAGGTCAATCATAAATTCTGTATCTTCCTGTCCATGGATTTCCCAGCCCTGCAATCCCATGCTGTCCAGAACACCTTTACCTTTGGGATCATCCCCCATCGCTGGCAGGATTTCCTTTAACCTGTCATGCTGGTTACTTATGCGCGAGCCTGCCAGCAATACATGCCGGATCACATAAATTTCACTTCGTACCAGTTCTCGCAGTTGCCGCTGTACCAGACCAGACAGACTGGTAAAAGACTCCTTGAGGAAGAAGCCAACGTCAGCCTTGCCCTGCAACACCTGCCCAGCCACCAGCGGATAGGTAGCTACCGTATGTGTCTCAACATTTTGTACCGACAGGTCTGCCGGTTCCAGCATGATCATGGAAATCAGGTTAACGTCAGGGTCATCCGTAGCCGCTATCCGTGTGCCAGGCTTCAAATCCTCAACCCGATGGATAGGGGAATCTGCTGCAACCGCCACAATCGCCTCATCTGACTTACTGATCGGGGCAGCGATGGCGGTAAAGCCCAGCTCCCGCACCAGCATTGCTGCATCAAACGGGTTGGCGTAGATAAGGTCAATTTCACCTGCCTGCAATGCCTTGCGTTGGCTGGCAAAATCCTGATACAGCTCCAGGTGTATTTGCTCACCCAACTGCCGCTGTAGCCACGTATTAAAAATGTACCAACCGGCAATCTTGGCAGGTGGAAAATCGGGGCTGACGGTCATCATGTAGCGCATACTTGTTCCTCCTCCTGCTTCATACGTGCATACAAGTCAATACAGGCTTCAACCTGTGCGCGTGAAGGCTTGCGCCGCACTGAAGTGCAACTGATCGGTTGCCCGTTACGGATATTGAGGATAATCGTTGCGTAAACCCAGTAATAGCGCCCATCCTTGCGCAAATTCTTGACATATCCATGCCATTTCTGACCGCTGGCAACGGTGTCCCACGCATCCTTGAATGCTGCCTTTGGCATATCAGGATGTCTGAGTATGTAGTGCGGCTGGCCAACCAGCTCTTCCTCACTGTACCCCGACATGTCCACAAACGCCTGGTTGCAATGGGTAATGACGCCTTGCAGGTCGGTGCGGGAAACAATCAACTTACCCTCTGGAAACGGAACCTCCTCGTCCTTGACAAGAACGTACCGCGAAGTGCCATCATAATAATGCAACAGATGCCGGGTATACGGCTCCTGCACATTCTCGGGTCTCATGTCGTCCATCGCAATTCTCTCTTGATTCCGCATCCATGATAAACAGGCGCAAAACCACTCTATTTTATTAAGCTATATTCCACCCTTACCCTCATGGATGCAGGGGTGATCATCAAATAATCTTTGCAATGTTTTCTGCTGCGCGTTTGACGTCCAGGAAAATCAGACCTAAACGTGCATTCGGTTTTGCCAGTACAGTGACAACGGCTTCCTTACCCGCATGGGTCATCAAAATATAGCCACGAGCCCCCTTGATCAGTACCTGTTCCAGGGCACCACGCGCCAGCTCTTCGGCAGTCCGGTCGCCTAATGACAACATGGCAGCACTCATGGCACCCACCCTGTCTTCATCCATGCCGCCCGGCAGCAGGGAGGCCATCATCAAACCATCCGTAGATAGTACCGCAGACGCCTCGATGTCAGCAGAAGAACCATTCAGGTCACTCAGGATAGAGTTGAGCATTTCAGAACGCATATTATTTTCTCTCCTTGGTAGGTTTTATTTACATCAAACAGGAATTTCGGTCTTGCCATAGCGCATTTCCAGCGCCCAGACCAAACGTTTGAAACCAGGCTGATTGAATTGGGGGACACCACCAATAATCAGGGTAAAACGGTTTTGGCCGATATACAGTGGCCAGAAACCCACTTCACTGTTACCGCTGGCATCAACCAGACCCCAGGCACGCTGACGATAGCCCAGATTGCCTTGCAACAACTCTTTATGACGTGCATACACGGCAATCAGGTTGGCACTGAGCGCCGCCAGCTCCTCTGCCGCTTCGTGCGTATACCCGGCACTGCCCAGATACAGCCCCCGGCTTTCCGCCAGAATGGCCTTGCCTTCGTCCGACATGGTACGCAGCAGTTGCGGTAACAGGCGCTCCAGCGTTTCTTTCGGGGCTGTCTCACTTTCCTCAAGGCCGATAACCAAACCAGCCTCTTGCAACCAGTGGACAAACTCCAATGCCCGCTTTTTCTTGTAACCACTCAGTTCACAGGCAACCCCGACATTGAACACTGGCGTTTCTGCCTCCTGCATCAGGCGATGCAGAAAACCACGCCCCGGTTCGTCTGTCTTGTCCTGCACCGCATAATACGTGCCACCTGGTGTAATACCCAAGTACAGGTTTTCAGTGAGTATGTACTCGCTCATTAGTTAATCACTCCCGGATCCAGTGAAAACAGCAGCGCCTGAATCAGCATGGTGACATCCTTGTGGCTGCGGGCATCGATTTCAAAAACCGGCGCTTGCAGGGAAAGTGATTCCAGACACTGCCGGTAGTCGGCCAGACTCGGACGGTGTTGCAGATCCATCCGGGTCACACCCACCACCATTTGTTGTTTTTCAATAAAGTCGCGGAATGCGTTGGTGTAAAAGCGCATATCCTGGAAAGGGTCTTTGCGGGTATTGTCCAGCAGCAAGATCAGGCCAATCCCACCCTTGGTCAAAATATCCCACATGAAATCAAAACGTTCCTGCCCCGGCGTCCCGTAAAGGTGTACCCGCTCCTTGTCACTCAGACGGATCAGGCCATAATCCATGGCTACCGTAGTCTGTGGCTTGCGGCTTTTGGTCATGTCCGAAGCGTATTCGTCCGTGGTAATCGGCTTTATATCGCTGATGGAGGCAATCGCAGTGGTTTTACCCGCTCCAACCGGGCCTGTAAAAATGATTTTGCGGTTAATCATGCTCATAAAAATTACTTGGAGCCTCCTCCCAGCAGACGTTTCAACAGACGTGAGAACAGGCCACGGCTTT
>JBBIHI010000049.1:0-13361 GCA_037447095.1 Thiotrichaceae bacterium
TGCCGATGTCGGCGAACGTGTGGAAATCACCCATAAGGCTTCCAGCCGCATGACCTTTGCCAAGGGCGCGGTACGTGCTGCCGGGTGGTTGCAGGATAAACCGTCCGGCCTGTTCGACATGCAGGATGTATTGGGGCTGAAATGATGCAAACGACACCGGTACGCTTGTGGGATTTGCCCACCCGTTTGTTCCACTGGACGCTGGTGGGTGGTATCGCTTTCTCCTGGTTCACTGCCGAAGTCGGCGGTAACTGGATGGAATGGCACGAGCGTAGCGGAATATTTTTGCTGGCCTTGCTGCTGTTCCGCATTGTGTGGGGCTTTATTGGCAGCGATACGGCGCGTTTCGCCCAGTTTGTCACTTCGCCCGGTAAAGCTTTGCAGCATTTAAAGGAAATGCGGGCGCAGGGCGGACATGCTTCACTGTTCCATGCTGGGCATAATCCGGCGGGGGCATGGATGGTGCTGGGTTTGATTGGCGTGGTGGTGCTTCAGGCTGTTACCGGCTTGTTTGCCAACGATGATATTGATACCGAAGGGCCGTTGGCTGGCTTGGTATCGGAACACCTGTCTAATGTGCTGACCACTGTCCATCATCTGGTGTTTAATCTGATCCTGCTGTTGGCGGCAATCCATATTGCGGTCGTGCTGGTGTATCGCTTTGTCAAAAATACCAACCTGATCAAGGCGATGGTGTTGGGCAGTGCGGATTGGCCTGCCAGCCAGCCGCAGCCGGGTAAGCTGTCTTTCAAACCAGCGTGGGTAGGGTTGGTGGTGTTTGCCCTGTGTTACGCGGCGGTCTATTTCGGGATTAAGGTGCTGGGGAGCTGAGTCTCTCGCCCAGCTTCTCGGTCAGCCATTCCACTATCCGCTTCTCCAACCAATATTCCGCTTGCCACGGTGCATTGCCGCTGACAAACCCCACATGCCCGCCGTGCGCCGCCAGTTCCAGCGTTACGTCACGGCCAAGCGTGTTCTCGGCGGGAATCGTGTCGGGGTACATGAACGGGTCATCCTGCGCATGGATGATCAGCGTCGGCGTCTGTATTCTGCCGAGAAATTGCGCGGAGCTACTGCGTGTGTAATAGTCTGGCGCATCAGCAAAACCGTTCAGTGGGGCGGTAATTTGGTCGTCAAAGGCAAAGATGGTTTTCAAGCTATCCAGATCAACGGCCAACGGTGGTTCGCGGTCGCGGAATTTATGCCGGTAAGCCCGTTTCAGATGCCCCAGCAGGTATTGCCCGTACAAGCTTGAAAAGCCGCGTTCCAGTTTGTCGGCACATTCGCCCAGTTGGAACGGGACGGAAACCGCAACAACGGTCTGCAAGCCCGTGTTTTCGCCCGCTTCCCCCGCGTATTTCAGGATCAGGTTGCCGCCGAGGGAAAAGCCGACTGCCGCATCCGGCATCCTGCCTGCCGTGCGCAAGTGTGCCAGCACCTCGGCGATGTCTACCGTGCGCCCGGAATGGTAGCTGCTGGCATGGCGGTTAGGGGTGTCGCTGCATCCGCGCAGGTGCATGAAAACGATGCTGAAACCGCCCACGTATAAGGCTTGCATCAGGGTTTGCGCGTAATGTGAACGTATGGAGCCTTCCAGCCCGTGGATCACCAGTACCAGCGGCGCATCCGGTCGGATATGCCATGCCAGGTCAATGAAATCCCCATCCGCGAGTTCCACCCGTTCGTTCATGACCGGCAGGCTGGGGCGCTTGCGGAACCATACCGGCCACAGGGTTTGCAGGTGCGGCGAACGCAGCCACCAGGCGGGGCGAAAAGCTGAGCGGATAATCGGCATGGGTGTTCCTTACGGGCGGCGTGGCGGCACATCGGGAAATTCGCCGAGGTATTCCGCCCACTCCCATTGCCCGGTTTGCTCCCGTTCCTGCGCGGTGGTAAAGCGGTAGCGGAACGCGCTTACCCGCAGGAAACGTGGCGGTGGCTTGCCAGCGAACGGATTATAAGCCAACAGCGCGGTGACGGGCGGGCTATTCTGTTGCAACGCATCGAGGAAATCCTTGAACCAGTAGCCCACCTCCCAGCGTTGCGGCGGCACGAACCACATCATCCAGTCCAGCCGTGGCTGGTGGGGGACGTTGAAACGTGGGGCTTGCGCCAACGCGCCCGGCTTGTAGCGGAACTGGTACGGCTCCCAGTTGATGCCATCGTCACTGCCTGCGATGACCAGTTCCTGGCGTTCGGTCTGCATGATCGGGAAGATGTGGTAAATGTTGCCGATGCCGTAGCTGGGGCCAATCCGGGCGATGTTTTCCAGCGCAGGCGGCAGCGGGCGGTTGAGCAACATGGAACCCATCGCAGTCAGGCTGACCAGCATGACCAACAGGCTTGCCGCGCCCAGCAATGGTTTCAGTACCCAGCCGGGCTGGCGGATACCGTTGACGATGCGTTGTTGCAAACCTGTCGGTAGCAGTTTTCCCACCATCTGGTCTCCAAGCAGGAACAGGCACAGCAGGACGGTCAGCAGGTTGAAAAAGTTGTGGTTGCTGGTGGCGATGATCAGCACCTGCATGGCAAGGGTTACGGCAGCGGCAACCAGGCGGAACGGGCGCGGCAGGAAAATGAAAAACGGCACCACCAGCTCGGCAAACAGGGTGAAACCTGTGCCGCTTTTCAGCAGCCATTCCGGTAATTGTTGCGCATACCACGCCCCGACCGTCGGCAGGGGCTGGGTTTCAAAGTAATACTTCAGCGTGGTGAGCTGGCTCCAGGTCGGGTCGCCCGAGGCCAGCTTGGAAAACCCGGACAGGAAGCGCAGCCGGAACAATAACCAGTGATACAGGAACACCACCACGCGGGTCGGCGCATTGAGCAGGAAAATCGCCAGGAAACCGCTTTCCAGCAGCAAATAATCCCACTGGAAACTCATGAACACCTGCCCGGCGTGGTACAGCGATAGGTACAGCACAAACAGCAGAATCAGGATCAGCCGCTGTTGTCCCCAGCCCAGCAGCAGGAATACGCCCAGCAGCGCACCGGCAATCGCCGCACCCTGCAAGGCCACATCGCTGCTGTCCAGCCAGAACAGGGTAGGGATGTGCAACCACGCCCAGTACCCCTGTTCGCTGAACTGCTGTTCCAGAAAGTGCTGGTAGGGCAGGATGCCGCTCTCCCCGGCCAGCCCGTCAATCTGCACCGCCAGTGACAGGAATGCTGCGACATACACCAGCGCCAAGCCTTTCAGGAACAGCCAACTGGTCAATTGGTAATCGACTGCTGGAGCTAGCAGCCAGTCCCGAAGCTGTTTGAGTTTGTCCATGGTTCCCCCTCCTCGCGTTCTTACCTGTCAGTATAGCGGGTTGGGCTTTGCAGGTCTGGGGCTGGTGCAGGATGGTTAAGCTGGAGACTTACGCATGATGCAATTTCCCCCTCAGCTTGCGGAAAATCACCAGAATATCATCAATAAACGTAAACACCGCCGGAACCACCAGCAAACTCAGGAAGGTGGAAGCAATCAAGCCGCCAATCACCACAATTGCCATCGGCTGCCGGAAACTGGGGTCAGCCGCCAGGCCCAGGGCAGTCGGCATCATCCCCGCGCCCATGGCGATGGTGGTCATGACGATTGGCCGCGCCCGCTTGTGGCAGGCATCCAGCAGCGCAGGGATGCGCCCACTCTGGTCACGTTCCCGAGCCATGACGGCGTAATCCACCAGCAGGATCGAGTTTTTGGTCACGATCCCCATCAGCATCAGCAGGCCAATGACCGCAGGCATCGAGAAACTGCTGCCCGTTACCAGCAAGGCGACAAACGCACCAACCAGCGACAAGGGCAATGCCGCCAAAATGGTGATCGGTTGCAGGAAGTCGTGGAACAGCAGCACCAGCACGATGTAGATCATCATCACGCCGATCAGCATTGCCCCGCCGAAACCACCAAACAGCTCCGCCATACGTTCGGCATCGCCGGAACTTTGCCGTTCCACACCCGGTGGCAGGGTTTTCAAGGCAGGCAGTTTGTCAACCATGGCATTAACCTGCCCGACCGGCAGGCCGTTCAGTTCCACGTCAATGCTGACATTACGCTTGCGGTCGAAACGGTCAATCTGTGACGGGCCACTGCCCAGTTGCACATCGGCTACCGCTGCCAGCGGCACAGAACCGTTGCGTCCCGGAATCCGTAACTGGCGGATGGTGTCGAGGTCGGCGCGTACCGATTCATCGAACTGCACCCGGATCGGCACTTGCCGTTGCGGCAGGTTGAGTTTGGGTAATTTGGTGGAAAAGTCGCCATTGGTGGCGACCCGTACCGCTTGCCCCAGGGCGTCGGTGCTGATACCCAGCTCGGCAGCGCGGGCGTAATCCGGGGTAATGTGGATTTCCGGGCGTTGCAGGCTTGCCCCAGACACGACGTTGCCGATGCCTTGCATGGTGCGCAAATCACGTTCGGCAGCTTGCGCCGCTTTAAGCAGCAGGTCGCCGTCATCGCTGGCCAGCACCACTTGCATCTTGTCACCCGCGCCGCCGGAACCGACGGTAAACCGCACGCCTGGCAATGGCTTTAAAGCATTGCGGATGTCATTTTCCACTGCTGTTTGCGCCCGCGAACGTTCCTCGCGGGTCGTCAGTTGCAGGGTCAGGGTGGCTTTGCGCGAATCCGTGCCGCTGCTCATGGCGAACGGGCCGCTGCTGACACCGCCGCCGCCGCCAACCACGGTGAAAACCTTTTTCACATCCGCCAGTGGTGCCAGCAAGTGGCGGGCTTGTTCCGCGACAGCATAACTTTCTTCCAAGGTCGTGCCTGGTTGCATTTCCATGGACACGGAAGTCAGCGCCGTATCGGCAGGCGGCACGAAGCCTTTCGGCAGCAAAGGCACAATCATCAATGAGGTAACGAAAATCGCAATTGCGCCAAGCAGGGTGATGATACGGTGCTTGAGGCACCAGTTCACCGCAGCCATGTAGGTGCGCATGAACCAGCCATCCCGTTGCTCATGCTCAGGGTGTGGTTTGAGGAAATAGGCGGCCATCATGGGTGTCAGCAACCGTGCCACGGCCAGTGAGAAGAATACTGCTACTGCTGCGGTAATCCCGAAGGATTTGAAAAACTTGCCCGGCACACCGCCCATGAAGGCCGTGGGCAGGAACACCGCAACCAGGGTGAATGTCGTAGCAATGACGGCGAGTCCGATTTCATCTGCGGCCTCCATTGCTGCCTGATACGGGGTTTTGCCCATGCGCAGGTGGCGCTCGATGTTTTCCACTTCCACGATGGCGTCGTCGACCAACACCCCGACGACCAGTGCCAGTGCTAGCAGGGTGAGGATATTCAGCGAGAAACCGAAATATTGCATCGCCATGAAGGTCGGGATAATCGCCAACGGCAGTGCAGCGGCGGATACAGCGGTCGCACGGATATTCCGCAGGAACAGGAACACCACCAGAATGGCCAGTGCCGCACCTTCGTACAACAGGTGCATGGAGCCGGTGTAGTTGGCCTGGATGCGTTCGATGGTGTTGTAAGCTTCGTTGATCTGGACTTGTGGGTGGGTAGCAGAGAACTTGTCCAGTGCTGTCCGCACGCCGTTTACCACGTCGATTTCACTTGCCCCGCGTACCCGGGTGATCTGGAAACCGACCACGCGCTTGCCGTCGAGCAGGGCGTAGGTGGAACGTTCGGCAATGGTGTCCTTGATGTGGGCAATCTGGTCGAGGCGTACATGGCGCCCATTGGCCAGCGGAATGTCGATAGCCGCCAGTTCCGCTGCGGTATCCACGCGCCCGAGGGTGCGTACTGACTGGATGCCGCCGCCAACATCGCCGCGCCCGCCCGGCGCATCTTTCTGCATTTGCCCGAGACGGGTGGAAACATCGGCTGCCGTTACGCCCAGACCTGCCATCAGCGCCGGGTCGAGTTCGATGCGCACTTCGCGGTCAACACCACCGACCCGTGAAATCTTGCCGACACCCTTGACCGACATCAGGGCGCGGGTAATGTCGTTGTCTACAAACCAGGACAAGGCTTCCTCGTCCATGTTGGGGGATGCAACGGTGAATGTGACCAGCGGGCTGCCTGCGGTGGTGATCTTGGAAACGATCGGGTCACTCATTTCCTGCGGCAGGTTGGCGCGGATGGTATCCACGGCATTGCGTACTTCGTTGAGTGCGACTTCGGTATCTTTTTCAATATCGAATTCGGTGGCAATGCTGGCCGAACTGTCGGTCAGCTTGGTGGTGATGTGCTTGACGCCGTTGATGGTGGCAAGCTGGTTCTCGATCTTGCGGGCAACCTCGCTTTCAAGCTGTGCCGGGTCTGCACCTTCCAGGGTCGCATTGACGACAATGGTCGGCAGGTCAATGTCGGGGAAATTCTGGATACCCAGCGATTTGAAGCCCTTGATGCCGAGGAAACTCAGCAGCGCAAACAACAGGATGGCAGGAACCGGGTTGCGTATCGACCACGCCGAAACGTTCATTTCTCCTTACCCCCCATTCCCGGCCCCTCCCCCGCAGGAGGGGAAGGGGGTGGGATGACCTGCACGGTGTCGCCGTCATTGAGGAAGGCGCCTCCTGTCGCCACCACGCGGGCAGTGGCAGCCAGCCCGTCAAGGATTTCCACCCGGTCTTTGGCGTGACGCCCGACTTTTACCAGCCGCTGGTTGACGTGGTTGTTGGCGTCCACTTCAAAGGCGTAATTGTTGCCATCGCGCAGGATGACGGCAGTCTGCGGCAAGCTGAGGGCGGTTGATGAGCCTGTGAGGATTTCCCCTTCGGCAAACATGCCTGACTTGGCCGGGCTGTCTGTCGGCAGGCTGACATACACCGTTGCATTGCGGGTATTGGCATCCAGGGTCGGGGAAACGACGCGGACTTCGCCTGCTGCGCTTTCCCCGGTTGGCAGGGTCAGACGGACTTTCTGCCCGGTTTTGACCCTGGCAATGTCACGGCCAGATACTTCCGCCCGCCATTCAACACGGTTCTGGCGCACCATGCGGAACAGTTCCGAGCCGGTCTGTACCACGGCGCCGAGTGTTGCACTGCGGGCGGAAATGACGCCATCATCCGGGGCAAGTACGCGGGTTTGCGCCAGCCGGATTTGCTGTGCATCCAGGGCAGCCTGTGCGACCACTTCGCCGGTCAGGTACTGGTCAATCTGCTGGGCGGGTAGTGCGCCGCTGGCTTTGAGGTTGCGGGCGCGGTTGGCATTGGTGCGGGCTTCGTCCAGTTTGGCCTGAGCCTGGGCAACATCGGCCTTGACGGATGCCTGGGAAAGCTTGACCAGTTCCTGGCCTTTTTTCACCTGTTGCCCCACGTCCACCAGCACGTCGGTAATGCGCAGGCCACTGATTTCCGAGGCAATAATGGCTTCCTGCCAAGCCATCAGCGAACCGTTGGCGGTAATGCTGCTGTCCCATTTTTCTTCCACGGGTGTCGTGACACTGACGCTGAGGGCAGCCTTGACCGGCGTTTCAGCAGGTGCATCTTCGGCCTGTGCTGGCAGTATTGTCCACAGCGGAATGCTGCTGGCCAGGATCAGGGAAAAAACCAGTCGGGAAAGCTGCGCAGGTATATTCTTCATGTTAATGACTGCCGGTCAGTTAGTTGCGTGCATCTTAGGCCAGCCCTGCATGTGTTGCAAGAGACCCTCCCATGTAAAACAACAGGTAAAGCTTTTGGTTCCCGGATGGTGGATAATGGCTTGTTCCCGTAACCCTGAATGAGGAGTCAGGTCAGCTTGAGCAGCGTAAAACTGGACAACCGTCTGGATACTTTTCTGGATACCCCATCCGCAACCATCCCGCCACGGGCGCAGTCTTTTTCCGGCCTGATGGAAATGTATGAGATCAACTACATGTTGCTGCGCCTGCTGCTGGGGGATTTGCGCACGCTGCCGCCAGAAAGCCTTTCGCAGGTTAATGACAGCATTCCGTTACTGATCCGTGTGGAGGAAAATGCCCGTCATACCACGACCCTGTTCATGAGCTATCGGTTTCGGGGGGAAGTCGGCCAAGAGGAAACCCGCCCCGACATGCTGGTCCGCGTTTATCACGACTCCCGGCAGGCCGAAGTCATCAGCCACCGCTGCCGCCTGCTGGATGAACCGGTGAAATACTGGGGCAAGGAACTGGACACCATGCTGTTGTGCCGCTGGCGCATGAACCGTTTCCTGTACAAATGGGCAAGGTATCTGCGCCATCAGGGTCATGCGCCAGCCACCGTAGGCCAGCAATCCAGATAAGCGATCATTACAATCCATACATTAAGCCGGATACGCGCCTGAAAATTCTTGACTGAATTACTTGGTATACCTACCATACCTACTAATCCAGTAAGGAATTAAATGCAGCCATGCTGCCAAGGAGTATCCGATGAAATTGTCAA
This sequence comes from Thiotrichaceae bacterium, assembly GCA_037447095.1. GTDB lineage: Bacteria > Pseudomonadota > Gammaproteobacteria > Thiotrichales > Thiotrichaceae > Thiothrix. The sequence continues at coordinate 8,338 of JBBIHI010000049.1, forward strand.
CCAAAGGCCGTTATGCAGTCACAGCCATGATGGATCTGGCACTTCACGACCATACAGGCCCCGTCACCTTGGCAGACATCTCCAACTGCCAGGGTATTTCCTTGTCCTATCTGGAACAACTGTTTGCCAAGTTGCGCAAGGAAGGTCTGGTGGAAGGGGTGCGTGGCCCCGGTGGTGGTTATCGTCTGGGGCGCCCGGCCAGCCAGATCAGCATTGCCGAAATCATTCATGCAGTTGATGAGGCTATTGACGTAACCCGTTGTCTGGGAAGCAAGGATTGCCACGGCGGTGAAAAGTGCCTGACCCATCAGTTGTGGGAAGACCTGAGCCATCGGTTGTATGAATTTCTGGATGGTTTGACCCTGGCCAGCTTTATCAGCCGCCCAGGCGTCCGCGAAGTATCACGTCGGCAAGACACCACCGCCAGCCGGATTGCCACCATGTTCCCACCCCGCACTGCCTTCAGTGCCATGGTGGCTCAAGGTCGCTAATGTCAACCTGGAAAATCGCCTGTTGCGGGTGTATCTGCAACAGGGTGAGGTTTCCCATACCGGGTTCCATGTAAAAAACCGCACCGGTGTCGATGTAATGGATATTGGCAGTGAGTATTGGCCTGGAGAGTGGCGTATGTCCGCAGACTACCAAGTCGATCCCTTCAACCGGGGAGGTTTCACCAGAAACGGTAAGTTTTTGATAGCGCTTACGTGACCACAGGGCGTGTTCGCGGGCTTTGCTGTCTTCATGCAAGGATTGGATAAAAGTTTTCCAGGGTACTGACTCCGGTACTTCCGCGTGCACGATGCCTACCCGCCCTTGGGCAGTTACCACTTCAAATGCCAGTGGTAATTTGCTGATTTCGAGCTTGATCTCGACCTGTTGTGCGAAATCGACTTCCTCCCACCAGTCACCACCGTTGTATTGCACCCAGTTATGCAGGGTCATGGGATCCGTTTTGCTGTCCAGCAACATCCTTTCATGGTTGCCCATAATGCTGTGGAACCAGGGTTGGCGGATAAACTCAAGGACGCGGGTTGATTCATCGCCACGGTCTATCAAATCGCCTACCGAGAAAACCCGGTCAGCCTCCGGCTGGAATTTCACGCTTTTCAGTAAGGCTTCAAACAGGGAGAAACAGCCGTGAATATCGCCCACCACAAAGTCCCGTCCATGACGGTTCTGGGAAAAGAATTTGAACAGGATTGGTGACATCTTGCTCCGGGTATGAATGGGGGATCAGCAGCTTGATGCTATCATAACAAAAACCTGCCCCAGGCAGTGGTCTAACTCCAAGCAAAAGGCATTAACGCGACACTTATGGATACAAACGGTAAACGTCAGCTTTATAGGGTCATTATGAAATTGATGGCGTGGTCAGGCATCCTGTTCCTGTGTCTGGTGCTCTTGCGGAGTTGCTTTCCCTAAATACACATCATAACGGATAGCTTTGCCAGTGATGACAAAAGCAGGTTTGCTGTTTGCCAGTACAGGGGCATGACGTGGACGTTTGACGACCACGCGGTAGCGGGCATGGTGTTGTGCAATGGCCAGCAGCCCGTCACTGTCGGGGTCATCGCCAACGACTTCATGGAAAAAGCGCATTTCCTTTTGTACCAGTGCGGATTTATGGCGTTCCGGGAACATCGGGTCAAGGTAAATGACATCGGGCAAGGCATCGGCGGGTAAAGCCGGTAGCCAGTCATGGGCGTTGGCATGGTGCAGGGTCATGCGGGACATGATCGCGGTAATGTCAGGATCACCACTATTATTACGTGCGCGGGTAAGGCCATCGGCCAGCAGGGCATGGACGATGGGGGAGCGTTCCAGCAGGGTGACGGTGCAACCCAGGGTGGCCAGGACAAAGGATTCGCGACCCAAACCTGCGGTGGCATCGACGACGTGGGGATGTTTGAGTTTGTGCAGGCCGATGGCTTTGGCGATGTCCTGACCCTTGCCGCCACCAAATTTACGGCGGTGTTGGGCTTTGCCTTCGATGAAATCGACGTAAACGGGGCCGGTTTTGGTGTCTTGGATGTCGTGAAGTTCCAGTCTTTCCGGCGTTTGCACCAACTGATAGCGATCAGGCATCTGACATCAGTAATGAGGCGGTGGTGGCTCATCTGCAGCATTACCGACCAACGCGGGTTCGAGAGCCTTGAGTTTGTCGTTGAGGCGCTCGATTTCACGCAAGGCGCGGGTGATTTCCTGTTGTTGCAGGTAAACCTGCTGGCTCAGGGCTTCGAGGGTTTGCTCCTGTTCCATGAACAGGAGCTCCAGTTTTTCCAGACGTTCTTCCATGGAGGAATTAACGACCCTTGACCGCTGCAATGCGCATCCGCAGGGCGTTCAGCTTGATGAAGCCTTCCGCATCCTTCTGGTTGTATGCACCGCCGTCATCGTCAAAGGTGGCGATGCGGGCGTCGAACAGGCTGTCGTCAGACTTGCGTCCTGCCACAGTGGCAGCACCCTTGTACAGTTTCATGCGTACCGTGCCGTTCACGAATGCCTGCGATGCGTCGATCATCTGCTGCATCATTTTGCGCTCAGGACTCCACCAGTAGCCGTTGTAAACCAGTTCGGCGTACTTGGGCATCAGGCTGTCTTTCAGGTGCGCCACTTCACGGTCGAGGGTCAGGGATTCAATCGCACGGTGGGCTGGCAACAGGATAGTGCCGCCGGGAGTTTCGTAGCAACCACGGGATTTCATACCAACGTAGCGGTTTTCGACCAGATCAAGGCGACCGATGCCGTTTGCTCCACCCAGTTTATTGAGGGTTTCGAGGATGGCTGCGGCGGACATTGCCTGCCCATCCAGTGCTACCGGGTCGCCACCCTTGAAGGTGATTTCGACGTAGGTGGGTTTGTCAGGGGCGGTTTCCGGGGAAACGCTCCAGCGCCACATGTCTTCTTCGGCTTCAAACCACGGGTCTTCCAGCGGGCCGCCCTCATAGGAAATGTGCAGCAGGTTGGCGTCCATGGAGTAAGGGGATTTCTTGCCAGCCTTTTTGAAGTCGACCGGAATGTTGTGTTTTTCGGCGTAGGCCATCAGGGCTTCGCGGGAATTCATGTCCCACTCACGCCACGGGGCAATGACTTTTACGTCCGGTTTCAGCGCGTAGGCACCGAGTTCAAAGCGTACCTGGTCGTTGCCCTTGCCGGTCGCGCCGTGGGAAATGGCATCAGCGCCAGTGGCGTTGGCGATTTCGATCAGGCGTTTGGCAATCAGCGGGCGGGCGATGGAGGTGCCCAGCAGGTATTCGCCTTCGTAAATGGTGTTGGCGCGGAACATGGGGAACACGTAGTCATGCACGAATTCTTCGCGCAGGTCTTCGATGAAGATTTCTTCCGGCTTGATGCCCATGGCGAGGGCTTTGGCGCGGGCTGGCTCGACTTCTTCGCCCTGACCGATGTCAGCGGTGAAAGTGACGATTTCGCATCCGTAATTTTCTTGCAGCCACCGCACGATAATGGACGTATCCAAACCGCCGGAGTAGGCCAGCACGACTTTGTTGACTGACTGTGCCATGTCTGTGTTCCCGTGGGTAAATCGAAACGGGGGATTATATGCCGGTTGCATTGCCAAATAAATGCAGGTGCTGGATTCTCTGCCAGTACGTTTGAAATAGGCTGGGCTAGCCTTTCCCACCCCCCATACACAACGGCGAATCCACCACCTTGCCCGCTTTCTCGAAATACTCGTCCGGGGTCAGTGTATGCAGCGCCAGCGCGTGAATCCTGCCATTCAGCTCTTCGGCCAGGATGCCATTAATCTGCCGATGCCGCGCAATCAGCATTTTCCCGTTGAACCGGTCACTGACAACCGTCACCTTGAAGTGCGATTCGGAACCCGGCGGCACATTGTGCATGTGGCTCTCGTTGAGGACTTCGAGGAATTCGGGCTGCATGGCGCTACGGATTTTGTCTTCAATCTGGGTCTGGATGCTCATGGATTCCACTCCGGGGCTGACCGGATTAACGATGATTAACTTGAAACCACGCGGACGTGGCGCGTATATTTCCGCCTAACGTCCACGATAACGATTAGCCAACATGAACCAAAAAGAAAATTTTGACAAGTTGTCCCAGTATTTGCAAAGCAAAATCATTGGCCAGAAATCCCTCATAAACCGTTTGATGATTGCTTTGCTGGCGGATGGCCATTTGTTGGTTGAAGGTGCGCCCGGTCTGGCGAAAACCCGTGCCATCCAGATGCTGGGGCAGGGCATCGAAGGCGATTTCCACCGCGTGCAATTTACTCCTGACCTGTTGCCTGCCGATATTACCGGCACGGAAGTCTTCCATCCGAATGACGGCACGTTCCATTTCCAGAAAGGCCCGCTGTTCCACAACCTGATCCTGGCTGACGAAATCAACCGCGCCCCGGCCAAAGTGCAATCTGCGCTGCTGGAAGCGATGGCCGAACGCCAGATCACCGTGGCAGGAACCACTTGGCCATTGCCCGAACCGTTCCTGGTCATGGCGACCCAGAACCCGATCGAACAGGAAGGCACTTACCACTTGCCGGAAGCCCAGCTTGACCGTTTCCTGATGCACGTCATCGTCGATTACCCGACCCCGGCGGAAGAAAAAGTCATCCTGCACCTGGGGCGCAAGGAAGCCATGCAGCAAGTGACCCAGGAAAAGGAAGAGCAGGCTCCCCTGGTCAGCCGCGAAGACGTGCGTCTGGCGCGTCAGGATGTGCTGAACATTTACATGGCCGACAAGGTGGAAACCTATCTGCTGCAACTGGTGCTGGCGAGCCGCAACCCGGAACGTTACGGCAAATCGCTGGTCGGCAGCATTGCTTACGGCGCAAGCCCGCGTGCCACGCTGGCGCTTGACCGTTGCTCGCGTGCCCATGCCTGGCTGGCAGGGCGTGATTTCGTTACCCCCGAAGATGTGCAGGCCGTTGCCCATGACGTATTGCGCCACCGCATCCTGCTGACCTTTGAAGCGGAAGCGGATGGCATGAGCGCCAACCATATTGTTGATGAATTGCTGGCATTGGTGGCTGTCCCATAATGGCA
>JBBIHI010000050.1:0-13286 GCA_037447095.1 Thiotrichaceae bacterium
AGCGACGGGCCAGAGTGGTTGCGTTCTTCCGCGCGTGGCAGGTACGACACCGACAACCGCTTCGGCTATGTGGGATTTCGAGTGTTGCGTTCAGCCAGGACTAAATAACCCTTTTCACTTTACAGTGGCAGGGATGGCCTATACTCGTTGCTGAGGCCGTTGTCGGGAGTGGCGACGGTCGGGTCATTTTACCGCGCGGTAGCGCGGTCGATTTTTTTGAGGCTACCTAATGGATAAAAAGCAGCCCTCATCATCCGTGCCCCAAGCTGTTCTCGACTGCCGCAATCTGATCAAGTGGATGATTCCGCACATCGATAAACTGCCGCGCAACCGGCGTTTCACCTTGGGTGAGCGGCTCGAAAACCGACTATTGCTGATTCTTGAATCGTTGGTGACTGCGGCCTACGTCTCCAACAAGCGCACCTTCCTGTTTCAGGCCAATCGTGATCTGGCGGTTTGCCGCCACCTGTGGCGTTTGTGCTATGACTTCAAGGCTATCCCGATCAATAGCTACCAGTTTGGCGGCAAGTTGATGCTGGATTTGGGTAAACAGGTCGGCGGCTGGATGAAGGCGGCATGAAGCGCTACGGCAACCTGTGGCCGGACATTGTTTCATTCGCCAATCTGCTGTCAGCCTACGAAAAAGCCCGTAAGGGCAAACGCAAGCGCGATGAAGTTGCATGGTTCGGTTTTCATCTGGAAGAGGAGTTGTTCCAGCTTCAGGATGAGTTGCAAACCAAGACCTACCGCCCCGGCAACTACCGCATTTTCACCATCTACGAACGCAAACCCCGGCAGATTTCCGCCGCCCCTTTCCGCGACCGGGTGGTGCATCATGCGCTGATGAACATCGTCGAGCCGTTGCTGGACAGGCGTTTCATCTTCGACAACTATGCCTGCCGCAAAGGCAAGGGCGTGCATCAGGCGGTGGCGCGTTATCAGTGTTGGGCAAACCGCTACGCCTACGCGCTCAAGCTGGACATTGCCCGCTATTTCCCCAGCATCGACCACGCCATCCTCAAACAGCAAATCGCCCATCACCTCAAAGACCCGGATGTGCTGTGGCTGTTTGATGTCATCCTCGACCATTCGCCTGCTTTTCCTCCCGAACCGCTGGTGTATTTTCCCGGTGATGACCTGCTGACTCCGCTGAAGCGGCGCACCGGCATCCCTATCGGCAATCTCACCAGCCAGTTTCTCGCTAACCTGTATCTGGATGGTTTTGATCACTTCATCAAGCAGGAACTGGGAGCAAAAGCTTATCTGCGTTACGTTGATGATGCCGTGCTGCTGTCGGACAGTAAGGCCGAACTGCACGATTGGCGTAGGGCTATTGAGGAAAACTTGCTGGAATTGCGGCTGCGCCTGCATCCGCGCAAGGTGAACATTTTTCAGATTTACGAAGGCGTGGATGTGTTGGGCTACCGGGTGTTTCCTGCCCATCGGCTGCTGCGCAATGACAATGGTCACCGCTTTATCCGCCGCTTACGGGGCTTTGCCGATGCTTATGCGCAAGGGTACATGGAGTGGGAGGATTTCAACCCCAGCGTGCAAAGCTGGATAGGCCATGCTGGTCAGGCGGATACATTGGGCTTGCGGCAATGCATTTTCGATACTACGGTCATGGTACGGGAAAGGGGCTAAGGTGCGCGGGTGTTGCGCGGTGGTTCGTGGAACAACAAACCAGAGTGGTTGCGTTCTTCCGCGCGTAACAGGAACAACACCGACAACCGCAACAACAATGTGGGATTTCGAGTGTTGCGTTCAGCCAGTCCGCCCCTGTCGCCAGAGTCCGGCTGCCCACGGTCAGGCGGAGCGTGCATTGGGGTGTCCATGACCCCTTTTCCGGGCTGTGCAGGGAAGCGCTCGCCAAATAGATGGCAGGGACGTTGCAGGCGGGGCTGGTAGCATGGTCGAACGTCCCGCCTGTTTTACCGCCGGACTTCCAGCCCGACCTCTTTTTTCACCCGCCGGTAAATCTGCTTCACGGTGATTTCCACCCCGACCGATTCCAGCACAAACGTATCATCCGCGTAGTAGGGTTCGTTCTGCCAGTTATTACGGCGGCGGAACAGCCGGACATACGGCGTATCCTGCGACACGATCACGTATTCCAGCAGGGTAGGGATAGTGATGTAGTTGTCGAACTTTTCTTTCAGGTCAGTGCGTTGGGTGGAAGGCGAAAGCACTTCAACAATCAGGCTGGGGTTGTTGCGAATGTAGGGGTTGTCGCTGTTGTTTGCTTCGCAGGATGCCATGATGTCAGGGTAGTAGGCGAAATGTTTGCCTTTGTTTTCGACAACGACTTTCATGTCGGATTGCCATGCCCGACATTCATCAGGCAGTGCATTTTCGAGAATGCCGTGAAAGGTGGCGGCCACGGTATTGTGCAGTTCACTGCCACCCGCCATGGCGTAGACTTGCCCATCCACATATTCACTGCGGATATCGACATCCTGCTCCCCGGCAAGGTAGTCCTCAAATGACAGGTAATCTAGCCTGTGTGCGTGTGCCATGCTGACCTCCGGTAATAGGTGCAAGCGCTTATTATATGTGGGTTTTGCAGAGATTGCCTGAACGTTTGTCGCCTGCCAGTCGTACCCGTGCGTGCGTGCTGTTACACTCTGGCAAGCACATTCCTAAAATAATAATGGACGTTCAAACCATGGCGACAGCAGAGGCAATAGCTCCAGAGCAGCAATGGACTCCCATCCCCCTTTCCGAGAGCAAGGCGCGTGAATGGGTGGCAGCATTACCCCAGACCGATGTCGGTGAAACGACCCGACGCCTGTTTCATGGTTTGGTGGAACTTAACCGCCGGGCTGTGCCACCGCAGGCACGGCTGGGAATAGGCAGTCAGCTTATGCCGGTAGTGGAGCTTGCCCTGGGCAACCTGGAACGCCATCTGGTGGCACGTTCGTTCCCGCTGAGCCGCCGCAGCCAGAAAATCTTTGAACTGACCCAATCGCTGATGCTGGAATTTGCCGGTTCCTGGCAGGTGGCGGCGCTCGACATACTGACCCGCAAGGAAGGCAACCGCAAGCAGTTGCAGCAGGCCATTTACCATGCGCTGGACTACATGGGCAGGGTGCTGTTATTGAGTTGTTCGGTGTATGTGCGTACCCGTGAAACCCTGTGGCATGACATCCATCACCTGTACCTGCTGGCGGTTGAGCACGCGATTGACCAGGCCAAAATGCGCGAATTCAGTCCGGGAGCGCCGACTATCGAAGCACGTTATGTGCAAATGAACCTGCTGGCTCTGGCCAAGCCCTACAGTTTGCGGCAGGGCGAAGCGCTCAGGGTCATGCAGTATTTCATCCACCATGCCCAGCAGGTGAAGCTGTCGGCTGATGCTGAAGTGGCCGTCAGGGAAAATGTCCATGTGGTGATGTTGAACAGCGATGAACCGGCAGCCTTGATCCCTGCCAGTGATTTGCCGCACTCGCCGACCGTGCGTGTCCTCAATCTGAACGACCTGCTGGCAGTCATTGACGGCGACATTCGTGAGCTGGAAGCGGACGGCGTTTCGTCGTTGGCAGTGCGGGGTGGGTTGAGCCGGAATCTGGCGAAACGGGTGTTGTTCCATTTGACGGCGGTGCGTAACCGCAGTTTTAACCGTTTCCCCAAAAAATCCAGGATTGGTGTCGTGACCCGGATGCCGGATGTCATTGCCGTGGTGCAGGAGATGCAACAGCGGGACACCGGGGAGCATGATGCGGAAGAGGACATGCTGTTCAATGTTTTTGTCGCCGATGAATATGGTGCGGAAGAAAGTGCCCGCAAAGCCATTGTCCAGCCTGCGGATGAGCGGATGGCAGGCATCAAAACCGGGCGGGTGCTGAACAGCAGTGTGGGTGGCTATGGTTTGTGCTGGGAAGGCCAGGAAGAGTGCGGGGCACGGGTTGGTGAAATTGTTGCCTTGCGTGACCTGACTGACGAGACTTCCGTGTGGATGGTCGGGGCTATCAAGTGGATGGAATATGTCCAGGGTACGGGTCTGTGCTGCGGTGTTGAATTGCTTTCAACCAAGGCTATGGTCTTGACCCTCACCAAGGTGGAAAACCGTTCTCTGCACCAGACTTTGCCGATGGATGGCCTGATGCTGCCCAGTATTGAGGGGGTGCGCCCCGACCCGGCACTGATATTGCCAGCTTACGTATTCCAGCCCGATGATGAGGTCTGCCTGCAATTTGCTGAACGCCAGGAACGGGTACGCCTGATCCTGCTGGACGAGTGCATCGGTGCCTTTGCCTATTTCCGCTTTGTGGCGCTGGGTGATGCCAAGGCGGCGGATGATGATGACGATTTTGCATCTTTGTGGAAGTCGCTGTAAGCCATTCCGCAGCTTGTCTACTGGTCGTGCTCGATAATCCGTGTTTATGTAGGTTTGTGCAGATGGCCTGAGTATCTTCAGGGTCATGGAAAGACAGAAGATACAGTGTGTAGTTATTGACCGTGATGTCGAGGTGACGGCTTCGCTGGATGCTGCTGTGCGTGGTTCCGAGCGCTCGCCGGAGTTGGTGCTGGTGGCTTCCACGCAGCAACTGGTCAGTGTCTTGGCAGATTCACGGCCACACCTGTTGTTCTGCCCGAAAACCGGGAGTAACGGCGCGGCTGCCTTGATGGAGGCGGTGCGGCGCCATTCCCCCGACACCTTGCTGGTCTGGGTATCCAATGCCGAGTGGCAGGGGTTGCGGGCAACCCGTTCCGGGGTGGAAACCTGTACGCTGCCGCTGAATGATCTGGACTCATTTGCCCAGTATGTTGATTTCCTGTTGCATTACACGGTGCTCAAACAGGCATTCCGGCAAAGCAAGCAACTGTTGGCGGTGGCGGAATTGCGTTGCCACTGGCTGGTGGATTATTCGTGGGAAGCGATTGCCTACATTTCCCAGGGAACGCACCTGTATGCCAATAACGCTTACCTGAACCTGTTCGGGTTCGATTCCCTCCTCGCGGCACGTTCAGTTCCGGTGGCACAACTGGTGGATGTGGATGAACGGCGTATTTTTGAGGCACTGGGGCGGGCAGCGGATGTTGGCAACCGGCCTTCCAACCGCTTGTTGACCACCTTGCGTACCCAGGGCGGCCATTCCATGCGGGCGGAAATCCGCTTCATTCCGGCGGTACTCAAGGGCAAGCGCTGTTATCAGTTGCATGTGCGCCCGCTCAACCGGCAGGTCAAGGCCAGCCCGTCGGGTAATGGTGTCAGTGTCTGGGACAGGGCGGAAACCTTGGCACCGGTATCACGGGTTATTCCGCCCGTCACCCATGCCCCTGTCCGTCAGGGAACAAAAACCAGGGTAAAACCTGCTGCCCCACGGGGGGCTGAGGTATCCAGGCGCGAGGGTTTGCAGGAAGCATTCCGGCCAAGCCTGAAACTGCGCGGAAGCCTGCCGTACCTGTATTTCGCCACGCCTTTTTTGCTTCGGGCGGATGGTAGCAAACTTGCCCATGCCGCTTTGCTCAGGCAGGTGGGCAACCCTGATAACCGCTTCCGGCTGGATGTCTGGACAGTAGGGCAGGCTATCCGGCGGTTGTCGGCCAGTAGCAAAGAGGGTTCCGACCGTCTGATTTTTGTGTCAGTCGGGGGGGGCATTTTTGATAATGGGAATAGTGTGGCAAGCCTGATGAGCCTCCTGTCTGCTGCGGCAGTCCCCAGCCGCAGACTGGTGCTGGCACTTCAGTATCGCGATTGTGTCATGGATGTCCGGCGGTTTGGAAAGCTTGCCAAACGTTTGCAGGCAACCGGTGTCCGTTTGGCGGTTGATGATGTACCGGATGATGTGCGTTTGGTGAAATTTGCCCGTGCAGTCAAGCCGGATTTCATCCGTTTGCAGCCATTGCTGGCGGCGAATGTCGCAAATGATGCGGATGCCGCCCGGTATTTGCACAAGCTGGTGCATCAACTGGCGGAAACCGGCGCCAGTGTGATTGTGGATGGCGTGGATGATGTTGCTACCCTCAGCCTTGCCTGCGCAACGTCCGCAGCCTATTTGCAGGGTCGTGTCATTAAATCATGAATAATATCAAGCCCGTGAGCCGAGTATGTCTGTTGAACCCATCAATATTGCGTTGATTGCCGAGGGTGAATACCTCCCGGCATGGCAATGCCTGATGCTTGAACGTTTGCAGGCAATGCCAGGCGTAGCGCTGGTAGCGGTGATTTTCCGTGGTGAGCCGCACCTATCATGCGCGTCCCGAATACAAGGGTGTTTGTTGGCAGCATTGCAATGGCTGGATGCTGCACTGTTCCGACGCCCACTTTCCGCCCAGTATCGGCGTAGTATGCTGAATCTGCTGGGGGATGTGACGGCGTGCATGGTGGGCAGTCACCGTTATCAGCAACTGGTACAGGCATCCAGTGTCGACGTAGTGCTGGATTTGGGTGCCGGGGAACTGCTTCCAGAAACACTGGGCTGGGCGGAACAGGGTGTGTGGCGGCATTTTTACGGGAAATCCGGTTGCCATACAGCGCAAGGCTTGACTGTCGCCGAGTATGCTGCTGGCCAAGATGAATTCCTGTCCGGTGTGGAGCGTTTCAGCAGCAGCCAGACCGGGTCGAAATGTATCTGGCAGGTGGGCAACAGCGTGGATCAGGTTTCCTTGAGCCGCAGTCTTGAGCCTGCTTTGTGGAAGATGGCGGATTTTGTTCCGCAATGCCTAGCACGAGTGGCAAATCGGGCGAGTCCAGCTTGCCAGGGCTATGGAGCAGAAGCATCACCATCAGGGAATGGATGTTGCAGGCCGGGCATCCCCGTTTTACTGAAAGCCCTGGCACGTTACCCGGCCTTTCTTTGGCGCAAACTGTGCCAGCAACTGTCTGGCTTTGAATGGCAGTGGGTGTTGTTGCTGGGAAACCAGCAGCGAAGTTTGCCTGCATTTCCGGCTCTGGAAGTATTGCAATGCCTGATACCACCGCCTGACCGTTTCTGGGCTGACCCGATGCTGGTGGAACACGCTGGCGGAACCTGGCTGTTTTTCGAGGAACTCATCTATGCGCAGGGCAAGGGGCATATTGCCTGTATGCCAATCCATACCAATGGGCAATGCGGGGAACCCTTCACGGTGCTGGAACGCCCTTACCACTTGTCCTACCCGTTTATTTTCCAGTGGCAAGGCCAGTATTACATGCTCCCGGAAAGCGCTGAAAACCATACGCTTGAGCTTTACCGCTGTGAAACTTTTCCGCATCACTGGGTTTTCGAGAAGAACCTGATGGAAGGGGTTGATGCTTACGATGCCACCCTGCTGGAACATGCCGGGCGCTGGTGGATGTTTGTGAACATGCGCAAGCATCCGGGGGAATCACCGCATGAAACCCTGTACCTGTTCCATGCGGATAACCCGCTGAGCAGCACGTGGCAGCCGCATCCGCAAAACCCGATTGTCAGTTCAGCCGCTTCGGCACGGCCTGCTGGGCCATTAGTGACAGAGGGGGGCGTTTTGTACCGGCCTTCCCAGCATTGTGCGGGTTGGTATGGGCGTGGCATTAACCTGCATGTGGTCTGCCAACTGGATACGCAAGTTTATCGTGAGGAATTGGTCAGCCGTCAGGTTTGTACGCAGGACGGGCAATACGCTGGTGTACATACGCTGGCGTTGGCGGAGGGCCTGACCGTGATGGATGCCATGCGGCCTGTTTACAAACGATGGTCAAGGCAATGGATGCCGGGGTGGTGTCATGCGTAGGAAAATCGCACTGGTCATTTATTCCTTGGGCATGGGCGGCGCGGAAAAGGTGGTGTCTGACCTGTCGTTCCAGTTTGCCCGTGAGCATGATGTGACCCTGATCCTGTTTGACACCAGCCGGATGTATTACCCCTATGCCGGTGAATTGCTGGACATTAACTGTCCATCGGCAGATGGTTTTGTCCCACGGGCCATGATGTTCCTGAAGCGGGCGAATGTGTTACGGCAGATTTTCCGGGTCAGACGTTTCGACACCATCATCAGTATCATGGAACACGCCAGCTTCCCGGCTATCCTGGCCAACCGTAAGACCATTGCCGCCAACCATTGCAACCCGGAACGCAATTTTTCGCGCTTTGACTGGCTGTTTGCCCGCTGGCTGTATCCGCGTGCCCACAAGGTGGTTGCGGTATCACGCGACGGGATGCGGATTTTTGCGGAAAAGCTTGGCCTGCAAAACCTGGATTGCCTGTATAACCCGGTAAACCTCCCGCGTATCCGGCAACTGGCGACCGAACATCCGGCCATTGCCATGCCCGGCAAATATCTGGTGGCTGCCGGGCGGCTCAGCCCGGAAAAGGATTTTACCAACCTGATCAATGCATACGCGATGTCAAAGCTGCGTGAGACCCACCAGCTCCTGATCATGGGGGAAGGCAATGGGCGGGAAGTGCTGGAACAGCAAATCCGCACGCTGGGTCTGGAAAACCGGGTGCGTTTGCCGGGTTTCATTGCCAACCCGTATCCGTATATTGCGGGTGCTGAATGCCTGGTTTTGTCCAGTCGCCACGAAGGTTTCCCCGTGATCCTGATCGAAGCTTTGGGGTTGGGCAAACCCGTGATTGCCACCGATTGCGAAACCGGGCCGCGTGAAATTGTGCGGCATGGGGAAAATGGCCTGCTGGTTCCGGTCGGGGATACGCAAGCCTTGGCGGAAGCGCTGGATAGTGTTTGTCTGGATGATGCCGTACATGCCTGTTTGCAGGAAAAGGCGGCGGGTTCGGTGCAGCATCTGGATATTGCAAGGGTGGCGGAACAATGGCTGGCTTTGTGATGTTCCGTCCGCTGTTGTTCCTGTGCCTGACACTCCTGTTGCTTGGCGGGCAGGTGGGTGCAGCATCCGTGCCAGTGGGAAGCTTGCAGGTAAAAGCCATTGGGGTGATGGACAGGTTTGCCCCGTTTGAGGCTGTTACCGGAACCGGTCAGGTCGGGATTTTTGCCGCACGCAATGAATACGAAGGTTTCCAGTTTGTCATTTCGGCGGGCAAACCAGGTGTTGCTGGTGTGACGGCAGAGGTTTCGCCGTTGCGTAATGCCGCCGGGGATTCACTGGAAGTGAATGTGTTCCGTGAGCGTTACGTCAGGGTCAGCCAGCCGTCACCGTTTTCCCCCTATCCGCCGCAATCCTGGCCGGATATTTTGTTGCCCGCGAAGGAAACCGCAGGGCGTGCCGCCGGGTTCCGGGCTTTTCCACAAGACCTGGCAGCGGGGGAGAACCTGCCGGTATGGGTGGAAGTGCATGTCCCTGCCGATGCCCGTCCGGGGCAGTATCACGGCACGGTGACAGTAACGGCACAGGGTGCGGATACGCTCACGCTGCCGGTAATATTGACCGTGTGGGATTTTGCCTTGCCGCAGCGTTCGCCGTTACGCACGGTGTTTGGTACGAACGGGTTTCGGGTGGCGGAAGTCTACGGCTTCGGGCGCACCGGCGACAATGCGGCGGATAACCATATCATCCGGGCTTACAACGATTTCCTGCTGGATCATTATTTGTCACCGGAAAGTTTCTGGGACGCGATTCCGGTGCGCGACGGACACGACCGACCGGGTTTCGGACGCCAGTTTGCCGGATTGGGGACTGTGACGGAAAACATGCGCCATTACATGCAGGACAAGCACGCGACGGTGTATACCTACGAGTTTGGCGACACTTACCCTTTTGATGATGCACTGGGAAAACACCCTGCACAGGCGCTCCGGTATATGGCGGACTATGCCGACTGGTGCGAACGTTTGGCAGGTGAACCCCGGCGCTGTTATACCAATCCGTCCTTTCTGGATGAACCCAACAGTGCTGATGCCTATGCCGCTGTGCGCCGCTGGGGAAGGTTTTTTGACGAAGCGTCAGCACTGGCCGGGAAGCCTGTGCGTTTCCAGGTATCCGAACCGCCAATCCCGGATGACCCTGCATGGGGCAATCTGTATGGCGCGGTCGATGTCTGGGTTCCGCGTTTTTACGACCTGTGGCGGGATGTGGATGATTTGCGGAAAAACGTGTCCGGTGAGCGGTTGGGCAAGGGTGAGGAACTGTGGGCATATACCTCGCTGGTGGTGGACATGGACGAATACCGCAAGCTGAACCCGCGTGCCGATACACGTCAGGGCAGTTACCCGCCGGTCTGGCAACTGGATTATCCGGCCATCAATTACCGTATCCCAACCTGGTTTTTCCACCAGTACGGTGTCACCGGGCTGGGTTATTGGGAAACCTTCATGTGGTTCCCCGGTGCGGATGTCTGGAACGATGCGGCCAGTTTCAAAAGCCAGGATGCTGACCAGACCGTGTTCAACGGCGATGGTTTGCTGGTTTATCCGGGCTACCGCACTACCGTCGGGTTTGACGGGCCGGTTGCTTCCTTGCGCCTGAAGTGGATACGTGAGTCGGTGGAAGATTACATGTACCTGGATTTGCTGTGGCAAGCCGGGGAAAAGGATTTCGTCAACACCCAGGTTCACCGTTTTGCCCGCAACCTGGGGGATTGGGATAACGACCCGGCAATGCTGATGCAGGTACGCCAACAGATGGGTGAGCGTTTGCAGCAGCTTTTCGCACGGAAAGGAGGGGATGCGTCATGATCTGGTTCGAGATGCCGTCCGTCCTGATGCTGATGCTGCTGTTGCTGGTCGAACCAACTGATGGTGTGGAAGGCATGGCGGAGATTGGCGGGATGTCCCTGATCAAGCTGGGTGGGGTGATGCTGATCGGGATGACCTTGCTGCGCTTTCTGCTGGATGACCGGTTCAGGATGTTGCCATTGTTCCATAGCGTGTTCCTGTGTTTCATCCTGTGGGTCATCCTTTCCTATGCCTGGTCACGGATGCCGGTTTCCTATGGTTTCGAGGGTGAAGACCAGCAGGTGCTGAAGGGCAATATCTACATCCTGGTGATGGTGCTGGTCATTTTCCAGGTGTCTACGTTCTTGCCGGACATGGACTGGCCATATACGGCACTGGTTACAGGTTCCGGGTGGCTGGTCTATCTGATGATGACCGGACATGCCTCTGTGGTGGATGCAGTACGTTATGAAATCAATGGGCTGGACAGCAATGAGGCCGGTGTACGGCTGGCACTGGCCATTCCGCCTGCCATTTATTTGCTGATGCGCGGGCGTTTTCTGGTCTTGCGCTTATTGGGTTTGGCCTATCTGCCGGTGGTTGCCTATACGATCCTGATTACCGGCTCCCGCACGGGGCTGATTTGCCTGCTGATCGGGTTGGCCGGTCTGTTGCTGGTGTTCTGGCGGGTTAATGTCTGGGGGAAAATTGCCGGGGTTGTCGCAGTGCTTTTCCTGGCCTCTTTTGTATTGGCTTCGGTATCACCCAAAACCCTGGAGCGGAGTTTTTCTGTCGGCAGCGAAGTGGCTTCCGGCACGTTGAATGAACGTACTTTGATCTGGCGAAATGCCTATCCGGTTTGGCTGGAAAGCCCGGTGGTCGGGCATGGCCTGGACGCTTTCCGGCGCATGATTAACCGTTACCACATCGACCTTATCGGCCATAACAGCTACATCACCATTGCGGTTGAACAGGGCATTATCGGTCTGCTGCTCTATCTGGGCGTCCTGCTGGCGGCGGGCGTGACGGTATGGCGTTCAAGACGGATGGTGGATGAAAAGCTGCTGCTGTCACTCATGCTGTTGGTGCTGATGGTTGGACAAATGTCGCTCGACTTGCAGGATCGGCTATTTATCTGGATCGCACTCTCGGTTATTGTGGTACACGCTGCTTACAGCGGCCAGACTTCCCGTTTAATCAACCAAAATAACCGGATGGGGATCAGTCATGAAAAAGATAGCCATTGTTATCGCTGAACTGGTGGCAGGCGGCGGTGCGGAAAAGGTCGCAGCCGATCTCGCGGAAGAGTTCAGCCAGCGGCAGTACGAAGTCACGATTGTGACCTTTGCTGACCTGTTGCCACATGAAACCCGTCATGCCGTGCCTGCCCGTTTTGTGCATTTCCATCTGCCTGAGCAACGCGGCGGGCTGGTGACTCAGGCGGGTTTGTTATTGCGCCGTGCCTGGTCGTTCCGGCAGTTTTTCCGCAAGGAAAAGTTTGATCATGTGTTCGCCTTTCTGGAGGCGGCCAATGCACCGTGCGTGCTGGCTTACGATGATGCCGTGCTGTCTGTCCATTGCAACCCGGAACACATGACCCGGCACGATTGGCGCGTCTTCCGCTGGTTGTATCCGCGTGCCCGGCGGGTGGTGGCGGTTTCCCGGCAGATACAGGACTTGCTGGAACATCAGGCCGGGTTGCGCAATGTGAGCTGCATTTACAATCCGGTCAACACCCGTTTGCTTAACAATCGGGCGCAGGAAGCGGTGGCTGAGGAGGAGGATTTCATCGTTGCGGTCGGGCGTCTGGAAGACCAGAAACGTTTTGGTTTGTTGATTGATGCCTTTGCGCTGAGCCGAACCAGCCAGTATTGCAAGTTGCTGATTATTGGCGAGGGTAGCCAGTACGCCATGCTTGCCCAGCGGATCGCAGCTTTGGGATTGGAGCAGCAGGTCAGGTTGGTGGGCTATGACGCCAACCCTTATAAGTATATGGCAAAAGCCCATTTTCTGGTCATGAGCAGTGGCTATGAGGGCTACCCCCTCGTCCTGATTGAAGCGCTTTCCCTGGGTTGCCCGGTTGTGTCTACCGATTGCCCGACCGGGCCACGCGAAATCATCAATCATGGACAGAATGGTTTGCTGGTGGAAAACAATAACCCGCAGGCATTGGCGGAGGGTATCGACACCCTGTTTTTCGATCATGACCTGCGTGCAAGGATAAGCCGGTTTGCCCCGCATTCCGTGCGGGACAATGATATTGCGGTGGTTGCCGATGCCTGGCTGGCGGCTTAGGAGTAGCGGATGTACGTCAAACACGGGCTGATGTATCTGCTGGCGAAACTTGTTCCGGTACTGGCCAGTTTCATTTCGCTGGCGGCCTATACACGCTGGTTGGGCACGGAAGATTACGGCATTTACACGACACTCGCTGTGCTGGTCTCCAGCTTGCACGGGTTCCTGTTTGGCTGGTTGAATATCGGTGCCATGCGTTTCTGGGATGCGGAAGGGGTATCTGCACAAGCCATGCAGCGCCTGATGGGGTTTGTGGTTGTTGCCATGACGGTCATGATGGGAATCGTGGCGGCGGGGTATGTGTTGTGGTCGGGTAAGCCCGATATTGCACTGGTATTCGCCTGCCTGTTTGGCAGTACCGTCTTTTATGAGTCGTTGCAACGTGTCAATGTTGTAACCCAACGGGCCAGCCGCTATGTCGCCCTGGAACTGGTACGTACACTGGTGACGCTGGGCAG
>JBBIHI010000051.1:0-12993 GCA_037447095.1 Thiotrichaceae bacterium
CCGGCTCCAGAACTGCACAAATTGATTTTACCCTGCGGGCGATTTAACCCTCCCTCAGCCCAGCACCTGCACACAGGTACTGGGCATCTCTTGAAACCCTCCACCGGAAGCCCTCCCCCTCAAATATAGCGCCGGGAGTGTGGAGGGTTTCCTTTTTTGCTCTATTTCTGGAAAAAGTTTTATAGCCCTCCCCCCTATCTGACTTACGTAAATCCTTCGCCAGTTGTTCATTCGGGATATGATTGCCCCCCACGGGGCAAGGCTCATTCTTCTTGATCGGAAACGGGATAATGGTGTACGTCTATTGCAGTGACAATGGCGGCAGGCAGGGGGCAAATCACTTTGGGACTGGATACTCAAACTTGCACACCGACTGATTGCGCATTGTTAATGCCATACACCCCCTGCCACACCACCACAAACGGTGATAGAGTCGCTGCCTTTCAACCATGCGCAAAACAGCACCATGATTTCGCTCAATAGCGTCGTCGAGAACGCCTCCAGCCACGGCCAGTCCGAGCTGCAACGGGTGGATTACCTGGATGGCTGGCGCGGTCTGGCAATCGCGTTCGTGCTGGTCAGCCACTTTTACCCCATCGAAGGCTTCAACCTGGGGCGCTTTGGCGTTGACGTGTTCTTCGTGCTGTCCGGCATGTTGATGAGCAACATTCTGTACGTCAGGCGCGTTCCCCTCGCCACCTTCTACAAGCGGCGTTTCAGCCGGGTATTCCCGGTATTTTTCGTATTCCTGTCGCTGGTGTGCCTGGGCAGCCTGCTGTTCGGGCTGTCGGAGGAACACAAAAACTATTTCTACTCGCTGTTCTTTTTACGCGCCTATTTCCCGCCGGAGCCGTATTTATGGAATACCGGCCTGCCCATCGGGCATATCTGGTCGCTGAACGTGGAGGAACATTGTTATCTGGCGCTCAGCCTGCTGACGCTCATGCCACTGTTCCGGCAACGGGAGCAATGGCCGCTGCTGCTGTTGGGGGGAAGCTCCATCCTGCTGAACTACCTGTACACGGCTTACCCCAACATCGCCAGCCTGCATTCCAACCTCAAGACCGAAATCGTCGCCAATCATCTGCTGGTTTCGGCGGGGTACTTCCTGATCAAACGCCGCTTTGGGGTGCGCGTTCCGGGGTGGTTGCCCATGCTGACTTTCGGGCTGGCGGCGTATTGCTATGACGCGGATGCGCCATTCTACGCGCCGTGGCTGCTGTCGCCCCTGCTGCTGGCGTTTACCGTCAACCATCTGGACGCCCTGCCCGGACTGGTCACGGATTTACTGGCGCTCAAACCCCTCCGCCTGCTGGGAATCTGGTCGTATTCCATCTACCTGTGGCAGCAACTGTTCTACTTTTACGGGAAACCAGTCATTACCGGCTTTCCGCTGGCTGGGCTGATCCTGATCTGCCTCAGCATCGGCCTGGGGGTCATGTCGTTTTACTGGCTGGAAAACCCTGTCAGGCGCTATCTGAACAACCGCTGGTGAGAAACCATGCGTGTTTCAGCCCATCAGCCATCCTGACACCACTCCAGCACCGTATCCCCCAACTGCCCGGCCAGACACTCGCACAACTCCCCGGCCAGCTCGAATGGCGTTTGCGCAATCCCCAAATCGCTGCATTGCGTGACCTGCAAACCCGCATAGCCACACGGATTGATGCGCTGGAACGGCTGCAAATCCATATCCACATTCAGGCTCAGGCCGTGGTAGGTATAACCCCGCGTTACCCGCAAACCCAAGGCAGCAATTTTCCTGCCATCGACATACACGCCCGGCGCATCCCGGTCGCCCGCCGCCTGAATGCCGTAACGCCCCAACAAATCAATGACCGATTGCTCGATACGCATGACCAGCTCACGCACACCCAGTTCGCGGCGGCGAATATCCAGCAGCAAGTAAGCAAGCAGTTGCCCCGGCCCGTGGTATGTGACCTGCCCCCCCCGATCAATCGGCACAACGGGAATATCACCGGGCGCAAGCACGTGTTCCATTTTGCCATTACGGCCAAGGGTAAAAACGGGGGGGTGCTGGACAAGCCAGACTTCATCGGGGGTATCGGGGGAACGTTCGCGGGTAAAGGACTGCATCCGCTGCCACACCGGCAGGTATTCCTGCATTCCCAGCACACGGATTTTCAGGGTAGCAGGGGAAGCTTCCCCTACAAGGCCCATAGCACCAGTTCGCAGGCTTTCAAATCCTGATACACCGCGTCAATCTGCTCCTTGCTGATCGCACGGATATTCAGTGTCAGGCTCTGGTATTTGCCGGAAGAGCTGTGGCGGTAGCGCAAACGCTCTTCCGGGGTGAAGGCTTGATCGTGGCGGCAGGCGATTTCACAGATGCGCACATACAACTCGCTTTCCGTCCGGCCAACCACCTTGATGGGAAAGTCGCAGGGGAACTCCATCACCAGCTCTTCCCGTTGCCCGAAACGTTCTACCGCCACATCAGCCTCCATCAATCTGCAAACAGTTTCTCCACACTATCCAGCATACCGCGCCACCAGCCGCCTTCATCAACGTCTTCCAGCGCCAGCAGCGGGGTTTCCTTGACCACTTTACCGGTTTCCTGGTCGGTGATAATGATCTTGCCTACGCTGTCTCCGCGTTTAATGGGGGCATCAACACCTTTATCAAGCTGCATACCACCCTTTAACTGTTCGTAATGCCCTTTGGGAATGCTGACAAACAGGTCTTCGGTCACGCCCGCCGGAACCTCGGTCTTGTCACCTTTCCAGACCCGCACCTTGGTGAGCACGGAACCATTGTCGTAAAGCTTGTGGGTCTCGAACGTGCGGTAGCCGTATTCCAGCAATTTCTGGCCAATATCCGCCCGGTCATCCTCGCTCTTGGCGCCCAGCACCACGGAAATCAGGCGCATGTTGTCACGCTTGGCCGAAGCCACCAGACAGAAACCTGCCGAATCGGTGTGCCCGGTTTTCATGCCATCCACCGTAGCATCACGCCACAACAATTTGTTACGGTTCTGCTGCTTGATGTTGTTGTAGCTAAACTCTTTTATGGAATCCAGCTTGTACCACTCAGGGAATTGCTGGATCAACGCCCGCGCCAGTTTCACAATATCACGCGCAGTGGTGTAGTGCCCCTTGGCAGGCCAGCCGGTGGCATTCATGAAATGCGTCTGGGTCATGCCCAGTTCTGCGGCAGTCTTGTTCATGCGTGCCACGAAAGCATCTTCACTGCCAGACAGGTGTTCGACCAGTGCCATTGCTGCGTCATTGCCGGACTGGATGATCATCCCCTTCAGCAACAGCTCCAGTTTGATCTTTTTGCCCAGCTCAATGAACATCCGCGAGCCTTCCATCTTCCAGGCCTTTTCGCTGACCAGCACATCGTCATCCAGCTTGATGGTGCCCTTGCCAAGCTCCTGATACAGGATGTAAGCCGTCATCAGCTTGGTGATGCTGGCTGGCTCCACCAACATGCCGGGGTTATACCCTGCCAGTTCCTCACCACTCTGGAAATCCACCAACAGGTAACTTTTGGCGTCCACCTCCGGCACACCCGGTGCTGGGGCAATGATCTCCGGTGGCAGGGAAGGGTCATTTACCGGTGCGGTCGATTCCCCCGTCGAAGCCCCATCTTCCGTCGGGCTGGCTGCTGGCGGCGCAGCCGTAGCCTGGGGGTTTGCTTCCCCGGTTTCCGCCCATACGGCATGACTGAACAGAAAAACCACACACAACAGCGCCCTGAGCATCCTTGTAAACATGAACAGTCCTTTCACTGGTTCAAAAAAATGTAATGGGCATGGTAACGGAGCAGCTCCTAGCGGGCAACCACACGGAAGCTCGCCAGACCGTTGCTTTCCAGTGCATCTTTCACATTATCGACCTGATCCTGGTTATACAGTGGCCCGATCCTGACCTGAAACAGTTGTTTGCCTTTTTCTTCCGCACCCGCCATTTCGGTTTTGGACAGGCCGACGGAAGTCAGGCGCACAAACATGTCAATGGCGTCATTACGTTCCGGCCAGGTTCCCGCCACCACATAGTAAACCTTGGACTTGTCGACAGGCTCCGGTGGTGTGGGCGGTGTTTGCACCACATTGATCCCGGACGCCCCCGGCAAATCCTGCCCGGCAAACTGCTCGGGAGACAACGCCTCAAGCTTGACCGGCGTGCCGTTATGCTTGGTGATCCCCAAGGCATTGGCCGCCGCAAAGGAAAGCTGGATCAGGTCATTACTGTCAAACGGCCCCCGGTCATTGACCCGGACGACCAGACTTTTACCATTCTGCTGGTTTGTTACCCGCACAAAACTCGGTAACGGCAGGGAACGGTGCGCCGCCGAATAACTGTTCATATCAAAGGTCTCACAACCTGCCGTTTGTGTCCCCTGATACTCAGCGCCATACCACGCTGCCGTACCCGTTTCGCTATACCCGTCAGCGGAATCGAGGACGTGGTAGGTTTTACCGTCTATGGTATACACAGGCTCATTGCCACACGTACTGCGTTTTTCAGCGGAAGCTGCATTGCCCCCCGAACCGCCGTCTGTTTCCCCTGTGATGGTATTGTTGCTACAGGCTGCCAGCATTGCCAAAGATGCCAGCAAAACCCCTGGATGTTGCCATTTTATTGTCATCATAATATCAGCTTCTTGTTGCCCAATCATTGCCGCCCTGAAAGCTTACAGGACAGCTCCAGTATAGTCATCAAAAACCAAACTTACGCTTACGGATAGCCTGTGCAAGCTGATGAACTGCCATTGCGTACTTGACGTTGGGGTTGTAGCGGGTAATGGCATAGAAATTATCCCCGGTAATCCAGTATTCGTCCGTACTGCCTTCCAGCCTGACCAGAGTGACCCGCGCAGCATTGATTGCCCCCAGCGGACGCGCCCCGGCACTGGCCAGTTCTGCCAGACTGCGCGACGGCTTTTTCGGGCTGGTACTGGCCAATGCCACTGCGCTGCCTGCCACTGCTGCCGGTACGGCAACACCGCCCCCCCGTTGCCAGCCATTGCGTGCGAAATAGTTGGCAACACTGGGAATGGCATCCTGCGGGTTCCACATGTCCCGTTTGCCATCACGGTTGCCATCCACCGTATACGCACGGTAACTGGTCGGCATGAACTGCCCCAAGCCCAGCGCCCCGGCATAGGAACCATTGAAAATGCCCGGCCTGACCTTTTCCTCACGCGCCACCAGCAGCAGTTGTTCCAGCTCGCCACGGTAATAACTGCCCCGGCGTGGATAGTCGAACGCCAGCGTGGTCAGGGCATTCAGCGCATTGTGTGTGCCGGTTGTTTTACCGTACTGGGTTTCCACGCCAATGATTGCCACAATGTATTCAGGTGCCACCCCGTACTGGCGGGCTGCTGCATCCAGTGCCGGTGCGTAGCGGTTCCAGAACCCTACCCCACCGTTGATGCGTTCCTCGGTCAGGAAAATCGGGCGGTAAGCACGCCAGCCTTGCGTTTCAGCAGGTGCGCCTACCTTATTCAACGCTTCCTGGTCACGCCGGACACCGGAAAAGGTTTGCTCCAGGAAAGCAACATTGAAACCGTGCTGGCGATTCATCTTGCCAATAAACTCGCGCAGCGCCGGATAATTGGCATAATCACCGTGCAAACCGGGAGGATACTGGGGTGGGCGGCTGGCAATCGGGCCATTACTACGGGGTGGGGCGGGCTGGGTTGACTGCCCGGATGGGATGGCAGATGGATCAAGTACCCAGGGCAACTGTACCGGCCCCGGCCCGGCAGTGCAGGCGACCAATGTGAAACCTGCCACGCTTCCCAACATCAGATAAAGCGCCTGCTTTCCCCAGCGGGATACTGCAAAAATTTCGCGCATCTCAGTCTCCTCTTGCGGAAGAAAAACTGAAGCTCCTTTTTCAGCTCTCCTGTCGGTAACTCCGTTTGCGTTTCCTCATCCCCATGACAATACCGAAGGCCGTCATCAGTGTCACCACCGATGTCCCCCCGTAACTGAACAGGGGAAGCGGAACCCCCACCACCGGAAGCAATCCAGTGACCATGCCCGTATTCACAAACAGATAAAAGAAAAATGTCATGCCCAGGCTGCCCGCCAGCAAACGGGCGAACGTATCCTCACCCTTACTGGCAATATACAGGCCGCGCCAGATGATGAACAGGTACAGCCCCACCAGCAACGCATTGCCAACGAACCCGAACTCTTCCCCGAATACCGCAAAAATAAAGTCGGTATGCCGTTCCGGGAGAAAATCCAGATGTGACTGGTCGCCATTCATCCAGCCCTTGCCATAAAAGCCGCCCGACCCAATCGCTATGGTTGACTGGTAAATGTGGTATCCAGTTCCCAGCGTATCCGATTCCGGGTTCAACAACACATCAATCCGCTTGCGTTGATAGTCATGCATACCAAACATGTACATCAATGGCGCAGCCACGGATACCAGGATAATCGAGCCACCAATCAGCCACCAGGACATACCCGCCAGATAAATGACAAAGAAACCCGATGTGCCAATCAGCAAGGCTGTCCCCAGATCAGGTTGCTTCATAATCAACAACATGGGCAAGAATACCAGAACCAGCGCCACCACCACATCCAGAAAACGGGGGGGCAATGGCTTTTCGGCAAAGTAGTAGGAAACCATCATCGGTACGGCCAGCTTCATGATTTCAGCCGGTTGGATGTCCACCCCAAGCGACAGCCAGCGTTGCGCCCCTTTCTTCTGCACCCCGACCAACAGCACCAGGATCAGCAGGAAAACGCCCGCCCCGTACAGCCAGATTGCCCACTGCCGCAAGGTCTTGCTTTGTATCTGGGAAAAAATGACGATCATCACCAGACCGATCGTGAAATGAATGGCCTGCCGGGAAACCTGGTCCAGGTCGGCATCGGTGGCACTGAACAAGGTCGTCAACCCCATAAAGACCAGTAATGACAAACCCGCCAGCAACACCGGATCAACCCGCTGGAATACCTTGAAGAACCAGTCCGGCAAAACATACCTAATCATGCGGATCATCCTCCGGCGGTGCAGTATTGGCTGCGTCAGGCGTAGCTGCATCCGGTTTGGTGGCGTCGGTCGTTTCCCCGCCCCCATCCTCGCCAATATATTTTTTCAGCAAGTAAGCGTCCATCACCTTCCGTGCCAATGGCGCAGCCGTATGCCCGCCACTACCCCGTGCATTTTCAACAATCACACCAACGGCAATTTTCGGGTCATCCGCCGGGGCAAACCCGACGAACAGCGCATGGTCACGCAGGCGTTTGGCAATCCGCCCGGCGTTATATTTGCCGCCAGACAAGCCAAATACCTGCGCCGTCCCGGTCTTACCGGCAATGCGGTAAGCGGCACCCGCACCCGCCCCACGGGCTGTACCGCCCGGCATCATGACCCCTTCCATCCCGGCTATCGCCAGATTCCAGTATTTTTCATCTGCCTTGACCGGTTCAAGGTATTCCGGCTTTACCAGTTGCAGATCCTGCTTGCCCCCAACTTTCATGCCACGCAGGACATGCGGCTTCACCCGCAAGCCACGGTTTGCCATGACCGTGGCGGCATGTGCCAGTTGCAGTGGCGTTGCCAGCCAGTAACCCTGACCGATACCGACACTGACCGTATCCCCCGGATACCAGAATGACTTGTAGCGCTTTTCTTTCCATGCCGGGTTGGGCATCAGGCCGGAAGATTCCGAGGGCAAATCCACCCCAGTCCTGCTACCGAAACCGAACTTGCTCATGTAGCTGGAAAACTTGTCTATCCCCATACGGTAGGCAAGGCTATAGAAAAAGGTATCGCAGGATTGCGTGATCGCCAGCCTCACATCCACTGAACCGTGACCACGCTTGTTCCAGCAGCGGAACACATGCGCCTGCCCTGCCAGACGGAAATAGCCCGGATCATTAACCCTGGTTCCCGGCCCGATGGTGCCACTGATCAACCCGGCCATACCCGCCATCGGCTTGATGGTCGAACCTGGCGGATAAACCCCTTGCAAGGCGCGGTTATACAATGGCCGGTCGGGGTTGGTATTCAGGTCAGTATAATCCTTGCGGGAAATGCCGTTGATAAACAGGTTGGGGTCAAAGGTCGGTACACTGGCCAGCGCGAGGATTTCCCCGGTTTTGGGGTCAATGGCCACCAGTGCGCCACGTCCCTCATCCTTCAACAGCTTTTCCGCCGTCATCTGGAGTTTGATGTCCAGCCCCAGGTACAAATCCTGCCCCCCTATCGGGGACTTTTCATCCATCACCGACTGCTGTTTGCCGTGGGCATCGACCTCCACCAGATGATAACCCGCCTTGCCATGCAGCAAATCCTCGTAGGAGGCTTCCGCACCGGTCTTGCCAATGTGGCTGGTTCCCAGATATTCGTCCTTGTTCAGCTTTTCGAGGTCACGCTCATCAATGCGGCCAACGTAACCAATGACATGGCTGGCAACTTCGTGCAACGGATAGTAGCGTTCCATCCTGACATCGACACTGACCCCAGGAAAACGGGAACGGTTCACCGAGAATTTGGCCACTTCTTCCTCGGTCAGGTTTTCCTTGATGGGGATTGGCTGGTATTTGAAACGGAGGGCATCCTGGCGGAAAATCCGCAAATCCTTGTCGGACAAACTAATCAGTTTGCCCAGACGCTGGATGGTACCGTCAAGATCATCAAGATTGGTTTTGCCGTCACCGTTCTCATCGCCGATGCTGTCCCGCACGACTTCCAGCACATACTGGACATGGCTATCCGCCAATACCGCGCCATTACGGTCATAAATTCGCCCACGATTCGGCGGAATAGGAATACGCTTCTGATAGTGCTCCCGTGACAATTCTGCGTACTTGTCGTACTGGAGCACCTGCAAATGGTAGGCGCGGGCAACAATGCCCAACAGGAACAAGAGGATAAGGATTGCGGCAACAATCAGGCGGGCATTAAACAACTGTTGTTCATCGCGTTCTGTTTTAATTGAAAGTCGTTCGCCCATGAATGCTGTAACTGTGTGCCAATATCAAGTTAATGGTTATTTTCCCTAAAAACCACTGCCCCTGAACGGGGCAGCAGCATGTAAGTGTATCAGACGCAGTTGGAATAACGCGAGTTCAGAAAACTTAAAGCGCCGGGTCGGATGGATGTTCATTGTAACGGGCAATACTGGCGAGGATTTCCGCCTTGGCCTCATCCGCATCGCTCCAGCCCTCCACCCTGACCCATTTGCCGGGTTCCAGCTCTTTGTAACGCTCAAAGAAATGCTGGATCTGCTGGATCAGCAGGCTTGGCAACTGGGTATAGGAATCAATATGGCGATAACCGGAAGACAGCTTGTGCGCGGGCACTGCCACAATCTTGGCATCCACGCCGGACTCATCGGACATCCGCAGCATACCGACCGGACGCACCGGAACAACACAGCTATGCATCAATGGGGTGGGTGAAATGACCAGCACATCGGTTGGGTCGCCATCTTCCGCCAGGGTATGCGGGATGAAACCGTAATTGGCCGGGTAGAACATGGGTGTAGACATGAAACGGTCTACATACAGCGCCCCGCTTTCCTTGTCCAGTTCGTATTTGACCGGCGTGGAAAGTGCCGGAATTTCGATAATGACGTTTATGCTATCAGGCACATCCTTGCCGACAGGAATTTTATCAATATTCATATCATACACCCTACTTGATGGCTAAAAACCAAGGTATTATAGCGGCTGTCCCTGACAGAACACACTACCTTGCACTGCAACATACGACAATTGCTCAAAAAAACATGGCACACTCACTCTCACTTCGCGACCAACTGCTCAACGCAGGTCTGGTGACAAAGGAACAGGTAGAACAGGCAAACCAGAAGCCTCCCAAAGCCGACAAACCGGCGCAAACCAAGAAAAATGGCGGCAAAGCCTCACCTAACAAACCTGCCAGACCAGACAAGAAACCCGGCAAACCGGCGCAAGAACCTTCCGACCTGGAAACGTTTTACCGCGAGCGTGAGCAACTGGAACGCACGGAACGCCACGAGCAGGAAAGGCTTGCCCGCGAACGTGCCGCCCGCAAAAAGGAACTCCGGGAAAAAGTCCACGCCCTGCTGCAAGACAAGCTGCAAAACCGTGAAGATGCCGACATCCGCTATAATTTCGCGGTTGGCGACAACATCAAATACCTGTACGTCACCGCCGAACAACAGCAACAGTTGGCTGACGGCGCACTGGCCATCACTTTCCTGGAAGGCAAGCGCTGCCTGATCAGCGCAGACATTGCCCAACAATTGCTGGAAATCGACCCCGGCAAGCTGGTGGTCATCAATACCCCGGATAGCACCGACCCGGCACCCTAGGCACGCATATTGCAGACCATTTCCAGAGGCAGCACCACTGGCTGGTGCGCTTATTCAATTGCCATGAATGTCTGGAAATCATATGAAACAAGAATGGAATGCCTACAACCCTGGCACTTATTACGACGAGCTGATTGCCGCGCAACATCAGCCCCGCGAGGCAAGCTACAAACTGGTTGATTACATTAGGAATCTTACGCCTGAGCGGTTCCAGCAATGCGTCCAGGAATCGGAAGCTGTGATCCGTGAAATGGGCATTACCTTCACCGTCTACAGCGATGCGGGCAATATCGACCGTGCCTGGCCATTCGACATCATTCCACGCATCATCCCTGCCACTGAATGGGACTGCACCGAAACAGGGCTGAAGCAACGTATCCGTGCCCTAAACCGGTTCATTCAGGACATCTATAATGGTGCGCAAATCATCAAGGATGGGGTAATCCCGGAAGATGTGGTGATGCAATCCAAGGGCTACCGCGAAGCCTGTGTCGGCATTACGCCCCCGCATGGTGTATGGGCCAATATTTGCGGCTCCGATCTGGTGCGCCATAGCGATGGCATCATGTACGTGCTGGAAGACAACCTGCGCGTCCCTTCCGGCGTGGCTTACATGCTGGAAAACCGCAATATCACCAAGCGTGTCCTTCCGGAAATCTTCAATACCCTGCCGATCCGCCCGGTCAGCGATTATCCCGCGCACCTGTATGAAATGCTGGCTTCGTTACGCCCCGACCTGGACAACCCGACCATTGCCCTGATGACCCCCGGCATTTACAACTCGGCCTATTTCGAGCACGCCTACCTCGCCCAACAGGCCGGTCTGGTGCTGCTGGAAGGCGCCGACCTGAGCGTTGGCAAAGATGGTTACGTCTACATGAAAACCATCAGCGGGCTGGAGCGGGTCGACGTGATCTACCGGCGCATCGACGATGACTTCATTGACCCGGAAGTGTTCCGCGCCGACTCCATGCTCGGCGTCCCCGGCATCATGCGGGCATGGAAGGAAGGCAAGGTCGCCATCGCCAATGCACCGGGATGTGGCGTCGCCGATGACAAGGTGATTTACGCCTACGTACCGGACATGATCCGCTATTACCTCGGTGAGGAACCCACCCTGCCCAACGTGCCGACCTGGGTGTGCCGCCGCGATGAAGACCGCGCATACGTGCTGGAACATCTGGCCGAACTGGTGGTGAAACCGGCCAATGAATCCGGCGGCTACGGGATGCTGGTCGGGCCGCATTCCACCCCGGACAAAGTGGAAGAGTTCCGCCAACTGATTCAGGAAAATCCCAATAATTACATCGCCCAGCCGACCCTGAGCCTGTCGGTCACACCGACGGCTACCGAAAAAGGCATTGCCCCACGCCATGTCGATTTGCGCCCGTTCATCCTCAGCGGCAAGGACATTTTCGTCACCCCCGGTGGCCTGACCCGCGTGGCACTGGTGGAAGGCTCACTGGTGGTCAATTCCTCGCAAGGCGGCGGCAGCAAAGACACCTGGATCGTCGGCGACAGCGACACCCGCAACATGGATGGGGAGGAAATCTGATGTTATCCCGAGTTGCAGAACGCATTTACTGGATGGCACGTTATCTGGAGCGTGTCGAAAAAACCGCCCGTTTGATCAGCGTACACACGACCTTGCTGATGGATTTACCAGGGCGCATGGAAATCAACTGGTACACCCTGATCCGCCTGTTCAATGCGGAAAGCCTGTTCCGCCAGCATTACGACTGGGGCACAGAGACCAATATCATGCAGTTCCTGATTGCCGACCGTAACAACCCCGCCTCACTGGCCAGTTCGCTGGCGAATGTGCGCGAAAACGTGCGCACCTCGCTGGATGTGTTGCCCGAAGATGTCTGGGAACAGGCCAACCAGATTCACTTGCTGATGAAGGAAAGCCTGCCGCGCATTACCCAGCGCCATAACCGGCAAAGCCTGCTGCGTGAAGTGATGAAACATTGCCAATGCATACGCGGTGCGCTCGACAGCCACATGAGCCGCGACCACAGCTTCGATTTCATGCAGATCGGCAGGCATCTGGAACGTGCCGACATGACCAGCCGTATTCTGGAAATGACCTCGCTGCTGCTGTCCGAAGAGCGCAGCGAAATGTTACGCAAGTACGAAGGCATCCTGTGGACGACCCTGCTGCAAGCCCTGAATGCACGGCAAATGTATTTGCAGCATGTCCACCCACGGGTAAACGGCTTGCGGGTCATGAACTTCCTGTTGACCGACAAGGTATTCCCCGGCTCGGTTGGTTATTCGCTCTCCGCCATGGGGCGGCGGATGCGTTACCTGCCTGACCCGGCATCCCCCATGACGATGGCGCAAAGCATTTTCGACCATCTGGAAGTGCAAGACCTCAGCAGTATTCCTGCCGGTCAGGTACATACTCTGATGGACTATTTCCAGGTGGAACTGGGTGGGCTGCATAATGAAATCGCCAAAACGTGGTTCTATCCCGATCATGCGGGTCAACAACAAATGCAGGGGTAAGATACCCCTCACCCCAAACCCCTCCCCCTCAAGGGGAGAGGGGCTTTAAAACTAAAGGGTTATCAATGAGTATTCATGTCGCTTTAAATCACCGTACCGTTTACAAATTCGATCGTCCCGTCAACCTGTCGCCGCATGTGGTGCGGCTGCGCCCGGCGGCGCATTCACGCACGCCGATCCTGGCCTATT
>JBBIHI010000052.1:0-12971 GCA_037447095.1 Thiotrichaceae bacterium
GTTTACCCGGACCATTGATGCATGTTTGGCGCAAACCCACACGACCCATAAGAAAGCGCTGGATTCCTTGCTAACGCTCAATTTTCAGACCTTCGAAAAATCAGCAATTATGGGCGGTTAAAGTATAATAAACCTTCTCAAGCTCATTCTTGTGCTTGGTTTCCTCATTGGCGAGGAACAGGAACAGGTCGTGGATCGGCCCTGGCTGCGTACTTTGCGCCAGTGAGTGATATTGTTCCATCGCCGCATGTTCCCGCATCAGCGCGTATTGCAGCACGGCCTGATCATCCGGCTGTTCACCCAAATCCGGCAGATGAATGCAGTCGGAAAACCTGTTGTCGCTGACCGGGCGTTCGATCTCGGCTTTCAGCTCTTCATCAATATCCTTGCGTTTCGCCAGTTCGGTAAACAGGTCGAAGTGGCGTTGTTCTTCCTCGGCCAGTTCTGTTACCAGCCAGCGGATATTCTTGCGTACCTTGGGGGCGAGGGTAGTGTAGAAATCATGCGCGGTACGTTCAAACTCGGTGGCGACTTCGAGGATTTCCTTCAGGGTGGTTTTGCTCTTTAGCCGTTCAATGTTGGCTTCACTGCTCATGTTCTTGCCTCCTGTTGGGTGAGTACGCTGTGGATGCTGGCCGCCACGCGGTGTCCGTCGGCTACGGCATTGATGACATCCGGGCCTTTGACGCAATCGCCTGCTGACCACAGCCAGTTTTCGGAGGTGCGTCCGTTGGGGTCGATCAGGATACGGCCACGATTCCATTCCAGCTTCTCGGTGAGTGCGTCACCGAGGATGCTGACATCCGCCATCTGACCGATGGCTTCAACCACCATTTCGCCTTCATGGATTTGCTCGTCGGACTCGTCGTATTTTGGGGCGAAGCGGCGTTGTTCGTCGAATATCGACAGCACTTTCCAGGTTTTCAGGCCAAGCAGCTTGCCACCAGCATCAAACACGCATTCGCGCGGGCCACGGCTGTCGAGGATGTTGATCTGTTCCTCGATGGATTCCTTGATCTCAACCGGGTCGGCGAGGAAATGCGCCTTGTCTTCCAGCGCGGTCAGGGTGATGTTGATGTTGCCGTGTTGCTGCAATTGCAGGCGCGCCATGCTGCGGGCAATGTCCATCGCCACGTTACCACCACCAATCACGACCATGGATTTGGGTGCGTCGATGTTTTCACCGTTGGTAATCTGGCGCAGCAAATCAACCGCCTTGCGTACCTGCAGATGGTCGGAACCGGGGATACGGGTAGAACGCCCCTGATGCAGGCCAATCGCCAGTACCACAGCGTCGTAGTCGCTTTCCAGTTGTTGCATGGAAATATCCGTGCCGACGCGGTGGTTGTATTTGATGTCCACACCCATCGCGGTGATCACGGCAATGTCCTTGTCCAGTGCATCATAGGGCAGGCGATATTCGGGGATGCCATAACGGGTCATGCCGCCGCCAGCCGCCTGTGCTTCAAATACAGTGACTGCATGACCCATGCGGGCAAGGTCGAAAGCGGCGGTCAGGCCAGCAGGGCCAGCGCCAATAATGGCAACGCTTTTGCCGGTCGGGGCGGCTGGTTTGCCAATCAGCTCCAGTACGCGCTCCTGTGGAACCTGATCAATGATGTGGCGCTTAAGCCAGCGGATCGCAATCGGGTCGCCTTCGTGGCGCGCCGCGCAGGAGTCTTCACAGCGATGGGTGCAAACGCGCCCGCACACTTGTGAAAACGGGTTGGTTTCATACAGCAGTTGCACGCCCCGGTCATAATCGCCGTCGCGCACCGCCTTGATGTAATCGGGAATCGCCATGTGTGCCGGACAGGTGGCGATGCACAGCCCGCAGGATACGCAGCGGTCGGCTTCCAGTTGCGCCTGCGCGATGTCGTAACCCTTGACCATTTCAACGAAGGAATCCATCCGCGCCGACGGTTTCAGTTCCGGCATGTCCACCCGTTCGAGTGGCATCAGATGCTTCTCTTCGTGACGCCGGTAGCCCAATTCGGAATCGTCCCAGTGCTTCTTGTCCACACCGGGCATATAAAGGTATTTGTCGGGGTCGCTCTCTATCCACTTGTATTCGTTGGACATGGTAAGCGAGCCGGTCATGCACACGTCTACGCACAAGGCGCACCAGCAGCAGCGCCCGTAGTCAATGCGCGGGCGCAGGCCGGAATCGCCCAGCTTGGCTGGAGTACCTTCCACCGGCAGCATATCGATCGCGCCGTTCTGGCAGATGGTTTCGCAAGTGCCGCAACCGATGCACAGCTCCTGATCGTTGCGGTGAAAGCCGCGATAGCGCGCGGAACCGGGGCGCTCGTTGAGCGGGTCCTTGATGGTCACCGGTTCGCGGAACAGGTTTTTCCACGCGGTGAAGGGGGATAGCACGTCTCGGATCATCGTTCGATCTCCGGCGGATAGGTATGGAGCGACACCAGTAAGGCGGCAACGTCGGAAATATTGGCGTTGACCACCATGCGTTCAAACAGCGCGATGGAATGGGTGTAGGACGGCCCACGCACATTCACCCGGCGCGGATAACCGCTGCCATCGGTAACGAGGTAGTAACCGTATTCGCCGCGTGAACATTCGCCACGCACGTAAGTTTCGCCACGCGGAATTTTCCAGTGCAGCACGTTCGGCAGGTTGGTCATGACCGGGCCGCTTTTGGGCATTTTCGCGAGTATTTGCCGGATCAGGTCGATGGACAGCAACGCATCACGGCGGCGTACATCGGCGCGGGTGAAAATGTCGGAGTTCTTGCCGGTAACGATCTCGAAGTCGAGTTCGGGGTAGACCAGATAAGGATGATCCTTGCGCACATCGTTAGGCACACCCGCCGCGCGTGCGTTGGGACCGGTGATGCCGTACTGGTCAATCCAGCCCGGTTCGATCACGCCGACGCCGACGGTGCGTTTCTTGAACACGGCATTGTGGAACATGACCCGCTCGACATCGGCCAAAGTGCTTTCAAACTCCTGCAAGGTTTCTTCCATGCGTTTTGCGAAACCATCCGGGAAGCTGTCGCGCACGCCGCCGGGAATGATGAACATGTGGTAAATGCGCGCGCCGGTCAGTTCCTCGAAACGGTCGAGCATCAGGTCGCGCACATACGTCGTCCATTGACCGATCACGCCAAGGCCGAGTGCGCCTGCCTGACCACCAAGGTACATCATGTAGCTGTTGATACGCCCCATTTCCAGAATCAGGGTACGAATCCAGCGTGCCATTTCCGGTACTTCCAGCCCTGCCAGTTCTTCCACGGCGGCGGCGTAGCAGTATTCGTTGAAATCCGGTTCCGGCACGCAGATACGGCAGACGATAGGGAAGCACTGCATGAAGGTGCGGCGTTCCATCAGCTTTTCAAAGCCGCGATGCAGGTAGCCGACGTGAGTGCGGCCTTCCACCACTTCGTCGCCGCACACGGTCAACTCAATCGCCATGTTGCCGGTAATGCCGGGGTGCTGCGGGCCTTGCCACAGCTTGAGGTATTTGCCGGAGCTGAGGTCAATGTCCAGCGTGCCGTCCGGTTTCTTTTGCGGGTACTGGCTGCGGTCTAATTCAAACATTGCCTTTGTCCCCGTACAGTTGTTGTTTCATGTGCGCGGCAGGGTCGCGGGTTTCACGTCCGGGGCGGTCGCGATAGGTTTCACGCGCGTATTCCAGCGTGTCGAAATCACGCCGGTAGGGCGGGGTGTCATGCCAGCCTTCCAGAATGAATTCTTCCGTCAGGCGCGGGCTGCCGGGGAAGTCGATGCCGAACATTTCATGCAGTTCGCGCTGGTAGGTGGCCGCTGCTGCCCACAGGTCGTGGATGCTTTCCATCTCGGGTTTGTCGCGCGGGATCATGACGCGGATGCCCACGTCCTGACAGTTGGGGCGGTTGTGCAACAGGTAGGTGAGTTGGAACTGCTTATCTTCCAGCCAGTCCACCGCCGTCAGCAGTACCAGATGGCTGAAGCCTTCGTGGTCACGCAGGTAACGCAGCAGCGGATACAGTCGAACCGCTTCCACCGTGATGAAAGCCAGATTGTCACGTTGCACCGTCAGTTCGCCGAGCGGAAAACGCTGTTTCAATGTGTCGTAAAGTGCCTGCATACCCATCACCAGTTGTAGTCCGGCATGTCCCAGTCGTGGATGACGCTTTTCTGGTTTGCCTTGTACCATTCAAAGTTCTCGGCATACTTGTTAGCGCCTTCCGCCTTGCCTGCGCGGATGATCTTTTTCAGTTCTTCAAACCCGGCAAGTAATGCTTCCGGGCGCG
The DNA here is from genome assembly GCA_037447095.1 of Thiotrichaceae bacterium. GTDB lineage: Bacteria > Pseudomonadota > Gammaproteobacteria > Thiotrichales > Thiotrichaceae > Thiothrix. Next base: position 4,256 of record JBBIHI010000052.1, read on the forward strand.
GCATACAGCCCGCGATGTATACATCCACCGGCAGGTAATCGTCCAGCCGCTTGATGGTGTTGTAGGAATCCCAGTACATGCCGCCGTTGATGGTGCATGACCCTAAGCCCACCACGTATTTCGGCCCCTGCATCTGCTCGTAGGAACGGATCACGCGCTTGAGCGTTTTCACTGACAAATAGCCGGAAATCACGAACAGGTTGGATTGGCGCGGGGTAGGCCGCCACTGGATGCCGTAACGGTAGGCGTCGAAACGCGGCGTCATCAGCGGGCGCATCTCGATTGCTCCGCAGCCGGTGCCGAATCCCAGAATCCACAAGGATTCGGAACGCGCCCAGTTGAACAGCTTTTCGATAATGGCCGTGTAAGCGGGCGGTTGTACGGTCGGACCTTCCTGGCAGTAATAGTCCAGCAGCGGCTCGACTTCGATCTCCTGACCGTCGGGCGTTTTCACCACACGTTTGAGTAGTTCTTCTTTCATAGCATTACACCAACAGGATGGAGATGATGCCCAGCGGCACCGCCCAGATCAAAAACCAGCGGATCGACTGTTCCACACGGAAACGCGGGAACACCACACCGACAAACGCCGACCACATGTACAACAGGAATACCTTGAGGAAAAACACCGGCCAGCTTGCCGCGCCGCCAAAGAACAGGCTGGTGTACACCGCCATCTTGGCGACCGGGAACAGCGCCCGGTTGGTCTGCATCATGGCCAGGAAGGAGGAATGGTATTCGGTCGGTGGGCCGATAGGGATTTCCTGCGGTGCCAGCACCACGTCAAACGGCGGGCGCATCATCGAGCCGAGGAACGACAGCATCGCCGCCGCCACTGCCAGTGGGTTGGTGAACACCGTCCAGTGCAGCACGCCGCCCTGTTGCGCCGCGACGATATCGGTGATGGAAAGCGTCTGGTATTGCAGCGCTACCGAATACACCGCCAGCGCAAATGGTAGTTCCGCCGCCGTCATCTGCGACAGGCCACGGGTAATGCCGATGGCAGAATAAGGATGGCCGCTTTCCGCCGCGCCCAACGCCATGCCCAGCGTGCCGAAGAACACAAAGTACAGCGCCAGGATCAGGTCACCGGTAAACGAGAAGTTGCTGAACATGTCCGAGCCATAAATGATTGGCACGAACAGCAGCAAGCCAATCCCGCCAGACAGGCGGAACACCGGCCCCAGGTAGAACATCACCCCGTGGGTAATGGAGGTGCGCAGCGCATAGTTCTTAATCAAATCAACATAGTTCTGCCATACCGGAATGCCATGCCGCCGCCCGACCCGCGCCGCGATTTTCTGGATCGTGGCGTTCATCAGGAAACCGAAGTTGAACACGATGAAAACCGTCAGCAAGGCATACGGGATGCGCATCCAGTTGAAGCTTTCGAGTGCCTGCATCATGACTTACCCCCCATCCACAGTACGTAGACAATGATCACGAAGCCCAGCAAATGAATCGCGTAAGTCTGGCCATTGCCGGTATAGAAACGCCGCAGGATGTCGGCAGCCGAATGCAGCAGTTCCGCCACGGCTGCCCAGAACCGCTCGACCAGCGGCTCGGTCAGGAAACCCAGTGCCTTGCGATAGGGCGCGAAGAAGTTCCACGCATAATGAGTAGTTTCCGGGCGGTACGGGCGTTCGCCTGCAAACACGATATTGAATTGCTTCACCTTCTGCGCCTTGCGATTGACGAACAACAGCCACAGGAACAGCGTCATGAAAATTACCCCGATCACGATCATGATCTGCACCGGACTCCAGTAACCGAACTGGCTGGTAATGGTCAGACCTTCCCAGTGCAAACTGCCGTTACCCTCGAAGAACTGCGACATGTAGGCGTCGACCTTGCGCAGCGCCAGACCCGGAACCAGCGCAAACACCATCAGCGCGGCGACGAAAATCATCTGCGGCAAAATGATCCAGAACGGCGCTTCCTTGATCTTGCGCATTTCATCCTTCAGCTGGCCGAGGAAGATGGTGTGGATCAACCGGAACAGGTACAGGAACGCAATTGGTCCGGCGATGAAAATAATCACCAGCGGCAAACGGTAATCCGTGGTCATGATCGCGTTGTAGAAAATCCAGCGTCCGCCAAAGCCGGACAGCGGCGGCACGCCCGACATCGCAATGATGCCGATCAGCACCGCGATGAACGACAGCGGCATCAGCGTGATCAACCCTCCCATGCGGTACATCAGGCGCGTACCGGTACGCTTGGCAACGCCACCAACGGACAGGAACAGCATGGATTTGTAAATGTAGTGGTTGATGACAAACATCAACGCCATCAGCCAGCCCAGATGGTTCATCAGCGCCAGACCGAACACCGCGTAACCCATCTGTCCGATGGAGGAATAGGCCAGCAGGCGTTTGGCGTCTTCCTGGAAAATCGCCATCAGGTTGCCGATCAGCGCCGAGATTGCGCCGATCCACAGCATCACATGGGTCAGTTCCACCCCGTAAAGTTGCTGCTTGCCCATGGTGATCAGCAACGTGAACAGGCCGAACAGACCCGCTTTCAGCAGGATGCCGGACACCATCGGTGATACATCGGTTTCCGCCTCGGCATGTGCGCCGGGCAGCCAGATATGCACGCCCACTGCTGCGGTTTTGGTCATGAAACCAATCGCCAGCATCGCGAATACCCACGGTGCATACGGTTGCGCCACCTGCGCCAGTGCTGCCAGCGGAAACTCAGGCGTTCCCTGTGCAGCGATGGAAAAACCGGCCAGGATCAGGAACGCGCCGCCCAGTGAGAACACCAGATACGACAGCGCATGAGGCTCGGAATACTTGCCGCGCAGGATCAGGAAGTAGGAACCCACCGTCAAGGTTTCCCATGCCGCAAAGAAGTCGAAGGAAGTCTGCGCGTTGATCAGCATGGCAAGGCCAGCAAACATCAGCATGGCGGCAGGGTAGAAACCGATGCGCCGCTTCTGCGTCTGGAAACTGGCCAACAGGATCAGCGCCCCGCCGGGCAACATCACCGCCGCGAATATCAGGTGCAGCGGGTTGTAGGACGGATAGTTGAGGTAGAACCAATACAACAAGCCACCAATCGCCAGCACATTCTTGATTTTCGCAGGCAGCCACTCCAGTGGCAGGAACGCCAGCGCAAACAGCAGCGGAATCGCGTGCAACAGGTTGCCGTGGCCGGACAAATAGCCCCACAGATACGCCAGCAACCATGCAACGATGACTGCGCTGAACGCCACATCGGATTTGATGGACTGCCATGTCAGCCCGTTTTCATCAGCCTCGCGTTTGATGACGTAACCAAACCAGCGGAACAGATACGCTGCTTCCACCAGTGCCCCGAACAGGATCAGGCCCAGCAGCCACAACCTGCCATCCGCCGCCAGATGATGCGCCAGATCCCACTTGGCGTAGAAGCCGGGGAAGGGCGGCAAGCCGACCAGCAGGGCAAGGAAGGTGGCAAACGCAAACACCAGCACCGGCTGATTACGCAACGCTGCCCAGTCAGTCAGCTCACGTTTCGCCACCAGTCCTGACAGCCAGAACAGCCCTGCCTTGGACACCGCATGGGCTAACAGGATACCACCCACGATGTAGTAGTAACTGTCGCCCAAAATATCGCGTTGCCCCACCACTGCCAGCAGCAGGCCAACTTGTGCGATGGAGGAATAACCCAGCAAGCGCTTGTCGTTGTTTTGCACCAGCGCGAAAATATTGGCGGCAATAAAGGTCACAATACCGATCACCGTTACTGCTGGCAGCCATGTATCCCCGCCAATCTGTAACAGCTTGTCAGCCGCATAGAGGGTTGCGCCGCCGGATGCAGAGGAGAAAATGGCCGAAAACGCCGGATGCGCCGATTCATAAATATCCAGCGCCCAGCCATTGGCCGGAAACGGTTTCAACTCGGCCAGCACCGCCATGAACAGCAGGAAAAACGCCATCGCTCCGCCTTGCAGCGTGTTGATTTGCGCCGCCGCCATATCGTCGATATTCAGCGAGCCGGTGACGTGATACAGGAAGATAATGCCAACCAGGGTAAGGATGCTCATCACCTGCGACACGATCAGGTATTTGAGACCCGCTCCCAGCGCCCGCCGGTCAACCGACAACAGTACCAGCCCGGCAGAGGCGATCACTGTCAGTTCCATGAACACGAACAGGTTGAACACGTCGCGGGTGAAAATGACCCCGCACAGCGCCATGATGAAAATCAGCAGCACCGCCATCGCCCGCCGCCCCTGCTTGAACAGGATATTTTTCATATACAGCGCAGAGTGCAGGCCAATCATGGTGATCAGTAGCGCCAGCGCGGCCTCCGCCATCCCGGCTCGAAAATTGATCGCAAACGGAGGCCGGGTTCCAGCAGTGAAAATTTCCACGCCCGGCAGACCCTGCACGGCAAACGCATACAGCCAGCTTCCGGCAATCCCCGCCATCGCGGCAAGCGCCAGCAGCGTGACGCCGTAAGCAGCAGTGCGCCACTTCTCCGGCAGCAGGCCAAGCAGGAAAGCGCCACCCAGTCCGGCGGCAATGATATAGAGCGGACTTACCATTTCAGATCCCTGCATTTGGCGATGTTCAGCGTGCCTTTTTCTTCATACAGCTTGTAGGCATAGGTCAGCATCATCGCGGTGATCCCCAGACCGATGACGATCGCGGTCAGCACCAGCGCCTGTGGCACCGGGTCGATAATGCGGGTAACTGCCTCAGCAGTGGAAACAGCCTTGTCCAGAATTGGCGCGGTGCGCCCGTGCATATAACCTACCCCCACCAACACCAGGTTTACCCCGGTATCGGCCACGCTGAATGAAACGATCATGCGCAGGATATTGCTGTGGGTCAGTGCGCCATACAGCCCCATCAGGATCAGGATGAAACCCGTGGCGATTGCAATCCAGTCCATTATGATTTCTCCGTTTCTGCCAGATTGGACAACATTGAGGTAAATTCAGCCCCAACCTTGAGGCCGACGAAACTGTAGATCAGCGGGATTGCCCCGGCGGAAAACAGCGTGCCAAACGCGCCGGTCGGCAGGATGCGGTTATCCAGAAAGCCGTCCGCCGCCAGCAACAGGCCCAGCACGCCAACGCCGACGAATACCAGCCCGGAAATGGATTCAATCACCGAGATCAGCATGTGGCTGAAACGCTTGAGCGGGTCGGTCAGCAGCAACAGCAGTGCAGCAGAAGCCAGGATCGCCCCGCCCTGAAACCCGCCACCGGGCGTCAGATGGCCGTTGACGAATACATAAGCGCCGAACAACAGGATCAGCGGCGTCAGCAAGCGGCTGCCGGTGGTGAGCAATTCGCCGGAAGGCGGCAACTTGCGTTGCAGGGAGCGCTGCTGTTTTTCCCCATGCGCCAGCACGATGCCGATAATGGCCGACGCCAGGAACAGCACGGTGACTTCCCCCAGCGTATCCAGCCCGCGCCAGGTTACGACGATGGCGGTGACAATATTGGCTGCACCCAGATCCGGCTCGGCGTGTTCTGCATAATAACGGGCGGTTTGGTTCAGTTCAGTCGCCGGTGTATAACCCTGCAACAGGTGAACGAAAATACCCGCCAGCCCCAGCAACAGCAGAAAAACGGCAAACTTCCTAATCATTGTCCTTACCTCCCCGCACCCGTCCGAGCACAAAGAAAAACAGGAAGGTGGTCAGGCCGCTGCCGATGGCCGCTTCCGCCATCGCTACATCGGGAGCCGCCAGCAACAGGAACAACACCGAGGCAAACAGGCTGACCAGCCCCGCCGCCAGCATCGCGCTGGAAATCCGGCCAACGTGGATGGTGACCCAGGCGGCGCCGATAGTGGCCGCCGCCAGCAGCAGGCCGATAATAAATAGCACCGTATTCATGCCTCGTCCTCCCTGTCCTCGGCCAGACGGTCAACCCTGGTCAGCGGTGACTTTCCAGCGTTGCGACGGTGGGCGGTACGCGCCAGCACCTGCGCGGCCACCGGGTTGGTAAAAATCAGGAACAAGCCGATCAACAGCAGTTTCCAGCCCCATTCCGGTTGCAGGCAGGCCGCGCCCGCCAGCGTGAACAGCGTGCCCAGCGTGGTGGCTTTCGTCCCGGCCTGGATGCGGTTGTAAATGTCCGGCATCCGCACCAACCCCAACCCGCCAAGCAGCAGGAAGGTAGCGCCACACACCAGCAAAACGCCGCCGACAAGATCAAACAGTAGGCTCATCAGAAACGCCCCTCCAGATAGCGGGCAATGGAAATGACCCCGAGGAAGGACAGCAGCGCGTACACCAGCGCCGCATCCAGGTACACGCCGCGCTTTTCCAGCAGCGCCGCCAGCACGATAAAGGTAATGGCAACGACGGTCAGCACGTCAAACGCCACCACCCGGTCAAAGCGCGACGGCCCCAGCATGAAACGTCCCAGCGCCAGCAAAAAGGCAACCCCAGACAATCCGGCGGCCAGCATAATCAGCACATCAACCATACATTACCTCAAGATAGGACTCGAACCCGCTGACAATGCAGGCGGTGGCTTCTTCAATATCGTCGGTTTCCATCCTGACCCAGTGTATATACAGCCACTCGCCATCCATTTCGACCGTCAGCGTACCCGGCGTCAGGGTGATGGAATTGGCCAGCATCAGCCGACCCATGCGGGTTTTCAGTTTGGTGCGCACCTTGACGATGGCGGGTTCGACCGGCAGGGAAGGCGACAGCACGATGGCCGCCAGCTTGACATTGGATTTGAACAGTTCCCTGAAGAAATAGCCGTAGTAACGGAAACCAGCCACGATGGCGGCGGGCGTAAAGCGGAATTCGGTGAAGAAAGACAGGCCGTCCCTGTACAGCACCGCGATGGCGAGTGAAGTGATACTGCCCACAATGAGGATGTCCGCATCCAGCCTGCTGCTCAGCATCAGCCAGAACAACATCAGCGTCGCAAACAGAATGGCGACATTACGCCCTTCGCTTTTACCCATTTGCATAATTTTTACTCCTTAGCGCCAATGACTGAGTATTTCCCTCAACTCTGGCTGGGACTCTTTATTGCCCGTGATTGTATTCTGATGTTCTGGTCAAATGAACCTCCCGCCAGGATCGTTAAGCCTTTTCTTGCACCTTTCTTGATAAAAGGACGGTTTCCATCAGAAACCTTTGCGACCCTCATAGATTTTTTACACCCCCATTCGCCATAGTACGCACGCGCAGGCCAGCCACATTCTTGCCTATCTGGAAGGTGGGCAGGAAAGTGTGTTGGATTCCGGTTACAGCATCATTGCAGGAGAACCACAAAATTATGACAACCCCTATGACGGTAATGTTTGGCCTCGACCCGATGTGGTTGGCAGGCATTGTGTTCCTGATCACTTACGCGGTCATCATGTCGGAAAAGGTCAACCGTGCCATTGTCGCGGCGCTGGCAGCGGGCGTGCTGGTGTTAAGCGGTATACAGACCCAGCAGACGGCAGTAGCAGGAGTGGATTTCAATACCCTGGGACTGTTGGTCGGCATGATGATCATCGTCGCCATTACCCGCAGGTCAGGCATATTCCAGTATCTGGCCATCTGGTCGGCGAAACGGGTCAATGCAAACCCATGGGGTATCCTGGTCATGCTGATGCTGGTGACAGCCGTATTGTCCGCTTTCCTGGACAATGTAACGACGGTTTTGCTGATTGCACCCGTTACCCTGTTGATTACCGAAGCACTGGATGTCAAACCCTACCCCTACCTGTTTGCTGAAATCTTTGCTTCAAACATTGGTGGTACGGCCACCCTGATCGGCGACCCGCCCAATATCATGATTGGTTCGGCCACGGGCTTGTCATTCAACGATTTCCTGATCAACCTTACCCCCGTTATCGTGCTGGTGTTTATCGCTACGGCCATTCCGCTGTATTTCATCTGGGGACGGCATTTACACGCGCGGGAGGAAAACCGGGCGCTGATCATGGGCTATAACGAAGCCGAAGCCATTACCGACAGACCCTTGCTGCACAAAGCGCTGGCTGTGTTGACGCTGGTACTGGCAGGTTTTCTGTTACATCACCAACTGGAGCTGGAACCGGCCACTATCGCACTGGTGGGCGCTGCATTACTGCTGTTGCTGGACAATATCTGGCGTAGCCCGGAAGAACAGTCAACAACCGTCCATGCCACTTTTGGGGAAGTGGAGTGGGTGACGATATTTTTCTTCGCAGGCTTGTTCATCGTGGTCAATGCACTGGAACGGGTCGGTGTACTGGGTCTGCTGGCACAGGAGATGCTGGGTATGACGGGCGGTAATTTCAACCTGACGGCAATGGTGATCCTGTGGGGTTCCGCGCTGGTGTCGGCGTTTGTTGACAACATTCCGTATGTGGCGGCAGCGATTCCACTGATCAAGTCGATGGCTCCAGCCTTTGGCGGAGCAGCACACCTGGAGCCGTTGTGGTGGTCACTGTCGTTGGGTGCTTGCCTCGGCGGTAACGGCACACTGGTGGGGGCAAGCGCCAATCTGGTGGTGGCGGGACTTTCCGAGCGGGCGGGGCACCCGATCCGTTTCATACCGTTCCTGAAAGTGGCATTTCCGCTGATGTTGCTGAGCGTTGCGGTGTCCAGCGTGTATATCTGGCTGCGCTACCTGTAAATAGTTTTAGAGGCTGTCTGGCAAATCAATAGTCTGTAAAATCAAGCCCTTTTTCGGAGCAGGCGATGGGCTACCCAAGTGACTTAAGTGAAGCGGAATGGGATTTGATCCGCCCCTATTTTGCGCCACCTACCA
>JBBIHI010000053.1:0-12953 GCA_037447095.1 Thiotrichaceae bacterium
CAGCGAGTGGTGGGCCGATGTTGCCCGCCATATCGCCCCCTGCAATGACGTGGCAGGCCAGACAGTTACCCAGCTTGCGGTCGAACGCAATTTCCTTGCCTTCTTCAACTGGAGTCAGTTTCTTCTCTTCTTTTTTTGCCTCATCTGCGGCATAGGCAGATGGGATGCCAGCGCTCAAAGCCAGTACGGATACTGCCGTTGAAATCGCCAGGCTGCGAAACAGCTTTCGCATGGTTACCTCCTCTCTAACAGAAACGTCACTATAAAAATCTGCCATGACCGGGGCAGGCTTTGTGCACCTGCCGTTCTCCTCCTCCGGTTTCCAGCACTGCTGTGTGCGGTACAGCTTCCGGGTAGATGCACGGGTCAGCCAAAATATTCCCGGTTTCAGCAAAAAATTTTCACTACCGGGAAGTGGCTGTCAGATTGTGTGCCCAGTCCTGACAAAATTTGAGATATATCAAATAGCCGTCAGGCAGCTTAACCGATTGTTCCTGTCCATGCAAAAAAAGTGTAACTAAATCATAGATATATAATTATATTATTATTTGTTAATATCCGATAAAAATGCTGGGGCTATTCAGGGATTGCCGACCCTGTAGCCCCGTTTTACTTCGCGGGTGGCGTCCATGATCAGTCCGTAACTGACGTTGTTCGTGACTTTGTAAATGACCAGGGTCGCAACCTTTTCCGGTGGCAGCCGGGTTTCGGCGGGTACTATTGCCCCGGAACGCAGTTTTTGTGTCTGGTAAGGGTCCCGCACGGTTTTTCCGCCAGCATAGATGCCGAGGGTATGCCCAACCTCAATACGGTCGCGCTGCCCCTTGTTAATGGCGGCTATCATGTAAGTGCCACTGAAATCTTCCGCATCGTAAAGGGAAGCAACATCAGCCCTGACCTTGAATGCGGGGGCATGGATCGGGGCATTCAGGTTGCGGGTGTCGTCCGACTCGGCAAACAGCCGGTCTCCGCTGTAGATTTCCCGTTTGGACTCAATGACCCTGGCAGTTGCCGGATCACCAAGGCGTTCTATCTTTCCGTATCCGCCGTAAGTGACTTCATAGCCCAGCAAGGCACCTGTGCGCGGGTCGGTCAATGGCTTGTTCTGATGGAAAATGGCGCACCGCTCACCTTCTGCACTGTGGCGCAGGTTTTTCACGTAAACGGTTTCACCTTCCGAAATCAGGTGATGGTCATCCTGGGAAGCCAGAATGTAAGGTGCACTTTTGATGGTTGCTTCATCCAGCACGCGCGGCCATTGCAGGAACGGGATCAGGGTGGAAATCGGCTCGCCTTCCAGTCCGCCACGGTCAACACGGATGCGTGGAACCAGTTTGCCATTGCTGCCTTGTGCGTAATCCAGGGTCAGCACATCGCCGGGGTAAATCAGGTGCGGGTTCTGGATGCGCTGGTTTTTGTCCCAGACTTCCGGCCAGTACCACGGGGTATTGAGGAACTTGCGGGCAATGCCCCACAAGGTGTCACCTTTTTGTACCGTATAGGTTCGAGGTGCGGAAGGGTTGACGATAATGTCGCCCATTTGCACCATATCCCTTGATTGCCGCTCTGGCAGGCCATAATAGGCATCATAAGGGTCAGATGCCGGTTTGGCTGGCGGGGCGGAACTGCAACCTGTGATGGCAGCGGCGGAAGCCGTGCTGAGCAACAGGGTTTTCCAGAAAAACGTTGGGGAATGCCGCATGATGGTATCCTTGTGTTTATTATGTGTTGGACAGTGCGGTTTATAATAGACTATGGCCTGAAAACGTTCAGAACTTTTTGATTTTCGGTATTGATCAATGGCATTGCTAACTATCCTTTATCACCCAGATCCCCGTTTGCGCAAAAAAGCTGCCCCGGTGGCAGCGGTTGACGATTCCACCCGCCGATTTGTCGATGACATGTTTGAAACCATGTATGCCAGTCAGGGCATCGGTCTGGCCGCAACCCAGGTAAACATGCACCAGCGTATCATTACCATCGACATTTCCGAGAAAAAGGACGAAAAACTGTGCCTGATCAACCCGGAAATCCTCAGCCGTGAAGGTAGCGTTGAGCATGAGGAAGGCTGCCTGTCTGTCCCCGATTATTACGAAAAGGTCACTCGTGCCGAGCGTGTCCGTATCCGTGCCCTGAACCGCAACGGGGAGGTGTTTGAAATGGATGCTGATGGCCTGCTGGCAGTGTGCATCCAGCATGAAATCGACCATCTCGACGGCAAGTTATTCGTGGATTACCTGTCTACCCTCAAACAGCAACGGGCACGCAAGACCGTGCAGAAGTGGGAAAAGGAACACGCCAAGCGCTCGGCCAAGGCTGCTGCCCTATGAGTCTGCGGATTGTCTATGCCGGAACGCCGGATTTCGCCGTGCCCGCCTTGCAAGCCTTGCTGGGTTCGCAGCATGAAGTGGTGGCGGTGTATTGCCAGCCTGACCGTCCCGCCGGACGGGGGCGCAAGCTGGTTGTCGGCCCGGTCAAGCAGTGTGCAGTGGATGCGGGGATTCCTGTCGGGCAACCGCTTTCCCTGAAAGCATCGGAAGAGCAGGACAAGCTGCGGGCTTACGCACCGGATGTCATGGTGGTTGCAGCATATGGCCTGATCCTGCCACAGGCGGTGCTGGACATCCCGCATTACGGTTGCCTGAATATCCACGGTTCATTGTTGCCGCGCTGGCGTGGGGCAGCGCCTATCCAGCGGGCAATCCAGAGCGGGGATGTGGAAACGGGTGTGACCATCATGCAAATGGCGGCAGGGCTGGATACCGGCGACATGCTATACAAGGTGGTGTGCCCGATTACACCGCAGGATGGCGGGCAAAGCATCCACGACAAACTGGCCGCAGATGGTGCAGCAGCTTTGCTGCATACCCTGGAATTGCTGGAAGCGGGCAAGCTGCAAGCGGAGCCGCAGGACGATACACTGGCCAATTACGCCCACAAGCTGAACAAAGCGGAAGCACAGATCGACTGGACGCAACCGGCAGTGGTGATCGACCGCATGATCCGCGCGTTCGATGCTTATCCGACAGCATACACCCCGTATCAGGGGCAACTGCTGCGGGTGTTTGCTTCGTGTGTAGTGGCAGGCACTGGCCATCCGGGCGAAGTGCTTGCCGAAAGCAGGGAGGGCATTGATATTGCCACAGGTGATGGTGCAGTGCGCATCCTCAGCCTGCAAATGCCGGGCGGCAAGCGTTTGTCGGCAGCCGAATTCCTCAATGGCCGTTCCTTGCTGGGGACACACTTTTGAGTACCCGCGCCGTTGCCGCCCGCATCCTGCAACAGGTCATTTACGGTGGGGATTCACTGACCGATGCCCTGTCGCAAGCACAGGTGCAAACAGTCGCCGCCAACGAGCAGGCACTGTTGCGTGACCTGTGTTTCGGCACCTTACGCTGGCATGAGCGTTTCAGCGCCGTGCTGGGGGAATTGCTGGGCAAACCACTGAAAGCCGCCGACAAGGATGTGGAATGCCTGCTCCGGGTCGGGCTTTACCAGCTCATTTACCAGCGCACCCCTGACCATGCAGCGGTCAATGAAACCGTCAAGGCGGTGAAAAAACTGCGCAAGGCATGGGCGGAAAAGCTGGTCAATGGTGTATTGCGGCGTTTCCTGCGCGAGCGTGGGCAGTTGCTGATGCTGGCAGATGGGCAGGAAACTGCCCGTTATGCGTTCCCGGCATGGTTGCTGACACGCATCCGTACCGCCTGGCCAAAGGATTGGGAAAACATCGTGCAGGCCAGCAATACCCATGCGCCCATGACCTTGCGGGTCAACCGGCGTCAGTACGATGCTGCGGCTTATCGGGCATTGCTGGAAAATGCAGGGTTGAATGCGGAACCTGTTCGCGGCGTGGCCAGCGCCTTGCAACTGGACAAACCCGTGGCGGTGGAACAGTTACCCGGCTTTACCCAGGGAGCCGTATCCGTGCAGGATGCTGCCGCACAGCGCAGTGCCTTCCTGCTCGATTGCCAGCCGGGAATGCGGGTACTGGATGCCTGTGCCGCGCCCGGCGGCAAGACCGGCCATTTGCTGGAGCATACGCCGGATGTGCAGGTGACGGCACTGGACAGCAGTGAAAACCGTCTGCAACGGGTAACGGAAAACCTGCACCGGCTGGGTTTGGTGGCAAGCGTTGTGGCAGCAGACGCAGGTGATACCAACGCATGGTGGGATGGCCAGCCGTTTCCGCGTATCCTGCTGGATGCGCCGTGTTCCGCCACCGGGGTTATCCGCCGTCACCCGGACATCAAGGTGTTGCGCCGGGATACCGACATTGCGGCCTTGCAACAGGAACAGGCACGCCTGTTACACAGCCTGTGGGCAACGCTACAGCCGGGTGGCCGGTTGTTGTATGCCACCTGTTCCATTCTGCCGGAGGAAAACCATCAGCAGGTTGCCGCTTTTCTGGCAACCCAACAGGACGCAGTGCATGTGCCCATCGTGGATGAATGGGGGCGTGCAATGCCCGTAGGCCGCCAAATCCTGCCTGGGGAAATGGGCATGGACGGGTTTTACTACGCATTGCTGGAAAAGCGAATGCCGGAAGTGATGAGTTGAGCATACTGAAATATTTAACCACAGGGTGGCTACTGTGCGTACTGGCAGCATTCCCGTCGGGCAGTGCCTTGGCTGCCGGGGCGGATACCGGCATCCAGTTCCGCGAGTTTGCCATCCAGGCGGGCGGGCAGCCGGATAGCCTGTTGGTAACGGTGCAACTGGACTATCAGTTGAGCGATTACCTGCGTGAAGGGCTATTGAATGGCATGACGCTGGAAAGTGACATCAGCGTTGACCTGGAATGGCATCATTCGTGGTGGTGGAATACCCGCAAGCCATTGCTGGACATCAAGCGGGAGCTGAGTTACCACCCGTTGAGCAGGCAGTATCAGGTGGCTGACCCGGTAACGGGGGATAACTGGAGTTTTCCGACCCTGATTGCGGCGCTGGAACAGCTTGGCAGTCTGAGTGATTACCTCTTGCCTGCCTTGCCCGCGAATGCCAGCCATAATGATGCAGCCTTGTTTGTGGACGCAACGCTGACACCCAAGACCCTGTACCTGCCCCTGAAGGTGCAGGCATTGTTTTCTGACCGCTATTCACTGGACAGTGAAGGAGTGATGTGGCCAATACCGTAAGCAAACGTATCTGGCAGTGGCTGCCTGTCGTGGCAATCATCGTATTGCTGACGGCTTCCCTGTCCTTGCTGAACATGGTGACACTCAGCCCGGAGCGGGCTGCACGCTACGGTGATTGGCCTTTGTACATGAGCGCCGCCATCCTGCTGCTGCTGACCCTGGTCATTCTGGGGAATCTGGTGCGGGTGCTCCACCAATGGCGTACCGGGCAGGCGGGTTCCCGCTTTACTGTGCGCCTGATGACCAGTTTTCTGGTACTGAGTTTGCTGCCGGTACTGATTGTGTCGCTGTTTTCCGTCAACCTGATCGGCGACCGGATTGACCACTGGTTTTCCGTGCCGGTGGAACGCGCCCTGGATGACTCCCTGGATTTGAGTGATATTGCCCTGGCAACCCGTAACCGCCAGCAATTGGCGGAGCTTGCCCGTTGGAAAGACACCTTGGCCGGGCAGGAAAAGCCGGATATTCCCGAGTTGCTGGATCAGTTCCTGGGTAGTGGGGCGCGGGAGGTGGTGCTGTTTGACAATTCCCGGAGTCTGGTCGCGGTTGCCATGGCAGATGCCAGTACCCTGATCCCGCGCTTGCCTGACCGCAGCCTGTTCCAGGCACTGGCCGTGCGTGATTACTATTACAAGCTGGAGCCGGTAGGTAACAAGGGCTTGTTTTCCAGGGTGGCAATCCGGGTGATGTACGGGAAAAACAGCGACCAGGAAGGTATCCTGACCGCGCTGTTCCCGGTTTCCGAGCGTGAACAGAGTCTGGCTGACAGCGTAGGTGCGGCACGTAATGAATACAAGTTCCTGAATTTCCAGCGGAATGCCATCAAGAGTGCGTTCCGGCTGATGATTCTGGTCATCATGGTGCTGACGGTGTTGTTTGCCTTGTGGGCGGCATTCATTTTTTCACGGCGCCTGACCCGCCCGGTGCGCACCCTGGTGGAAGGGACGCTGGCGGTGGCGGCAGGGGACTTGCAGAAAAAACTGCCGGTTTCCGAGCGGGATGATTTCAGCTTGCTGGCCAGCTCCTTCAATACCATGACCAACCGCCTGTCGGATGCCCAGCAGGAACGGGAACAGGCACGCCGCCAGCTCCAGCAGGAGCACGATTACCTGAATGTGGTGCTGGAGCATCTGTCATCCGGGGTCATTACCCTGGATACGGATGGCGTTGTGCGCAGGGTCAATACGGCGGCGGGTAATATTCTGGGGCAGAACTTGCAGGAACTGGTGGGCAAGCCGTTTGCCCATTTGTGCACCGGGTGGCCAATGTTGCATACATTGTGCGATGTGGTCAGCCCCTATTTGCAAGCGGAAACCGCAGGCGAATGGCAGGCCGAGGTCAGCCTGACCCAGAATGGCGGGCGGCAATTGCTGGTTTGCCGGGGCGCACCGTTGCCGGAAGATGCTTCCGGGTTGCGTGGTTCGGTACTGGTGTTTGACGATGTGACTGACCTGATCCAGGCCGAACATGATGCGGCCTGGGGTGAAGTGGCGCGGCGTCTGGCGCATGAAATCAAGAACCCGCTGACCCCGATCCAGTTGTCTGCCGAACGCCTCAACCGCAAGCTGGGCAAGGTGCTGGATGAGGAATCCTCCTCATTCCTGGGGCGTATGACCAATACCATTGTCCAGCAGGTTGATGCACTTAAGACCATGGTCAATGCTTTCAGCGAATACGCACGGGCACCCAGCCTGCATTTGCAGCAGATAAACCTGAATGCACTGGTGCAGGAAGTGGCGGAATTGTATCGGGTCAATGAGGCGGGCATCAAAATCCGTCTGCAACTGGATGAGAGCCTGCCACCCTTGCGTCTGGACATGAACCGTATCCGCCAGCTACTGGTCAACCTGATCAAGAATGCCATGGAAGCGCTGGAAGAGGGGCGGATTCCTGATGGAACCATTACCCTTTCCACCCAGACCTTTGCCGATATTGGGCAGGCAGGTTTATGCGTGCAGGACAATGGCACAGGTATTCCGGCAGAATTGCTGCCGCGCCTGTTTGAACCCTATGTCACCAGCAAGCACAAGGGAACCGGGCTGGGGCTGGCCATTGTGAAAAAGATCGTCGAAGAACATGCCGGGCATCTGACGGCGCGGAATAATGAGGCAGGAGGCGCTATGCTTAGCATACGTTTTCCGCTGAATTAAGGATAAAGGAGCAGGGAGATATGACAGCACAGTACATTTTGGTCGTGGACGATGAGCCGGATATTCGCCAGTTGGTCAGCGAAATCCTCGAAGACGAGGGTTATCGCGTGGTCACTGCCGAAAATGCGGTGAAAGCGCGGGAATTGCACCGCAGCCGCAAGCCTGACCTGATCCTGCTCGACATCTGGATGCCGGGGCAGGACGGCATTTCCCTGCTCAAGGAATGGCGGGAAAGCGATACCCTGTGCTGTCCGGTGATCATGATGTCGGGGCATGGCACGATCGAAACCGCTGTCGAGGCGACCAAACTCGGTGCTTACGATTTCATCGAAAAGCCGTTGTCACTGGCGAAAATGTTGCTGACCATCAGTAATGCCCTGCGAGCCAGCCAGTTGGAGCAGGAAAACCGGGGCTTGCGCAAACAGGTGGTCAACTCGCAGGATCCGGTCGGTTCCAGCCAGGCCATGCAGCGCCTGCGCGAACAGGCCAAGCGCATTGCCCAGCACGATACCGCTGTCCTGCTGTACGGTGAGCCAGGGGTCGGCAAGGAATCGTTTGCCCGTTACATCCATTCACGCAGTATCCGTAAAGGCCGTCCGTTTGTGCGGGCAGCGCTGTCGGCAAGCCCGAATGCCGGGAGCATCGTCGGCAAGTTGCTGTTTGGTGCGGAAGAAGGCGGCAAAGTCCAGTATGGCCTGCTGGATGAAGCCAACGGTGGCGTGCTGTATCTGGCGGAAATCTACGAGCTGGACAGCGATGCCCAGGTGCGCCTGCTGAATGCGCTCAAGGAAAGCCGTTTCATGCGCAGTGGCGGCAGTGAATGGGTTGACCTTGATATTACCCTGATGGCTTCCGCGACCCACGATTTACAGGATGATGTGGCAGGCGGCAAGTTCAACGAAGAGCTTTACTACCTGCTCAATGTCGTGCCGCTGGTGATTTCCCCCCTGCGCGAGCACCCGGAAGATGTGCCGGAATTGCTGAAGTATTATGTCGATACCCTGACCGCGCAGGACGGTTTGCCTTACCGGCATATTTCCCTGTCGGCGCAAAATTTCCTGCGCAACCACCCCTGGCCGGGGAATATCCGGGAATTGCGCAATCTGGTGCAGCGCCTGCTGATCCTGGGTACGGAGACGGAAGTGTCGCTGGATGAGGTGGAGGATGCGGTCGGTTCGCGCATCCCGGTGTATTCCGAAGGCGTGGGCAAGATACCGGAAAGCCTGTTCGAGCTGCCTTTGCGTCAGGCGCGGGAGCAGTTTGAGCATGATTATCTGGTTTACCAGCTCAAGCAGGCGGACGGCAATGTCAGCAAACTGGCCGATCAGGTCAAGATGGAACGTACCCATTTGTACCGCAAGATGCGTTCCCTCAATGTCGACCCGAAAAAATTTGGGCGTTAGGCAGGCTGCATGAAAATCCTGATTCTGGGTGCAGGGCAGGTGGGGCGTTCGGTCGCGGAAGCGCTGGAACACGAAGACAATGACGTGACCATTGTTGACACCAATACCGTGGCTTTGCGGGAGTTGCGTGAAAAGCTTGATGTGCGGGTTGAGGTTGGGCAGGCATCCTATCCGCGCGTGCTGGAGCGTGCCGGTATCGAGGATGCCGACATGCTGATTGCCGTTACCAACAGCGACGAAACCAATATGATCGCCTGTCAGGTGGCGCATACCCTGTACCGTACCCCGACCAAGATTGCCCGTATCCGTTCCTCGCATTACCTGGGGCGCAAGGAGCTGTTCGCGGCGGATGCCGTACCGATTGACGTGCTGATCAGCCCCGAGCAACTGGTGACGGAACATATTTACCATTTAATTTCCCACCCCGGTGCTTCACAGGTATTGAACTTTGCCGGTGGGCGGGTGCAAATGGTGGCGGTCAAGGCACTCTACGGTGGGCCACTGGTCGGGCATCAATTGCATGAAATGCATGACCACATGCCGGGGCTGAAAATGCATATCGCCGCCATGTTCCGCAAGGACAAGCTGATGGCGCACAGCGGCTCGACGGTGGTGGAAGCGGGGGATGAGCTGTTCTTCATTGCCAACCCCAAGCATATCCGCGCGATTATCAGCGAATTGCGCAAACTGGATAAGCCCTATAAACGCATCATGCTGGCCGGGGGCGGTAATATCGGCAACCGGCTGGCCAGATTGCTGGAAGAGGCGCGTTACCAGACCAAGATCATTGAGAAGGATGAGCAGCGTGCTGCCAAACTGGCGGAGCGGCTGGACAAGGCTATTGTGCTGGAGGGCGATGCTGCCGATGAAAACCTGCTGATTGAGGAAAATATCGAAAATACCGATGTTTTCATCGCGGCCACCAATGATGACGAAGCCAATATCCTGTCTTCCATGCTGGCGAAACGGCTGGGGGCAAAACGGGTTATCTGCCTGATCAACCGCATCAGTTATGTGGATATGGTGGAAGGTACCATCGACATCGCAATTTCCCCGCAGCAGATTACCATCGGTGTGTTGCTGACGCACATCCGCCGTGGGGATATTGTGACTGTCCATGCTTTGCGCCGGGGCAAGGCGGAGGCCATTGAAATCATTGCCCACGGCAACCAGAAGACGTCCCGGGTGGTCGGGCGGCGTCTGGATGAAATCAAGCTGCCGCCCGGTGTCACCATCAGTGCGGTCGTGCGTCAGGAGGAAGTGATCATGGCGGGGGATGATGTGGTGATCCAGGCGGATGACCACATCATCATGCTGGTAACGGACAAGCGCTATGTACCGGCAGTGGAAAAACTGTTCCAGGTCGGCATCCATTATTTCTGACTATGCAATTCAGTGTCATTCTGCGCATTCTGGGTTTGTTGCTGATGCTGTTCAGCCTCACACTGGTGCCTCCGGCGCTGGTGGGCTGGTTAATGGATGACCCCGAATTATTGCCGTTCTGGTTGACTGCCGGGCTGTTGCTGGGCGTGGGAACCCTTGCTTGGTGGCCGGTCAGGCATGTGCATACCCACTTGCGGACTCGTGATGGTTTTCTGGTCGTAACCCTGTTCTGGGTGGTGTTGGGGCTGGCGGGTGCCTTGCCATTCATTTTTTCAAATGCAGTTGATTCGAGTGTGGCTGATGCAGTGTTTGAATCGGTCTCAGGGCTGACGACGACGGGTGCAACAGTCTATGTCGGGTTGGACAGTTTTCCCCGTTCAATCCTGTTCTGGCGCACGGAACTGCACTGGCTGGGGGGGATGGGCATCATCGTTCTGGCGGTGGCCATCCTGCCGATGCTGGGCGTCGGGGGAATGCAGATATACAAGGCGGAAGCACCAGGCCCGGTCAAGGATGCCAAACTGGAGCCGCGTATTGCCGAAACAGCCAAGCTGCTGTGGTATACCTATCTCGCCTTGACGGTGGCTTGTGCGGTGGCTTTCCGGCTTGCCGGGATGGACTGGTTTGATGCCGTGGGGTACAGCTTTTCAACGCTGGGGACAGGTGGTTTTGCCAACCACGATTCCAGCCTGGCTTATTTCAACAGTTCTGCCGTTGATTATGTGGCATCCCTGTTTATGTTCCTGGCCGGGGCAAACTTCGGTTTGCATTTTTTGGCTTGGCGTTCCAGTAATTTACGGGTTTATTGGGAAGATTCCGAGTTCCGTTTTTATCTGGCGCTGATGCTGGTGGCAATCCTGCTTAGTGCGGTGCTGCTGTATTTCAAAGGTGTTTATCCATCGTTTTCTGATGATCTCCGCTATGCGACGGTACACGTCAGTTCGGTCATGACCTGTACGGGGCTGTTTCTGGGCGACCATTCCGTCTGGCCGTATTTCCTGCCGCTGCTGATCACCATGCTGAGCATTATCGGTGGTTGTGCGGGGTCTACCGGTGGCGGCGTCAAGGAAATCCGTTTCCTGTTGCTGGTCAAGCAGGCAGCTCGGGAAATCAACCTGCTGGTACATCCGCGAGCGCATATGCCCATCAAGCTGAATGGGCAGGTGGTAGATGAACAGGTCGTAAAAGGTGTCTGGGGATTCTTTTTTATCTATGTATCGGTCTACATGATTTTCATGCTCGGGTTGATGGCTGATGGCGAGGATCAGGTGACGGCATTTTCAGCCGTAGCCGCGACCATCAACAATATGGGGCTGGGTTTGGGAAGGGTTTCCTCCAACTTTGCACCGTTGAGCGATTTTTCCAAGTGGTGGCTTTCCCTATGCATGATCATGGGGCGTCTGGAACTGATGACGGTGCTGGTGTTGCTGACCCCGGCGTTTTGGCGCAAGTGATCAGGTTTCCGCAAGCAGGCGTTCGGTCATATGGGCAGCCTGTCCTGCATAGCCACCACCGAACAGGTTGAAATGGTTGAGGATGTGGTACAGGTTGTAGAGGGTTTTGCGTACCCCATACCCATTGTCCAGCGGCCAGCAGGCATTGTAGGCAGCATAAAAATCCTGGCTGAAACCACCGAACAACTCGGTCATGGCGAGGTCGGTTTCGCGGTCGCCGTAATAAACCGCCGGGTCAAAAACTACCGGTGAACCGTCATTGAGATAAGCCATATTGCCGCCCCACAAGTCGCCATGCAGCAAGGAAGGTACGGGGTGGTAATGGCTGAAAAAGCTGCCAAGCTGTTCCTGAAGGCGTAACCCCTGTTCATAGGCTTTGCCCGGATAACCGTTGCGCAGTGCCAGGTTTAGCTGGAAACCCAAGCGCTCCTGCTGCCAGAAACTGAGCCAGCCCTTGTGCCAGGTATTGCGTTGCGGTGTCGGGCCAATGGTGTTGTCCTGTTGCCAGCCGTATTGCGGGGCAAGGTGGCGGTGCATGGCGGCAAGCTGTTCCCCGGCCACCCGGCTGTTGCCGTGTGGGCGCATTTCCATGAATTCCAGTAGAAAGTAAGCGTGTTGCCCATGTACGCCATGTCCCAATGGTGCGGGTGCGCGTATGCTATCCGTTTCCCGGATAGCCTGTAGCCCGGCACTTTCAGCGGCGAACATGGCGGCCTGTTGCGGTTGGTTGAATTTGATGAAGTAACGCTGGCCGTCATGGAACGTGAGTTTATACCCTGCATTGATGCAACCGCCGCTGGTCGGAAGGGCTTTTGTTAGCTTGGCGGATACGCCAAGATGAAGCAGGAGTATTTCCTGGATCAGGTGGTTGGTCTGCTCTAAGTGGCCGCTCATCTTCTTCGCTCCTGTCGGGGAAGCGGGTTTCCCTATAATGTGTCCTTCATGGAAGTACGTGCATGGCATGGACGCCATTTCTTTCCTGAATACCGAAAATAACATACCCGTAACGGAAAGTGTCATGAACAATAAACAACTAGGTATGACCTTTATTGAGCTGATGGTAACGCTGGTCGTTGCTGCGATATTGGTGGCTGCGGCGGCTCCTTCCATCTCCACCATGGTCGACAATAACCGGCTGCTTACCCTGAGTAACCAAGTGGTGTCCGCCATCAACTATACCCGCAGTGAGGCCGTGAAACGGCGCTACGATGTTGTGATGTGTGTGCGTAACAGCAGCGGAAATGGTTGCAGCAATCTGGGCGGCTTCGAGCAAGGCTGGATTATTTTCGTCAACTGTAATCCGGCGGTGAATAGCACACCCGATACCACGAATGTTTGCGATACAGATGGTGACGGTACGGCAGATGCGCCGGAAGAAATCTTGCAGGACAGTAACAGTGTTGTTGATGGCTTATCCGGTAATAT
>JBBIHI010000054.1:0-12679 GCA_037447095.1 Thiotrichaceae bacterium
CGCGCAAACCCGGTGAAAAGCCCCGCAAGGTCATTCAGGAAATCAAGGTATTACGTTATACCTTACGCCCCAAAAGCCAACAGCCGATGGCGCTGACGCTGGTGCAGGCCAAAGAAATCAGCCCACCTGCTGGGAAGCCGCCCCTCATCTGGCGGCTCGTCACCAACCGCGAAGTGGGGACAGCCGCAGCCGCCTGTGAACTCATCGACTGGTATCGGGCGCGTTGGGAAATCGAGATGTTTTTTGATGTGCTGAAGGTCGGCTGCCGTGTCGAGAAATTGCAACTCGATACCAAAGAACGCATCGAAAAAGCCCTCGCGTTATACATCATGGTCGCATGGCGGATTATGTTCCTGATGCGGCTGGGGCGCACCTGCCCCGAACTCCCGGCTGACCTGGTGTTTGACCCACTGGAATGGAAAGTCTCGTTCCGGCTCGGCAAAAAGGCGCTACCCGATGGCATCCCCACCCTCAATCAAGTCATCCGCAATCTGGCGGAACTCGGTGGCTTTCTGGGGAGAAAAGGCGATGGGGAGCCGGGTACGAAAAGTATCTGGATCGGCTACTCAAGGGTGCTGGACTGCATTTATGGGATTCAGATGGCTAATGAATTAGGTGAGGACTGACTTGTGTATAAGGAGATGCCTTGGAGCTTCAATAACTCACACGCAAAGCTTTCTAACAAGTTACCTTGTTCTGTTGTTGTATCTTCTTTCAAAACAGCTACTTCAATTTTCATAAGAACTCACCAGATACTGAGTTAAAAATGACATAGACAAAAAAGATAGGAAATAGTGTTGCATTTACAGCTTATGCTGATTCTCTATTTCAATTTTTCCAGAAACTGGTCAAACACATAACTAACCCCACCTTGCCATTCGATCTTCACCCATGAACCCGAACGACCACTAATAGAATCCGGTTTGACATTCTTTTCCAGCACTTTGACTTTGCCGCCTTCAGGCACGGTTCCAATTTTTTCACCCGTGACATCGGGAATGCCGCGCACCACCAATACAGGCTTGGCAGTGCAGGTATACCACTCACCCTGATTGCCGGTGGATGGGGAAGTTTCAGGTTGAACCAGAGATACGCCCGTCACGCCGGGTTCACCTTCGCCAATGGTATGCACCGCAATGGTTTTGCCGTCTTTTTTCCAGAGGAAATTGCAGTTTGCCATGCCTGTGCCAGCGCAGGCTTCCATTTCAGGGCGGTCTTGGCAGCGTGTGTCGCCTTCCCCGCAGGTATCAGCGTCAGGTGAGTGATAAGGTTGCCAGCCATCAGCTAACAAGGCTTTGCGGGCGTTGGCATAATCCTCACCCTCTTTGATGGTCGGCAGGCCATTGTCTTGGTTTGCGCCATTGGCGCGCATGGGCATTTTCTCCAGCTCATCCGAACGTTTAACAACGGCTTTAAAAATACACTCGGTGATTCCCATGCCGTTGGAAGCTGGCGTTTCATCCGTCAGTTTGCCGCAGTCGGCATTGCGCTTTTCCAGCCATACTTTTTGCTCAGCTTCGAGTTGAGCCTGCCTGTCTGCCGGTAAAGCATCAAATAGGGTTTTGTAGGCAGCATTCAAGCGATCTTTTTGAGGTTGTAGGTTGCCCTTCATGCATTCCATCGCCTGCCCCGCCGTAGCCATCAGATTCTCGCATCCGTTGAAAACATCAGCCTTACCCGCCGAAGCTTCCGGGACAGATACAGGTGCAGACGCTGCATTCGCAGGTTTGGATTTGGAACAAACTTCGCCGCTGAACGTAACGTAATCACTGGCTTTACCATCCCGGCAGGCTTGCTGGCACTGCTGGTCAAAACCACTTTGCACAAATCCCGGATAATCAGCCATCGCGGCAACACCACGCATGATTACCCCAGCAAAATCTCCCTGCGGATCGGAACAATCAGGGTTTCTATCACGCGCTTCCACGCAGGCAGACATTGCATCCTTATGCAGCCATTGGCAGCTTTCCTCCTCCAACGGCTGCGGCGGAACATCTTCCAAATGAATCGTCAGTTGCTCCCCATCCAGCGTGGCGAGCTTACGTTTTCCCCCGGAGTAACCCAGATTCAGCTTGATATTGTTACCGTCCTGCATGGTTTTGACTACGGTTCTATAAGCATAAAAGTCATCTGCTTCGACAACTTTTGGCTCAGCACCCTGCTTCACCACAAGAAAAGCAAAGTCATCCGTCTGGCAGGCCGTACCTCCACAATTTGAAGAAAACAACACCGCATCGTGATCAGGGAAAGTGAATATTTTGTACAAGGCAAGGTAATTGCCCTCATCCTTGTAAACCACCTTGCCATTCAGCACCAAAGAATCAGGCGGCGAATTGAAATCACTCCGCCCGATCTCCAATAGACCCGCACGAATGTTCAATTTGTCAGGCGTATTTTCAGGCAACAGGGTTTCCACCGACTGTTGCTTGCCACCAAGTATCGGCTTTTCAGCATCAGTATTTGACGCCGATTGATCCATCTGCGTCATGCCTGCCTTGTCACAAGCCATTTTCACCAACGCAACAATCGCCGGTTTGCCTGCAAACGGCATTGGCTGCTCATCTCCCGGATACGCCTTCTCGCTGGTTCCATCATCCCGATACTGGACACCTTCCAATGCCTTGAAGCTACCGTGGCAGTCAGTAATCGCATCCTGGATGACATACCCTTTATCCAGCACACGCACCAGCTTGAGATGCGCCAGATTATCTACTTGCTTGACCGTATTCAGGTCGATGTACAGTCTGGAGCTGTCACCTTCTTTGCCAATCTGAGTAAAGCCTGGGAATCGTTCCGCCCCTGCCTGTTTGTTGCTTTCACCCGATTGATTGCAGGCTGACGCTAGCAAAGCCGCCAGAACGCCGATGACTATCCGCTTCATGCCTGACCCCGACGTGTATTGCGCTCAATAGCAAGCAACACCAATATCAGGCTGAACAAGGCAATCAGTAAAACCGCACCAAAAGCAACCCCCGCATAGGTCAACCTTGCTGTCGCCAAGGCCGCAGCAGCCGCTTCTTCCTGCTTCAGCTTGTCATACTTGATTTCCTTATATTTGTTAACAGCATCCAGCCCGTCCGCGCCAGCTTTTTCAGCTTCAACAACTGCGGCAGCCATTTCGTCAAGGAATGCCTGCCGCTGCCCACTGGGCAAACCTTCCAACCAGCCGCGCAAAGTCTGGATACGGTCTGGTACATTGAAATGCTTTTGCAGTACAAACGGTAATTTAATACCCGGCAAAATCGCTGGGTCAGGCGGTGGAACAGGTGTAGCGGTATTGCTGTCTGTTGGTGGCTGCAACTCTTCGGATGGCGGCGGCTTGATGGCATTCACCACCTCCTGTGGAGAAACCTCCGTTGAGTCCCTCAGTGACAATTTATCGCTGACCATGACCCCGCCAATCACAATAGCGGCCAGCAACCCGAAAATAAATAAAAGCGCCAACCCACGGGTAAGCACGAAAAGAAACCTGCGTTCAAACGAGTCAGCGAATGACATGTTTTTTCCAGTAATTAACAGATTGTTAGATCGGGGTTATAGAGCATTCCCACGGGTAAGGTACAACCCCTATGGACATGCTTGATAGACAGTGAATATATTCGAGATACTGATGAAAAGTCTAGCAGGATTTATGGCATTCCCAGCAAAAGGATGTAAGATTCCTCATGCACAAAATAATACTTAACAGGCTGGACTTATATTTTATTTACTCACGCCAAACACATACCCCAAATCAATCCCCTGCTCACTGAATGGCGGAATGAACACCCGCTGGCAATCTTCAGCCGCCGTGCACTCTTTGGAAAACACCACCCGATAGTGTTCCCCCGCCAGCTCGTAGGCAATCAGGGTTTTGTTTTCCGGGGAAATGACCCAGTAATGCGGAACCTGATACCGCTGCAAGCGCATCAGGTGCATGACCAAATCTTTGCTTTCGTGGCCGGGGGAGGTAATTTCACATACCCAGTCGGGCACAATCTCCACCACACCCTCCGGCGGATTGGGCATCCGCTCCCTGCGCCATCCGGCAAGGTCGTGGGTTGGGCAATGATGCTCGCTATAGCGCACGCTGATTTCCGTCACGATCCACCAGCCATCAGAACCTTTGCGGCGTTTGAATGGGGAAACCTCATCAGACAACCCGGACTGCACTTGCGCATGGGCGAACCGCGCCATTGGGCGCTTCACAATTTCACCGCTGATCAGTTCGATACGCTCGCTCGTTGCTGAAGCAAGCAGCAAATCATCTACCGTTGCCAATTTACGTGCTTCCATTCCGCTCTCCAGACCAAGCTTTTGGGTGTTCCGACAGATTACCGCCTTCGCACCTAAAAACAAAGCACAGACAAGTTACAGGAGAAAAACTGAGGGTTGGCAAGGATAAAGCGGGATAACCCGCTGGAGAGAACCTCCAACGGGTCATAAGGGATGTATTACTTGGCGGGTGCCTGCGGAGCCGGGGCCGCTGCCGGGGCAGCCGGGGCAGGAGCAGGAGCAGTTTCCGGTTTGGCTGCTTCCTGTTTCGGTGGCGGCATCCAGCCGGAAGTGACGCCCGCCGGAGGCTGGTCAATCACGCGCTCACCTGCACTCAAACCCGACACGATTTCCACCCGGCCATCGCCCTGGTCAGAACCCAGGCGTACCAGACGTAACTCCGAAGTATTGTTGGGTTTGACAACCAGAACGCTCGGCAGGCTGCTGCCTTTCATCAAAGCGGAGGATGGGACGCTCAGCACCTGTGCGTCGCCCTTCTTGCTCTCGGGCAGGTAAATTTCCGCATACATGCCAGGGGCGGCAGCCACTTCCATCGGCATATCAAACTTGACCGTCACCGTGTGATGGCTGGCATCCGCAACCGGGTAAATTTCTGCAACACGTACCGAGGTGTCAATATTGCCGTCGATCCGCGCAGGAACAACCATATCCTGGCTTAGGTTGCCGACCAGACCGGAAGGCACATCCGCCTGCAAGCGCAGGTATTTGGTATAGCCGAACTTGATCAATGGCTGACCTGGCTGCACGGTATCCCCCATTTCCACCATTTTTTCGAGGATAATCCCCTCAAATGGTGCATAGGCGCTGGCATTCCGCAAACCGGAATCAATTTCCTGCAATTGCGCCATGGCCTGCTGGTACTGGCTCTGGCTCTGTGACAGGCTCGACATCGCGTTGGTCAGGTCTGCCTGCTGGATAGTGTCGGGTTTATACCCATTCATCATCGAATCAGCAAACGGGCGCACCGCCATCCGGTCGAACATCGCGGGCATCGCAAAACCCGGCATTGTGCCAATGTCCTTGCTACGCGGGGAGGTCAGCTCCCGGTAATACTGGGCTTGCGCATTCTGCATCCCGGCCTGAGCCATGTTGATTTGCGATACCACCGCTTCACGCTTGGCACGCAACTGGCTGTCATCAACCTGAAAGACTATCCCACCCTGTTGCAGCTTTGTCCCGACCGCACCGGCAACGTATTTCACCACGCCGGGTATCTGCGCGGACAAGGTAACTTCCTTGTAAGGCACGACTGTACTGCCCAGCACTGAACGCGAGTGTGAACCGGAAGATTCAACCGGGACAATTTCTGCGGCATATGCGCCATAAACCGGGCAGGCAAACAGGCATACAGCCAGTAAACCCGATAAACGATTCCTTTTTCCCATCTAAGATTTTCCTCAAAGCGCTTGTCTATGTCGGGAAAACACTTCCCTGATTTTTTGGGGAAACTTACCATTATCGGGGTATGAACGCCAGCAAAACCGCTGGAAACAGCCCCACGCCTAGGCAAACACCTCGCGCTGCAAGCCGCTCAACTGCACCAGACGTGCATTCAGGTTCAGTTCGATCCCCCGCCACAGGGAAGCCTGCCCTTCGGCTGTGCTTACATGCGGCATCAGCGCCTCTTCCACAATCCGGGAATGGTGGATGTCCAGTTCGATATGCCCGATAAACAACTCCAGCGCATCATCCGTCAGCCCCGGCACAGTCCGTAAACCTTTCAGCAACATACGGTAATAAGGCGGAATCGGCCATTCGCCAGCGATACCGGCAACCCCGACCGCCGCCAACCAGTCTGATCCTTGCACCACACGCATCATGGTATCAATGTAGCCCTGTTGCTCAGGAGTAATAGGCGGGTTGGCAATGTCCGCTTCCGAAATATCCAGCGCCCGCATGAACTTGCGGTAGATTTCCATGTGTGAACGCTGAGGGTTGCCATTACCGTATTCGTCATACAGGATATCGGTCAGGACAGCCTGAAGCCCTTCATCCGGTGTCACGCCCAGGGCACATGCCTGATACAGACGGGTGCGCAGGATATGCGGGTAATACAGCAGGGCAAACCGCCGAGCCTGTTCGCGGGATAGCGGCTGGCTGGAAACCAGTTGCAGGAACGGATGGCGCAGGAACGGGTGTTCGGCAATGCGGGCTTTGAGGTGTTCCATAAAGGCAGGTGCGTCCACGGCAGTACTCCAGAATCAAAGGAGCGCCAAAATAGCAGGAAACTTGCCCCTACCCAACGAAGCACCGCAATCTCCAGGGAAATTGCGGTGCCTTAAACCTGAAATTTCACACAAAACTGATCCAGATCAAGAAAACCGGAGTCGAACTCAGAAGTCCCAACCCCAACGGTCATCCTTTTCTTTTTTAGCCGCTACCTGACGCTTGGCAAATGACTCGTGAATTTTAGAAGCCAACTGCGCACGGTTGCTATCGCTGCTAGTGGCATTACTGCTGCCTGCACTTGCCCAACGGCCACAGTCTTCGACCCGCAGGCGCTGCCCCTGTTCTACCCGGTAAGGGCGAGGAATGCCATTCAAGGCCGCCAGACGCCTGATGTCCATACCGTAGCGGCGTGCCACATGGAACAGGGTTTCGTTGCCATGGATGGTGTACAAGCTACTGGTAATAACTTCGCAACGACCGCCAGCAACGCCACCATGAGGAACTGCACGCCCACCGCCAGACAGCTTCTTGTAAGCATTCAACACCCGCTGGGTATACACCTGGGTTTCGGTAATCGGCACCGCAGCACCGTAAACATCCACCCGACCTTCACCCGCGTTATAGGCTGCAACAGCGTGCGGGATACTGCCACCGTAACGGTTGAGCAGGAAACGCAGGTAACGCGCCCCACCCTGGATATTCTCGGCGGTATCAAAACGGTTGCCAACCCCGAAACGGCGTGCGGTTGCAGGCATCAACTGCATCAGGCCACCCGCCCCCTTGCCGGAAACGGCACCCGGACGGAAGCAGCTCTCTGCGGTAATCACCGCCTTGATCAGGTTGGGGTTGACGCGGTTGTAATAGGATGCGGAAACAATTTCAGCCTGATACTGCTGGGCCATCGCATTCAGGTAGCGGGGGTCATGCTGGTCGCAGGAAGCGAAGGCAGAAGCAGAAAACGTACTGGCAACAAACAACACCACTGACCCCGCAAGATATTTTGCGGTGGAAAGACTACTCACTAACACAGACAATCCTCGTCTCTTTCATTTAAAACTTATGACAGGAAAATTCCTGCCCTGTGGTATAACGTACACCCTATAGGGTTTTCTAATCGTTATTTTCTATTCCACATAAAAAGTGCTATTGAGTCTAGCACGTCAGCCACTGAAATTTAGTGGCCTGAACAATCTTTCTCCATTACCAGCAGGCGTTCCAGCTCCGCCTCAGTAAACCCGGCCTGCAAACGTGCCTCGGTAAAAAATGGCCCGCGCAAGGGTGCCTGCATGACATCGCAAATAAGCTGGCGGAACGTACCGTCCGGCTCCACCTGCCGTTGCTGGCAGCAATAATGGAACCACTGCGAACCAATGCGGACATGCCCGATTTCGTCACGCAAAATGATTTCCAGCACCGCCACCGTTTCACTGTCACCCACTTCACGCAGGCGCTCCATCATACCGGGGGTGACGTCCAGACCACGGGCTTCCAGTACACGCGGAACCAGTGCCATGCGTACCATGACATCGTAGTCGGTCTTGCACGCCTGTTCCCACAAACCATTATGGGCAGGCAAATCACCGTAAGTGACGCCCAATACCGTCATACGCTCGCGTAACAGGGTGAAATGGTATGCCTCTTCAGCCGCCACCTGTAGCCAGTCACGATAGTATCCGTCCGGCATGTCGCGGAAACGGTAAACCGCATCCAGTGCCAGATTGATGGCATTGAACTCGATATGGGCAACAGCGTGCAGCAAGGCACAGCGGCCTTCCAGCGAACTCAGTTTGCGTTGCGGAACATCCCTGGGGTGGACAAGTTCAGGCTGGGCAGGACGACCGGGAACCGGCACAGGCAGGACAGGACACGCCAACGGATCATCACGCACCAGCAAGCCTGCCTGCCAGTCGGCAAAAAGCTGCCCAGCGCGAGCCAGCTTGTTTTCCAGCCCGCTTTCCATCAGGCAGGCATAAGTTGCGGCAAAAAGATTGTGTTGCATTACTGTTTCAGGCCGATGACCACATCCATCACATTGGTGCCAGTCGGCCCCGTATGGATCAGGTCGCCGCTGGCATCGAGGAATGTTCCGGCATCTGCCGCCAGCAAACAAGCGTCCGGGTCAAGGTTTTCCATCTTTCCGCGCCGGATGGTGCCATTGTCGACCAATGCACCGGCATCTTCGCTCATACCATCCGTCCCGTCGGTTCCGGCAGCCAGCAGGAAAATGGCATCATCCTCCTGCAAGGCGTTGGCGGCGGCAAGGGCAAAATGCTGGTTGCGCCCGCCGCGACCTGGGTCAGGCGGCAGGAAAACCGTGGTTTCCGCCCCCCACAAATACACCCCCGGTTCACTTTGGCGCAAATGTTCAATGCACGCCTGAGCGGCAGTTTCGGCTTCACCGCTGAGAAAATCAGGCATGATCCGGGCAGTATCCGGCAGGGCTGCGGCGGCCATTGCCTGCAATGCCTGACCGTTGCTGGCAACAATCCGCCAGTCAAAATCAGCTCGCGGTGACGGGAACAATAAACCAGAACCAATCACTTGCGGGTCATCACCCAGAACATCCGACAACAGCAAACAGCGTACCTGCCGGTTGCCGAGGAAATGCCACAGCTTGCCACCCTTGATCCGCGAAAGTTCACGGCGCATCGCATTGATTTCACGGATGTCCGCGCCATTGGCCAGCAGGACGCTGGTAGCCTGTTGCAGGTCTTGCAGTGCGTAGCCTTCTTCCAGCACTTCCACCAGGCTGGACGCACCACCCGAGATCAGGAACAACACATGCGCCTGTTCCGGCAATTCATGCAGGAAATCCAGCAATGCCTGACCTGCGGCCAGCGAACATTCATCTGGCACAGGGTGTGCCGACTCGATGACCTGTACGGATTCCATTTGACGGGTTGCATCAGCCACATGTCCGGTTTTGGTAATCAGCAGCGAGGTTTGCCGATGGTCACGCAGGTAACGGTTTGCACCGCGCAACATCGCTTCCGCCGCCTTGCCAATTGCCACAATGTGGCAAGGTTCACGTCCGCCCTGCTCCTGCAATGCCTGATACACTGCCCGCTCACCGTTGACCGCAGCCAATCCGGCGGCATATAAATGCAAGAGCAACGCACGGTTATCTGTCATTTTTGTAGGTTAAGCGGGTAATGATTAGTTAATGAGGGGCTATTTTGCACTATATAGACGTTAAAGCCCATACGAAAAATATCCCACATACCGCCATGACAGGAAAAGGAAGTACCCATGCAACATACACTCATTGTTGAAGATGTTGAGTCCACAGGCCAGTGGTTGCAGGCAACCCTCCGCAGCGCCTTTGGAGAAGGCGACGCAGTGCTATGCAACACCCGCCGCCACGCGGAGCAGGCGTGCGGCAGATCATGCTTCAGTTTGGTATTGCTTGATATTAACCTACCGGATGGTAGCGGAATTGATCTCATCCCTTATATCCGGCAGCGATGTCCTGATGCCTATATTGTCATCACAACTATCTTTGACGATGAAGAGCACATTTTACGGGCATTACAATCTGGTGCGCACGGTTATTTGCTGAAAGACCTGCCGGAATCCCTTTTTGTACAAAAACTACGGGGTATCCTCAATGGAGACCCCCCCATATCCCCCAGCATTTCACGACGTATCCTGCGCTATTTCTCTGAGCAGGCTTCTGCACCCTCTGCCCCCAATACCACTGTACCGTATATCCTGCTCAGCCAGCGTGAACAGGAAGTCTTGATTTTGGTCGCCAAAGGTTTGAGCCGGAAAGATGTTGCTGAACGTCTAGGGCTATCCAGCAACACCATTGCTCGTTACATCCGTAACGTTTATCAAAAGCTGGATATTTCCAGCCGTGCCGAAGCAGCAGTGGAAGCGTGTCGAATGGGTCTAATCAATCCCATGGCTTGACGGGAGACGTATGTGGCAAACCGATGGCCTTTACGGTTTTCTCTTCCACCTGCCATTTTTATTCTATTAACCTTGCTGACCACAACAGCTCTGCAAGGGATGGCGCTGTACACGCTAATGCAACAACCCTGGACGGGCATACAGACCCGCCCAGACCCAAAATCCGGGCATATCCGCATTACGTCCATCACCGCAGAATCTCCAGCAGCAGAACAAACCCGACTCCAGCCATTACAAATCCTAACTGGGTTACAAACCCCGACAACATTCCTCACTCTGACCAGTACTGGCAGGGATGAATACCTATCAGCCGGAAATTACGCAGAACTGGACAAACGGCTTATGCACCAAGCTGCCTTGTGGCGAGCGCTGACAAGTGGACAAAACATTACATTGACCACACAAGAGGGGAATCGGTTAACGTTACTACCACAACGGTTCACACCCCTCAGCGGTATACCCGGTTACATATGGATATTATTACCGTTCCATATACTGCTTCCGTTAGTAGGTTCACTGGTATGGTTGTACAAGCCGCATACACTGGAATCCATGTTCCTGTATCTGGCAGGAGTTAGCTACAGCTTGTTTGGCGCTATCTTTTGCGTATTATACCAACGTGAGCTTACCCTTGACCCATCACTCATTTTACCCCTGACCGCTTTGGGCAATGCCGCCATGTTCCTACTGGGGTTATCTTTATGTGCCATCCTGACTTATTACCCACAGCGGGTACTGGGACTAAAAGCATTGTCAGTGTACGCCGGGCTATGGTTAACCTTATCACTTAACTATCATTTCCGCTGGGTGGAAGCCCCTCTGCACATTTTTATTTTCCAGTTTCTGGTGTTGTATGTAGCCATGGTACTGGTCAGCTACCGGCAATGGCAGGCAGCACAGCGCAATCCAGTCAACCGTGTAACCTTGCTAGTCTTGCATTTTTCCACTCAGGTACCGACTGGTCTGACCATCCTGCTATATGCGATCCCCACCGTATTGGGCAGAGAACCGTTTATTACCCCACTGATTGCACACATCTTTATTATGAGCATGTTCGGCGGATGGGTAGCAGGCATTGTACGGTTCCGGCTATTCGAGGCTGAATACTGGTGTTTTAAATCGTTGATGTGGGCATTCGGGGGGAGCATGGTCATAGCTTCTGACATCCTACTGGTCGGGCTGCTGAAATTGTCAGAAACCTATGCGTTGGGACTATCCATTGTCATTGCAGGTTTTGTGTATTTCCCCTTGCGGCAATGGATACTGGGCAGGTTTACCGCTTCCGATCGCCAAACCTTACGAGAATTCCTGCCAACCTTCAGTACAGCCATCGCCGATGCCACATCTCCGGCAGCATTTGAGGCAAGCTGGAAAAATACCTTGCAGCAGCGCTTCCAACCCTTGCACATCACACTATTGCCTGAGGATGCTGTTCAAGGGAATGCCCGGTTAGAAAACCACGGTTTGCATTTATTTGTGCCAACCCTACAAGACAACGGCCTTTACCAGATTACCGGCAAACATTTGGGTGCACATCTGTTTGGCAAGATGGATATGACCATGGCCCACTCTCTCCTGAGCATTGCCCGCATGGTCAGTAATGCCAGCGAAGCACGCCACCGCGCGGTGCTGGAGGAGCGCCAGCGTATTATGCACGACTTGCACGATACGGTCGGTGCACGCCTATTGACCCTAAGCCATACCCTCCCCACCCAGGAATACCAGGCGGAAGCACGGGAAACCTTACAAGTCCTGCGAGACACCATCAAATTATCTTTAAAACAAGCACCGTTGCGCCTTGGCGACCATTTGGCAGATTGGCGGGCAGAAATTACCGGACGACTTGAAGCAAAATCCATCGAACTGATTTGGGAATCTGATGAAATGCTGGAGAGCATGGTGATCAGCCCTCCACACGCACTAGAGCTAAGCAATATCCTGCGTGAACTGGTGACGAACGCATTAAAACATGCCACACCCACCAGGTTATATATAGAAATTAGCGTTATTAATAATAAATTAATAATAAATGTAACGAATGATGGAACTA
Source organism: Thiotrichaceae bacterium (assembly GCA_037447095.1). GTDB lineage: Bacteria > Pseudomonadota > Gammaproteobacteria > Thiotrichales > Thiotrichaceae > Thiothrix. The sequence goes on from JBBIHI010000054.1 coordinate 12,407, forward strand.
CACAACTACCAGAAAGCTGGCAAGAAGGAACTGGTCTAACCAGCTTACGCAGAAGGTCTGCCACTCTGCGGGGGGAAATAGGCTTCCAGTTTAGAGCCATCAACGGATTATTGACTGCAAAAGTAAAACTGCCATTGCCCTGATACACTAGGGCTTTCAAGGTGAAGAATTGATCACCACCATTTGACCTCTGCAAATGCCTGATTTCTTGGTTTTAGCTGCGAGTCATACCTTCATGTGAAGCTAACATCGAAGCAATGAGAGTACAAAAAG
>JBBIHI010000055.1:0-12611 GCA_037447095.1 Thiotrichaceae bacterium
AGGGGCAAAACGTGGCGCATCTGGTGGCGCTGGCGTTTGCGGTGGCGGCGTCTTCCAACCTGCCTGCGGTATTCCTGACCCTGTACTGGAAGAAAACTAACACCTGGGGCATTGTCACCGGGATGCTGGTCGGTGCTTTCTCCGCTATCTATCTGGTGATGATTTCCCCGAACATGACCTATCCATTGGCCAAGATTGCTGATGCGAAAAAGGTTCTGGAAGGTGAACCAGCCAAGCCAGCCGTGGAAGCAGCACCGGGTCAGTGGGGCTTCATGTGCGAACTGTTCGCCAGCCCTGACTGCAAGAAGGAAGTGAAAGCAGCCCCTGCCAAGGACGCCAAGCCGGGTGCACCTGCCAAGCTGGAAAAGGCCAATGCTGAACTGGCAGCCTTGACTGACGAAGCAGCCGTGAAGGCCAAGAAGAAGGAAATTGCCGGTCTGGAAAAAGCCATCAAAGGCGCTCAGGATGACCTGACCAAGTTTGAAGGCCAAACCACCAGCATGATGGGTCTGGAAAAGCCTTCCTTCCAGTTGAAGAACCCTGGCCTGATTTCCATCCCGCTGGGCTTCCTGGTGACGATCCTGTTCTCCCTGTTCACCCGCGACAAGCGTGCGGAAGAAATGTGGGATGAACTCTACGTCCGTCAGAACACCGGCATCAATGCCGAAGCGGCGAACGTCCACTAAGGGTTTCCTCCCTTGTGAAAAACCCCCGTCTGGTACGGGGGTTTTTCTTGTGGAACATGCGCAAGAGGTTGATCATGGCACTATGATGGGTTCCTTGAGGAATGCGTTTATGGGCAGCGGTGAATGGCAGTTTCTGCGTTTGCAGCCGGGCAGCCCCGGTGGTGCGAAAGCCTATATCCTGGCCTGTCTGGCAACCGTACTGGTTGGTGGTTTGACCTTTCCTTTCCACGAGGAAATGGGCAATGCCAACGTGATCATGCTGTTCCTGCTGGAAGTTTTCCTGTGTGCCCTGTGGCTGGGGCAAAAGCCCTCCCTGCTGGCAGCCCTGCTGGCGGTTTTCCTGCTTGATTTCTTTTTTGTCCCCCCGCAATACGCCCTGCTGACCAACAGCCTCAAATATGTCGTCATGCTGGTGGTAATGCTGCTGATTGCGCTGCTGACCGGACAACTGGCGGCACGCTTGCTGGCGCAGAACCGCGAGTTGCAGGCCAGCGAGGAGCGCACCCGTTCCCTGTACCGGATGGCGCGTGAACTGGCGGGGGCAGCCAGACCCGAACAGGTGGATGCAATAGCTGCCCATTACCCGACGGGCGCTGCTGCCGGTTCACTGCTGGAGATTGCCCGCCAGCGGCTGCATTTCGCCGAACTGGCCCAGGCGTCGCATGTGCAGGTGGAATCGGAACGGCTGCGCAATTCCATCCTGTCCTCGCTTTCCCATGATTTACGCACGCCACTGACGGCGCTGGTCGGGCTGACTGAAACCCTGCATCTGCAAGGCGAGGTGCTGTCGCCAGCCCAGCAGGACATGGTGGAGGCGGTGCATGAACAATCCGTGCGCCTGGCGGACATGGTGACGAAACTGCTGGAACTGGCACGGCTGTCCAGTGGCAAACTGCAATTACACAAGGAATGGCAGGCACTGGCGGATGTGACCGGTGCCGCGCTGGATTTGCTGGGAACGGCGCTGGCGGAACATCCGCTCAAGTTACACATCCCGGCAGATTTTCCCCTGCTGGAATTTGATGCGGTACTGATGGAACGGGTCATTGGCAATCTGTTGGAAAACGCGGTCAGGCATACCCCGGCAGGTACGCCGATTCACCTGACGGCGCAGGTCACAGGCCAGCAGGTTGAAATATGTGTGTGTGACGAAGGCAGTGGCTTTGCTGTAACCGATACGGACATGAAACCCAATCATGCCGGGTTGGGGCTGGCCATTTGCAAAGCTATCCTCCAGGTGCATGGCAGCAGCCTGCGTCTGGAAAAACGTTCCGGCGGTGGAACCTGTGCCTGTTTCACCCTGCCTTTGGGATGCCCTCCGGTGATGGATGAAGAGTTGGACGAAGGATTTATAACATGAACGGTAATGCTGTGCTGGTGGTGGAAGATGAATTGCGTATCCGCCAGTTTCTAAGGACGGCACTGGAAGCGGAAAGCTACAAGGTGCTGGAAGCCTCCACGGTTGCCAGTGGTCTGGGTTTGGCGGGTGAGTACAAGCCTGCGCTTGTCATCCTTGACCTTGGTTTGCCGGATGCGGATGGGTTGGAATTCATCCAGATATTGCGTCATTGGTCGGATGTACCTTTGCTGGTATTGTCTGCCCGCCATCTGGAAACCGACAAGGTGGCGGCACTGGACGCGGGGGCGGATGATTATCTGGCCAAGCCGTTTGGTGTGGTGGAACTGCTGGCACGCTTGCGGGCTTTGCGGCGCAGGCGGGAAAAGCGCGTGACGGATGACCATGCGGTGATCCGTTTCGCCGATGTGGTGGTGGATCGTGCCAACCGCAGCATTACCCGCCACGGTGAACTGATCCATCTGACGCCGCGTGAATACCATTTACTGACCGTATTGCTGGCGCAGCCCGGCAAGGTGCTTACCCAGCGCCAATTGTTGCGCGAGGTCTGGGGGGCAGGGCACTCGGAAGATGGGCATTACCTGCGTATCTATATCGGCAGGTTGCGCCAGAAACTGGAAACGGAACCCGCCCACCCCCGGCATTTGCTGACTGAAACCGGGGTGGGCTACCGTTTCATGCTGTGAGCACCGCTCCCATGCCGTTACGATGACAGGGTTTCCCCGTGGTCGCTGACATCCTGCCGCGCGGAACCCTCCATGTCGGATGCGGCAAAGCGTTTCTCACTGAAACGCAGCACCAGTGTCGCCAGCGACAGCAGCAGGATGGCGGAAACGATGGTGATGATTTTCGTATTGTCGAAACCTTTCAGGTCAATCGCCAGATAGCGGGTCAGGGCTGTCATGGAGATGAACAGCAGGAAAATGACCGGCAGGCGGTGGGTGCGGAAAAAAATACCGACCATTGCGCCCAATTCCAGGTAGATGAACAGCAACAGGATGTCATCCAGGGTGGCATACGGTTTGCTCATAATATCAGCAAGGTAAGTGTGTATGGCTGTCCATACGATGGTTCCGCCGATAACGAATAAACCCAGTATGTGGAAAGCTTCCACAGCGAAGTCGCCGACCTTGCCGAGCATCTGGCCGATTTTGTGCATGTCTATCATGATTTTCCTCCTCTAGCGTATTGGGGATTAAAGCATACGTGGGCGGGGCAGGTAATCCATCTATTAATAAATTAATTCTATTGATATAGATAAAAAATATTATTGCTTGTCGGGCTTATATAAAGCACTATCCCGTCTTAAACTATATTTCAGTAAATTCTTATTTAGTTACATACTGATTATGACTACCCAGACAAACCAGGCGACCGAGATCAAGAGCACAACGTGCTACATGTGTGCCTGCCGTTGTGGCATCAATGTCCACATCAAAAACGGCGAGGTAAAGTACATCGAGGGCAACCCTAACCATCCGCTCAACAAGGGTGTGATCTGTGCGAAGGGTTCCTCCGGCATTATGAAGCAGTATTCCCCCGGACGCCTGACCCAGCCGCTGCGGCGCAAGGCCAATGCGACCCGTGGCGAAGGCCAGTTTGAGCCGATTACGTGGGAAGAAGCTTTCGACACGCTGGAAACCCGCCTCAAGCACATCCGAGCCACCGACCCGAAAAAGTTCGGCCTGTTTACCGGGCGTGACCAGATGCAGGCGCTGACCGGTTTGTTCGCCAAGCAGTTTGGTACGCCGAACTACGCAGCACACGGTGGTTTCTGTTCCGTCAATATGGCGGCGGGGATGATCTATTCCATCGGTGGTTCGTTCTGGGAATTTGGCGGGCCTGATTTGCACCATGCCAAACTGTTCGTGATGATCGGCACGGCGGAAGACCACCATTCCAACCCGCTGAAAATCGAAATTGGTGAGTTCAAGCGTCACGGCGGGCGCATGATTGCGATCAACCCGGTGCGTACCGGTTATGCGGCGGTGGCGGATGAATGGATTCCTATCCGTCCCGGTACGGATGGTGCGCTGCTGCTGGCGATTACCCGCGAAATCATTGAAAAGGGTCTGTATGACCGTGACTTCGTGGTGAATTACACCAATGGCCCGGAACTGGTCAATATGGATCCGAAAAACCCGGAATACGGCATGTTCCTGCGTTTTGAGGTGCCGCTGGAAGAGGGATGTTTCGACCCGCAAAACAAGCTGTGGTGGGATCGTGAGCTGAACAAGCCGATTTCCACGCATACGCCGGGTGCTGACCCGTTCCTGATCGGTGAGTTCAAGTTGAAGGATGGTACGCCAGTCAAGCCATCCTTCCAGTTGCTGCGTGAGCGCGTGGATGCTTACACGCTGGAATGGGCGGAAGACATTACCGGTATCCCGGCGGCTACCATCAAGCGTCTGGCGCATGAAATGGGGATTACCGCACGTGACCAGAAAATCGAATTGCCGATTGCCTGGACGGATACCTGGGGTAATGAACACGAATCCGTGACCGGCAACCCGGTGGCCTTCCATGCCATGCGCGGCCTGGCGGCACATTCCAACGGCTTCCAGACTATCCGTGCGCTGAGTATCCTGATGTCGTTGCTGGGGACGATTGACCGTCCGGGTGGTTTCCGCCATAAAGCGCCATATCCGCGCCCGATCCCGCCGTGCCCGAAAACACCGAACAAGCCGGAAGATGTACAGCCCAATACGCCGCTGGAAGGTGTTCCACTCGGCTGGCCTGCTGACCCGGATGATCTGTTTGTCGATGAAAAGGGTGAAGCCATCCGTATCGACAAGGGTTTCTCGTGGGAATACCCGCTGTCGGTGCATGGCCTGATGCACAATGTCATCACCAATGCTTGGCGTGGCGACCCGTACAAGCTCGACACGTTGCTGATCTTCATGGCGAACATGGCGTGGAACTCGTCCATGAATACCTCCGATGTCCGCGACATGCTCAAGGACAAGGATGAAAACGGCGAGTACAAAATTCCGTTCCTGGTGGTGTGCGATGCCTTCCAGTCGGAAATGACCGCGTTTGCCGACCTGATCCTGCCGGATACCACCTATCTGGAACGCTATGACGTGATGTCGATGCTCGACCGTCCGATTTCCGAATACGACGGCCCGGTCGATTCGGTGCGGATTCCGATCATGCCGGTGACGGGCGATTGCAAGCCGTTCCAGGAGGTGTTGATCGAACTGGGTTCGCGCCTGAAATTCCCGGCCTTCACCGACCAGGATGGCAAGCGCAAATACCGTGATTACCCGGATTTCATCACCAATTTTGAAACCGCCCCTGGTTCCGGCATTGGCTTCCTCAGCGGCTGGCGCGGCCAGAGCGGGGAAAAGACCATGCGCGGCGAGCCAAACCCGAACCAGTGGGAACAGTACGCCAAGAACAACTGTATGCATCACTACGTGATGCCGAAATCTTTCCAGTACATGCGTAACTGGAATGCGGGCTACCTGAAATGGGCACAGTCCAACGCACTGACCCGTCATGCCGAGCCGATCAATATCCACTTGTATTCCGAAGTGTTGATGAAATTCCGCCGTGCCGCACAAGGCGTTTCCCACGGCAAACAGCCGCCGGATCGTTTGCGCAAACGGGTGGAACGTTTCTTTGACCCGTTGCCGTTCTACCACGAGCCGCTGGAAAACGAGATGATCAACAAGCAGGCATACCCGCTTAGTGCCCTGACCCAGCGCCCGATGGCGATGTACCACTCGTGGGATTCGCAGAATGCCTGGTTGCGCCAGATTCATGCGCACAACTATTTGCATATGCACCCGAGCGTCGGCGCGAAAAACGGCTTTGACGACGGCGATTGGGTATGGGTGGAATCTGTGCATGGCCGGGTGCGCTGTCAGGCACGTTTCTCGCAATCCGTCGAGCCGAACACAGTGTGGACGTGGAATGCGATCGGCAAAGCTTCCGGCGCGTGGGGGCTGGAAAAGGATGCCAACGAATGCCAGCGCGGCTTCCTGCTCAACCACATTATCGGTGAAGAGTTGCCCAACCAGCCGGAAGGACAGCACTATTCCAATTCCGACCCGCTGACCGGACAGGCTGCCTGGTTTGATGTGCGAGTGAAAGTGTACCGTGCTGATGACAGCGAACAGGGTTCCACCTTCCCGCAATTCCAGACCATGCCGCGTTATCCGGGGATGGCCAAACCGGTCACGAAATGGCAGACCTTTATTGGTGGTTCCGGCCTGTTCAAGAACCGTTTCAAGAAGGGGTAAACGATGACACAACTGGCTTTGGTCATTGACCTGAATGTATGCGTGGGCTGTAGTGCCTGTGTGACCTCGTGCAAGGAATGGAACACCTCCGGCGAAGGCGGCGGTGGCATGGTCGACATGAATCCGTATGGCAAAGACCCGACCGGTACATTCTTCAATCGCGTGCAAACTTTTGAAGTTGGCGAATACCCGAAAACCGAGACGGTGCATTTCCCAAAAAGCTGTTTGCACTGCGAAGACCCGCCGTGCGTGCCGGTGTGCCCGACTGGCGCCAGTTACAAGCGCAAGGAAGATGGCATCGTGCTGGTCGATTACGACAAGTGCATCGGCTGTAAATATTGCTCGTGGGCTTGCCCTTACGGTGCGCGGGAGCTGGATGCCAAGCAGAAGGTGATGAAGAAATGCACCTTGTGCGTTGACCGCATTTACGACATGAGTTTGCCGGAATCACGCCGTAAGCCTGCTTGCGTACTTGCTTGTCCGACCAGTGCGCGTCTGTTTGGCGATGTGCATGACCCGGATTCAGCGGTTTCCGTGGCGATTTCCGAACGCGGTGGCTATCAGTTGCAACCGGAATGGGGTACGCGCCCGGCTAACCATTACCTGCCACGGCGCAAGAACCACGCTAATGTGAGTGAGGAAGCGCTGCACCGTGTCGATAACCCATTGAAGAAAGAAGAACAGCGTGCGCCAGTCAGTACTGACCTGCCGTCGCTGGACGATTTCCTGTTCTAAGGAGAGCATTGCTTATGAATCCGGCTTTTTCGGTGGTTTTCCTGACGACCTTGATTGGTGCAGGGCAGGGGCTGTTTCTGGCGCTGTATACCGGGCAGGTGTACGGCACGTTTGGGGTGCTGGGGGGGGAACTTCCGCCCGTTAACCTGTATGTGACCGGCACGCTGATGGTGGTGTTGCTGATGGGCTTGGGGCTGTTCGCATCCTTCTTCCATCTGGGACGCCCGGAACGTGCCTGGCGTGCGGCGACCAAGTGGCGTACTTCCTGGCTGGCGCGTGAAGTCATTGTGCTGCCTGCGTTTTCCGGCATGGCTCTCATCTGGGGTGCGCTGTATTTCTTCAACCTTGACCCGGTGCTGGCGGTGGCGGGGAATGTGCAAATCCACCTGTCACTGGTGGTGGGCTTGCTGGCTACGGTGCTGGCTTTCCTGCTGTATCTGTGTACCGGGATGATTTATGCGGCGATCAAGTTTATCCAGGAATGGGCAAGCCCGCTGACCGTGATCAATTACCTGCTACTGGGTAGTGCTTCCGGCTTTACCCTGGCAGCGGCATTGGCTGCCTGGGAAGGCAGCAGCCTGGTGATGTTCTATGCGATGTGGGCAATCATCATTACCCTGATGGGTTTTGCGACCCGCATGTATTCGCTGCGCCGCAATGCCCGCCTCAAGCGCAAGACCACAGCTTGTACGGCACTGGGTGTACGCCACCCGAAAATCAACCAGATTTCCCAGGGGGCGATGGGTGGCTCGTTCAATACCCGTGAGTTTTTCCACGGTAAAAGCGCGGAGTTTATCAAAACGCTCAAGCTTACCTTCCCGATTGCGGTGTTCGTGATTCCGGTTACCCTGATTGTGATCGGTTGGATGAATGACAGTGTGGCTTTGCTGGGGCTGGCATTTGTCGTGCAGTATGTTGGTTTGTTGATGGAGCGCTGGTTCTTCTTCGCCCAGGCGTGGCATCCGCAGAATATCTATTACGCCGCAACCTGATGGCTGCTGCGGATGGATGAAAAAATGCCCGCAATTGCGGGCGTTTTTGTTTGTGTCGGGCGAGGGCTGCTCAGGCGCTGTAACTGCCCAGCAAATCCGCACCGATCGTACCTTGCAGGCTGCGCAGGTAGTCGGCGGAACGGACCGACATGGTGATGAGAGACAGCGCTTCCAGCTTGGCCGCAATGTCCAGGCGCTCGGCCACATCGCGGTGGGTGTCGCGTTGCAGGAAGGCTTGCAGGTAAGCGCAATGCCGTTCCCACAGTTCCGCATCGCGTTGTTGTTTGGCTTGCAGGCGCTGCTGATACCAGTCGGAGGCGAGCATGGCTTCGCGGGTAAACAGGGCGCGGATGTCCGGGTGGTGCGCATCCTTACCCTCGTATTTGCCGGTGGCCATGATGTAGAGCAGGGCTTTCAGCGGTGGGCAGGCGTCTTCGATACTGCCGTCGTCCAGGTAGTTTTGCGCCACTTTTTGCTGGGCTTCGACGATATTGTTCACGCCATCGACGAATACGTCCATACCTTGGGTTTCCGGCTTGAGGATGTCTTCGCCGAATACCACCGCCGGGTTGTCGAAGATTTTACCCATGAAGGTGGCAACGAAACGGTCGGTAATCCGGTAGCCCAGACGGCTGGCCTGTACCCATTGCCCCTGATGCTCGAAGTCTTCCAGTTTTTCCAGATAACCATGCTGGATCATGTAGCCAGGGCTGCGCTCGTGTTCGCGCAGGCGCGACCAGATTTCCGGGATCAGCAGGCTGATGTCGTGGTCAACCCGCAGGTTCGGGCCGATATACCCGGCGGCGCTGGAAAAGCCCGCGTAACCACTGATCAGGAACGATACCAGCGTATTGTTCAAGTCCGCCGTAGTGCGCAAGGCGTTGAAAGGCCCTTTGGTCAATGCGCCTTCGCTACCCGCACCAGTCGTCGAGGGTGATTTGCCGGTCACGCTACAGATGAAATCCATGAACAGTTCCGGCAGTTCCTGATAATGGATCGGGTTGAACACGGCCAGCGGACGGATGCCCTTGCCCGGCGGGTTATTGCGCCGCCCGGTAAGCACTGCATCCACCGGCGTAATCAGCGGTTGGTCAAGCGGTACGCGGCGCAGGAAGCGTGCGCCCATTTCCGCGATGTATTTGCGCATTGGCTGTTGCAAATCAGGGCGGATTTGCAAGTAGCGCGGGTTTTCACTCGGCTTGCCATTGACCAGACGCGGGTTGGCGGAAGACACCACGTAACCTGTGCCGCTGTCATGCACACCTTGCAGCAGGTTGGCCATCGGTGGGGTGTACTTCTGGAACTCGACCACATCCTCGACGATTTCCGCCAGCGTTTCGCCCTTGAGCGGCTCGAAGTTGGCAATGAAATTGCCCGGTTGCGCCATGTCGCTTTCGGTCTGTTTGTCGAAACCCCGGTGGATCGCCTCATCCGGGCGCTGGAACAAACGGTATTCGCAGTTCTTCACCAGTTTGACACTGGGGTTGGAAGATTTGGGGGAATGGTTTGGCAGCACCCCCGCCCGGACAACCACCGAAGCGCTGATGTCATCTTCCATCTGTACCTTTTCGGTGGCAATGAAGTCCTGACGTACCTTATACGTGTGCCAGTTGCCGCCCTTGTCCAACCCGACGCGCAGGTAGGATGCAACCAGATCACGCCCGTCCTGTTTCAGGGAATGGCCGGGCATCCCGTTGATCACATCCACCGAGAAATGCTGGCGCCAGTCGCCGTTCCATTCCGGCTTGTGCATCCGCTTGATAATGAATGCCTGCGACAGGATGCGTGGCGGAATCGTGGCCAGCCAGGCATTGTATTCATCGGTATTGCTCGGGGAAGGCGTCAGCAATTTGATCACCGAACCGAGGCTGCGTTCCGGGCTGAGTGGCTGGCGGGTTGGGTCGAGGTCTTCGCTGGCAAACTCCGGTTTCAGGCGGGTGGTGTAATCGTGGTTGAAAATGGCCTCAACCTGCGCCATGTCATCCTCGAAATCCTGCACGAATACCGGCCCGTAGATCACTGCATCATTCAATGACTTGGAAATTTCCGACTTGCCGCCGCCGGAAACGGTACACGGCTTGTGGCAGAACGTACCTTCCGCATCCGTGCCGATAATCCGCCAACTGGGTGCGGCAGGGTGTTTCTGCATCTCGGTCTTGTAACCATTCGGTTGCATGTAAACCTTGTTGGGGCGCAGTTTCAGGCTGTGTTCGCCAGTTTCGTTCTGCCAGCGGATGGTTTGGGTGCGCAAATCCATGCGGATGTCGAGCGGCAGGTAGATCAGGTCGGGGTATTGCTTGTCGATGGCGTAACCTTCCGGTTGCACGTCCATTGCAGCACCGTATTGCGCGACCATGCTGCCGAAGTTGTAAATGTCCGGGTGCTTGCGGGTGCGGCTGTCCGCGCCGTATTCTTCACCATGGTTGCGGCGTTGGAAGGCGAGTGCGCCACCGGCATGTTCTTCCTCGGCCAGACCGAACAGGTTGGTGGAATAGCTGATCTGGGTTTTGACTTCTTTCTTGCAGTAGCCGTAATAGTTGTCAGCGAGGATGGTCACGATCACACCGCGCATGTCGCGGGCAGTGATCTTGAAGGCGTTGCCGTCGTTGTAACGCTCGCTTTCATCTTTCCAGCACATGCCGTCTTTACGTTGGCGCTCGCTGGCTTCATCGTAATGTGGCAGGCCAAGTTCCTGTTTGGTCAACTGGGTCAGGTGCGGGGCAAGGATCACGCATCCGGTATGCCCCGTCCAGTGTTCCACATCCAGCCCGGCGTCGTGTTTGGGCAGGTAAGGGTTGCCCGCATTGCCGAAAATGCTTTCCACAAAATCGAGGTTGCTGACCAGATTGCCGGGGGCGAAGAAACGGATTTCCATGCTTTTTTCCGCATCCACACCAGGAATTTCCGGGCAGACCACCGGGCGCAGCAGCAGGGAAACGAACAGCTTCGCCTTGTTTTCTTCGTTGGCGGTGAAGGGCAGCTCCAGCAGGGTATCCGGCGGGTTGAGGGCGTGTTGCAACATACGTGCGTAAGCAATTTTCGGCACGGCTTTCTTGTCACCGGGAATCGGCAGGCCACCTTCGGCAATGTGGAATGAGCCTTTGGTGGTACGGCGGTCATTCGCCGGGTTGTGCAGGATGCCTTGCTTCAAACGGTAGCTGGACACGATGTCGGATTTGAACTCGTCGCCGTCGGAAGGCAGGGAAAGTTCCCGCGCCACGCCGTAACGGTCGAGCACAATGCTGTTGCAGGGCAGGCGCACCTTGCCATCTTCCCCACAATCCGCGAGGTAGTCGTCCAGGAAATGCTGGATACGTTGATCGGCGGGGCATAGATAGCCGGTCAACAGGCGGTTCTTTTCGCGGTAACTGGCCAGCAGGTCTTCGGCGATGGAAATGAACTCATCATCCCCGGCATGGGCAGCCGGTTGCCCGGTGGAAGACAGTTTCAGGTTGATATAAAGCTGGAGGCGACGGCGTTCATCATCAGTATCCGGGCGTAACTTGCCCAGCCCCAGGGATTGTTCCATGTTCATGGCGGGAGATTCTCTATGCTGCTAACGGTAGTGGTTGGCGCAAAGAGTACCGATTCATGGGCTGGAATGCCATATCCCTGTTTCGGGCAGTTGGTTTGTTAATGATCAATTCGAGTATTGCAGTTACGTTTAACTCCTTGAGAATGTCTCCCCAAGGATTTAACCCGGATGGGCTGGGTCATGCATGGGCATAGTATGTTTCCTCAGCAACTAATCGGGATCAGTCCCTGATTTCTCTTTCTCCAGCCACTCCCGCACATCCCCATTGTTAACTTTGTGGTATATCGCTTCAACGGAGACGGTTACACCAACCGATTCAAAAGTGATGGCCTGCCCAAGATAGTAACTTTCAAGCCGCCAGTTATTCCGTCTGCGCAGCACCTGAATCTCAACAAAATCCTGTTCAATCAAGACATATTCCTGCAAGGATGGCAGGGCAAGGTACTCGGTTAGTTTACTGCCTTTATCGTTCTGGCGGGTGCTGCGGGAAAGCACCTCAACCAGCAATACCGGATTATCCAGATAACGCTCATCACCGAGAAATTCATCACAAAACACGGCAACATCAGGATAGCGAAAACGGGTCTGTGTTGTTCTGACCAGCATATCGGCGGTAAATGGCGTGCAAGACCGATTTTCCAGATAGTTGCCAAGCAGGCGGTAAACATTTCCACTGAGCAGATTGTGATTGACGCTGCCACCCGCCATGGCATAGGCAACGCCATCCACATATTCATGGCGCACTTCACTGACCTGCTCACCTGCAAGAAAATCTTCAATACTCAGGAACGTATGCTGTTTGGCAAGAGGCATGGAGCCTACCCATTGGTGATAAACAATCTTTACCTTGGCAGTTTAGCATGGAAACCCCGCGAGGCCGTAATTGACGGGGTTAGTTTGGAGTCTCTCTTCAAATGAATACTGACAAACTACTCTGTACACGACAAAAACATAACCCATTGATTTTATAGACGCCAATGCCAAGGCTTGAAAGCCCGCCGCAAACCTGTTCCACTCTCTTGCGACCAAACAGGAGATGATATGGAACTGGGCGACGGG
>JBBIHI010000056.1:0-12413 GCA_037447095.1 Thiotrichaceae bacterium
CGGTGGACAGTTTCCGGCAGACCCTGGATACCATTATTGGTTTGTCCCCGGATCGTATCTCGGTGTTCAACTATGCACACCTGCCTAATTTGTTCAAACCGCAGCGCCGGATTAATGAGGCCGATTTGCCTTCTTCCGATACCAAGTTGCAGATCATGCAACTGGCAGTGGAACACCTGACCTCAGCCGGTTATGAATACATCGGCATGGATCATTTCGCCAAGCCTGATGACGAACTGGCGATTGCCCAGCAGAACGGTACTTTGCACCGGAATTTCCAGGGCTATACCACCCATGCCGATTGTGACCTCGTAGCCATGGGCGTCAGCTCAATCAGCAGCGTGGCAGAATGTTACAGCCAGAATGCTAAAACCTTGGATGAATATTATGCGGCTATTGACTCAGGGCACCTGCCGGTGATCAGGGGCATTACCCTGGATGATGATGATGTGTTGCGGCGTTATATCATTCAGCAGTTGGCTTGCCATTTCAGTCTGGATTTTACCCAGATTGAGCGCTTGTTCAATTTGCGGTTTGCGGACTATTTTGCACGGGAACTGGAGCTGTTGCAGCCAATGGCGGGTGATGACCTGCTGCGGCTGAATGCGGATGGGCTGGTTGTAACACCGCGCGGGCGTTTCCTCATCCGTAATATCTGCATGGTCTTTGATGTCAGCTTGCGCAAACAGAGTGTACAGCAACGCTTTTCCAAGGTGATTTGATCAGGGCGTATGTCCTGATTTCCAGGATGGGGGCTGGTGTTCGGGGGAGGGGCGGGTATAGATATTAGAGGGCATCGCCTGCCGGGCGGCAGGTGTGATGTGCCAGTTGCTTGAGGCGATCCATTTCCTGGATTTTGATCAAACGGTGCTGGACAGCAATAATGTTCTCTTCCTGCAAGCGCGAAAACATGCGGCTGAGGGTTTCGACAGCCATCCCCAGATAATTGGCGAGGTCGTGGCGTGCCATCGGCAGGTTGAATTCGGTTGAGGAAAAGCCCCGTTCACGGTTACGTTCCGAGAGGCTGGAGAGGAAAGTGGCAAGGCGTTCTTCAGTGCGCATTTGCCCCAGGGTCAGCAGCAGCATATGTTCCCGTTCAATTTCTGCACCGATCTGCCGCATCATCTGGCCACGCATACTGCTGAGTTTCCCGCATAATTCCTGGAAGCTGTCTATGTTCAGCTCACACACCAGCGTATCGTCCAGTGCCTGTGCATCACAGGTATGGCGGTTATTGGCAAAGGCGTCAAAACCCAGCAGATCGCCGGGGAGATAGAAGCCAAGTATTTGTTCTTCGCCGTCTGGTGTGGAGAGGGAGGTCTTGATGGCTCCGGCTTTGACGGCGTAAATGGAATGTTGCTGGTCGTCGCGGTGGAAGAGGTAATCTTTTTTCTTGATTTTGACAGTCTTGTTGATGGCGTTTTCGAGGAGGTCGAGTTCTTCACTGGTCAGGCCACGTGGCAGGCATAGTTCGCTGAGGCTGCAATTATGGCAAGCAACGGCAGATTTTTTTGCTGTTTGTAGTGGTGCTGTCTTCATGTAACTTCCTGAAACCTGACAATTGTCAACAACCCGAAAAATGACCTCGCAACAGCCAACGAACGGTATGCCAATGCAATTGTTTTTTGATGTAGGTCAACGCTGTATCAATACCATACTTTAAACTAGGCATTGTACACGTTTGCTCTCATTAGTATAGGAGAATAAGCTACCATGACTGAGCTATTGTTTGGAAGTTGGATGGGCATCCTGAGTTCATTGGTGATAGTGGTTACGTTGGTGATAATGGTGTATTTCGGATGGCTGTTCGTGAAGAAATCCGGCGAAGAGTAAGCAAATCCAGCAAAAATGCATTTCCTTCATCCTGAGGGCTGGCGTAATATTTGGTTACGCCAGTAAATCAGGAATCAAAATAAAGTGCCAGAGCAACAATCAGAACTGAGAGCCTCTCCACGCCGGGGGGTTTACCTTCTTCCCAATCTTCTAACCACTGGAGCAATGTTTTGTGGCTTCTACGCCATCGTTGCGGCCATGCATGGTAAATTTGAATCTGCGTCGATTGCTGTTTTCATTGCCATGGTGCTGGATGGGTTGGATGGGCGTGTCGCGCGGATGACCAATACCCAGTCAGAATTCGGTGCCCAATACGACAGCATGTCTGACCTGATTTCCTTTGGTGTCGCGCCGGGGTTGGTGATATACCAGTGGGCGTTGATGCATTTGCAGTCGTATGGCGCTGCGTGGGGGAAGGCTGGCTGGCTGGCGGCATTCATTTACGTCGCCTGTGCGGCGCTGAGGCTGGCGCGTTTCAATGTCCAGATTGGCAAGGTTGACAAGCGTTTCTTTGTGGGTTTGCCAAGTCCGGCTTCCGCTGCCTTGGTTGTGGGGATGGTGTGGGTCTTCCATGACCTGGATGTATTGGGGAAAAATGTCCAGATTCCCGCCCTGATCCTGACATTATCCGCAGGCTTGCTGATGGTCAGTAATGTCAGCTTTTACAGCTTCAAGGATTTTGATTTGCGTAATCGCGTGCCGTTTATGGCGGTGCTGGCGGTTATCCTCTCGTTTGTCCTGACGACGATCGATCCGCCGAAAGTGCTGTTCGGCGTATTTCTGGTTTACGCCCTGTCCGGCCCTGTCTTGTGGGTGTGGCGGCGTTACCGGAAGTTCCAGCGGCGCAGGAAGGGCGTAGAGTAATTTACGGGAACATGGTGTAACTGATCTGCGGTTCGATGTTTTTATTGGTTCGGGTCGCAGTGAAATTCAGCGTTCCATTTTTTACCAGCTTGATGCCTACCCGGCAGGTGATAACACTGCTTGATCCGGGTGGGCATTGGATTGTGTCTGATGAAAGGTTCAAAGTCACGCCGGAAGCCCTGATTTGCAAATATGCTTCGGGGACATTGGAGCTGATGGCGAGCTTACTGCTCCCGGTTGCGACGGTGGCATTGTCTTTGAAGTCAAAAGGAATTGGTGGGTCTACGCTGACAAGTGTCACTTTGGGTATGTAAATGCCGAGGCTTTGGCTATCACTGGCAGCAAGGGAAGTGGTAGTGGCTGAGGCGACCAGCAAGCTGACGATAACAGGGCTGTAGCGCATGGGGTATCTCCTTTCTGGATACTCCCAACCTAATGTTTGTTGGCTTTTCTGTCGTGCCAATTCCGATTAACGGTATTTATAGGCAGTTAGAGTCTGTTCGCAATAGGTGTGTAATAGTGTCAATCTTCCGTGATTGTATAAATAATGTCTGTTGTGTAATTGCCATAGGGGATCATTCCATTGCCTGATGCAGCCGGGGATGCAGTGATAGTAAGGTTGCCATTGGTGGTTCGGCGTGTCCCCACATTGCAATATTGGGATGTTGTGCTTAAAGGGGCCGACAATGAAGACTGGCTGCAAATACCGCTCATGTTTTTTATACCAAGATCAATGCCATTCAGGTTGCTGCTGGTGTGAATATCAAGGCGTGCATTGGGATTATTGGATGTTAATGCGACCGTACTAACAACGTCGCTGGCACTGTCAAAACCTTCTCCCGCCTGAGTGGGGGCAGTAAATTCAAAGGAAGGGGAAATGTCCTCTACATCAATGAGTGCGACCAGCGGAATGACAAGGTTAATCTGTTGGGGGGAAGTCAATGCTGCGGTTTCATCGGCGTGTGCAGATATGGATAAGGTGGCCAGTATGCTTAAAACAATCTTTTTGCAGTTCATGATTTTCTTCCGATTTGTTTAACCGACTACGTTAAAACCACCGCTTGGGCCAGTTTTTTTGATACTTTGTGTGACAGGCAATGCCCTGACCATGATTTCCTGATTGTCACCCTGACTCAGGTTTACGGCAAACATGCTTTGTTCCAGTCGGTAGTTATCAGGGATTTTATGGTTGTCAACGACAACCAGCTCCCAGTCACCGGGAGGAATGCCAACAAAGCTGAAACTGCCGTCGTACAAGGTAGTCCGTTTATAAACGATAAGTTTGCTATTGTCGCCAACCGGGTGCAATTCGACGAGAACCATTCCCAATCCTTTTTGTGGCATCAGGGCATTACGGGTATTGGTTGTGTCCAGTGAAGCCTGGGTATCTGGTGCGTATGTCTGGATTTTCCCGGAAACGCGGGAGGCACGATGTAATTCAAAGGTAGGTTCGGAGGTTTGACCCGCCAGGACATTGACATTGGCTTCCGCACCATTATCGCTAAGCATATAGCCTTCGGTATTGGGGCGGGTGGAATCAACGTTTAGCGTATAGTCCTTGGCGATAACATCGGGATAATGAAATTCTCCGTTGTGGTCAGTGACGGCATATTGTCCACCCATTTGAATAACAACGTCACTGGCAGGGCGCTGATCTTCAGAGTAACGGACTTTCCCGTTAACTGAGCCAATATTTCTGCGCCTGTGTATCGGCATGTCCAGAGGAACGCTGTACTCTGCGAGAAACATATTATCCCGGCTTTTTTTACCATCACTGGCCAGATTGTTACTACGGCGTATACCCAGACCGATCGTACCGAAACGCTGGGTTTCATGTGTGAGTCTTGCTTCAAAGCTATCAGCATGGGTATTGTCACCGGTGTTCTTGCCGTGCTGCCAATAGCCACTAAAGGCGGTGTGCTTATTGAGTTGATAAGTGGCGTTTGCACCGACGGTAATGTTTTTTCCATCACTGTCAAGGCCATTGCTGATTGCCAGGGTTGTATTGGCGGAAAGTTTTGCGGTAGGTTTCCAGCTAAGCGCCAGGCTGCTGCTGGTTCCGTGGGCGCTGGGTTTTATGCGGTCTTTGCGGTTCCCGGTGGCCAGATTGGCACGCACGAAAAACTTCTCAAACTGCTGCTGATATTCCAGCGAGGTATCACTGATAGTGCGGTCTGTGGTGGGGGAAATGCGCAAGTCTTTTTCAGTCCGCAGTCGATGCCCGAGACTTACCTGGATTTGTTGATCCTGGCCGAAGTGTCTGCTGATCTGAACCTGATGTTCCTTGTCATCGCGGATTTCCTGGGTAATGTCCTGCTGTAAGTTGTTTCGGGTATGGCGGGTGCTGGCTTCAATGCTGGTTTGGTCATCAAGCTGATAGCGGGCTGTAGTGTAGGATTGCAATGCATCGGTATTGCTGCCATCAAAGGTAGGGTCAGCCTTGAGGTATGAGGTGCTCAGGCTGATTTTTTTCCATTGCCCACTGGCGTCGATACTCCAGGCGTGGCCGTCATTGTCTTCAGCCACTTCCGAGTGGATGCGGACGTTATTGTTGTGCCACCCCCCATTGATGGCTTTGACTGTTTGCCTGCTGGCTGGGGTGGTCGCGGTGGCTTCTTTGGCGTGCTCGATAATGCTGACACCCGCATCAAAATGCTCCCCTTGATAGCTGGTCACAGCGCCTGAAACTTTTTCCCGGGTCGTGTCTCCGGGGCGGCTTCGTCCTGAAAAGGTACGGACTGTCAGCGGCTTGCGGTGCTTTTTGTTTTGTGGTGTGTAAGTGGCCTCAACGCCAACCCCGGACAGCGAGTTACCGCTCAGGTTACTGGCGTAGAAGTTCTGGTTGCCGGTACTGACTTCCCACACGCCATTCTGATACTTGAACTGGTACTCGGATTGCTGTTCGGAATTGATGGGGTTACTGGTGTTTTTTCCGTTACGCGCCCGGATTTCGATATTGTGCTTGCCCTCCGGGTCGATGGCGCCATGGGCGTAATATTCGGTTTGTGCCTGATAGCTGGATACATTGGTTCCATCGCTATTCTTGCCCGTTTGCTGGATATAGCGCGTTGTCAGTTTACCGGGCAGTTTCTGGTATTTGCCCAGACCTTTTGGGGTTCGGGCAATCAGGGGAATGGAGGCAGATGCCTGGGCCAGTTTGCCAGCGCCGCGTGCTTCGAGGTTGATCCGGTAGGAGGTGGTTTCGGTGATGTCTCGGGGTATTGTGCCCTTGACGGTGATATTGCCGGATTCGCCAGCAGCAATGGTGATTGTTTTGGGTTCGACCGATGTGATGTAGTTTTCTTCATCATTCCCGGAAAGCTGATAGGTGGCAGAATGATTGCCTGTGTTTTCCAGAATGAAATCAACTGCAAACGATTCACCGCCCAATAAGCTGCTGGGTGGGGCAGAGGCTGTCAGTTTGACCCCAGCCTGTTCTGCCATCTGGATGGAAACCGTCTGATTACTGGTGAAGCCACCGTTATTGGATGCTGTTACCTGATAATTGACCGTGTAGATGCCAGCCGCTGTTCCAGGTGGTGCTGCAACATGCACCAGCCGGACTTCCCTTGCACCGTTGGCCAGCAAGAAGGGAGCCGTATTGCTGATCAGTTCCCATCCATCCGGCAGGTTCAGGTGTTCTTCCAGTTGCTGGGTTTGTCCTGAACGGTTTTCCACATCAAAACGCAGGGTAATGATGCCAGGCTGATTGACGGTAACTTGCCGCTGGCCGGGGGTAATGCTGATTTCGTCTGCTGCCAGCGCTGTTTGTGCCAGCACCAGCAGGCTGGCTGCCAGTGTCAGGCGCAAAACATCCCGTGAAGCCTGGGGATTGGACGCGGTTTTCATGTGGTTCCGGTAACTTGGATTATGGCTGGATGGTCAGGTTGACATCTGAGCCGAACATCTGGCCACGGTTATTGTCTTCTGCTGCCAGCAAGGCTTTGTAATTCCCTGGTTGTACGTTATTGAGTTTGACGGTGAAATACTCGCGTTCATTGGCATACAGGCCGTGGGTTTCAGCAGGAAACCGGCCAATGTTGTCCCCATTACGGGAGAAGACATCCAGCCAGACTTTAGGGCGGCTGCGGAGTGTGCCGGTATTGCGGATACCAAAGCCGAGATAACGGCCACCAGCGCTATCCTTGAGGACGCTGGGGGAGTCAAAGACCAGATTGGCTGCTCCCTGGTTGCCGATATTGGTGATGACCTGTACGGCGTAACGCATCTTTTGATGGATGGTCAGTGTGGGCTTATCATTTTGTGCGGTGGTTAACTGTGATTCCGGTGAAGTGCTGGAAAGGGGTTCCAGCATCAGCGTACTCCAATAGGAACCCTGCAAGCGCCCGCCGGGCACATGTATGGAGTACGGGACGCTTTGGCTTGTGTTCGGCGGGATGACAACACGGTCTGTTCCGATATTGACCCACTTGGCATTGGAGCGAGTGTGGCTACCATTGCCGGGGGTATATTCGGTGCTGCCATCAGCCTTGATACTGACATCTTCCTGGTAGATTTTAACTTCAGCAGGGGTATTTCCGGTATTTTTGAGTTCCAGTGTGCCGGTAGCGGTGCTGCCTGGGTTCAGGGTATATTCTTGGGTAAGGCTGCCGGACAACATAATCGCTGCATGGGCGGGTGTCAGGGAAAGGTTGGCAATCACGCCAGTCAAAATGGCAGTCAGGATAGGATATTTCATACAGTTAGCCCTTGTTGTTGATTTAATTGCAGGTCGGTTGAGATGTTGTTGTCGTGATTATCTGATAGTCCACTGGCAAGCTAAGCGGTGTGAGATTAGTGCTGTAACCATCGCTGACATCAAGGTTGTCAATCTGGAATTGCAGCGGTATATCAGTATGGTTTCCAGTGCCTGAGCCGCAAAACAAAGTAGTGTACGAGGCTGTTAGGGGAACATAGTCCAAACCGTTGGTAATGGTTCCGTCACCTGAGCCGCCTCCGGTGCGGCGTACACTGATAGCTAAACCCGTTGCGCTCGTCCGTGCCTGTATTTTCCAGTTCACAGAAGATGCACCCAGATTGCTAATATTCAGCAAGCTTGAAGTATCTGTTTCCTGGGTACTACTGTAATAATCACCCGCATTAGTGATGGTGTCAGCAAGTACCACCGTGGTAGGGTCTGTTACACTGATAGTGACAGCCTGCGAAGCGGTTGTTACACACATTAAAACACTGCCCAGAAAAGCCCCATAGCATGTCCGCATGTCTTAGCCCTTGCGTAAAAGGGTATGGTTTTGCCCATACCCTTGAGTGGTTGCTTAGTCGTCGGTCAGCGTGTAAATGAGGCCGATGTTATCGGCGTCCGCGCCATCGTTAGCGGTGTGTGCAATCATCCCGGTTCCGGCTGGGTCTGCACTGAGGGCATAGGCAATATTCAGACCTGTGCCTGTAGTGTTGCCAATGGCGTTGGCACTGTCTGGAGTAGATGTGGACGATGTAGATGTTGGACTGACTAATTTAGCAGTGCCAGTTGTTGCACCTGTTGGGGCGGTGACCGTGATTTGTAATTCCGCCCCATCTGGAACCTTGCCAACGACAGGGTCTGTCATGACGGTAATTTTTCGGGAGGTAGGGGCAGTCGCGTTGTCAGGATCACCGGTATTTAGGACGTTGGAGCTGATGTCGTAGGTTGTAGTGCCTGTTGCACTCCCTGTAAAGCCAGCGCCCGCCGTGGTTGGGGCATGCAGTCCAGTGTTATCCAAAGTAACCGGAGTATCACTAATGTTCAAAAGAGCAACTTCTGGCACGGTGACACTGACTGTTTGAATGTCAGCAGCGTCGTCGTTGGTTCCATTATTGGCGTCTACGTTTCCGTCATAGGCGGCAAACGCTGTAGGCGTCGCTACTATGGCAGCAATTGTGAGGATGAGAATTTTCTTTTTCATATACCAAGCCCTTCATTCTTGAGTTGTTGCTGTTATGTTATTGTTGGGATGTGTGTTTTTTACCCCGATCAAATGATACACAAAAAAATGTCCAATAGGGTTGACAATCGGTAGGCTGGGTTGGTAGAAATATCAGCATAAACGGCAATATCAATACAATATGCCAGATTCAATAAGATTGGGGGTAGGGGCTTGGCAGCACTAGAACTTTCGCTTTTCCTGCGCCAGCAGATGCGCCGGAAGGGGCTTTCCAGTACCGTGATTGCGAACCGCGCCGGTATTTCACGCCAGACCTGGTACAACATCCTGAATGCCAACATCAAGGAAACCCGCCTGTCCACGCTGGTCAGTGTGGCGGAAGTGCTCGATGTACGCCCGCTGCAATTACTGGACGTGTATTTCGATGGTCGCGTATCAGGTTAGTTGTCCGGGTCAGTATGGCGGAGGTTTCAGGTGAATAGTCTTGCATGGGTTTTGTTACTGGTTTCACTTGCTTTCCTGCTGATCGCGGGGTTGCGGGCGCGGGTCAGTATTCCGGCGGGCATGGCCTACATCCGTTCCGGTATGGGTGGGCAGCAGGTTTTTCTGAAAGGTACTGCCTTGCTGGTTCCTGGCTTGCATCATCTGAGCAGGCTCCGCTTGCAGACGTATAGCGTGGAATTAAAGGCGGAGCAGGAAACGTCGTTACGTACTTCGGACTTGTTGCGGATTGACCTTGATTTGGTGGTGAGTATCCGCCTGAAAGTGCATCCGCAGGCACTGCTTGCTGCGGCACGGGCATTCGGTCAGGAGGGTGTGCAGGCTTCCCACGTACAGCACTGGCTGGATACCGATTTCAAAACCGTGGCCGAAACAACCGTGGCCAGCCGCACGCTGGAGGAATTGCATCAGCAACGTGCCGTCTTTATGCGGGAAGTCGGGGAAGCCCTGGCTGCCTCTTTGGCAATATACGGCCTGGAGCTGGTTTCCATTTCCCTGATGAAATTGCAGCAGACCGAATCCCGTTATTATGACCAGGAAAACTATCTGGATGTGAAAGGTCTGGCCTTGCTCGACAAGGCGAAACTGGACTACAGCAAACACAGCCGCACACAGCAGCGTGAAGCTGCGCTGGCCAGCAAGCGTCAGGATTTCGATGCCGCTATCCAGCACATGGACTGGGAACGCAAGGAATTTGTGGCACGTCTGGAGCACATCCGTTTCAAGGCCGAAGCAGATGCCAAGACCGAACAGGCACTGGAGGAAATCCAGATAGCCAAGGAACTGGCGCTGGAAATGGTGCAGCGTGACGTTGCCCTGACCCGTATCCAGACGCAACAGGAACTGGATGCAGCCCGGAAAACATCACCTTCCTGTCTTGCGGATGCTTGAATTTGGCTGGTTTTTGCGGTAGCTTCTCCCCCATGAATATCTGCTACCGCACATTCTTCCTATCCTTCCTGCGACTGCCCGGCTGGGCGGTATAAATTCCTACGCCCGGCGGGGCTACACGCGCTATCATTACCCCCATTTTCAGATTGATGCACAGAATTGATACACAGGCGTGCAAACCGATAACAGGCAGCCGTGTTTTGGAGCAGGATTATGTCGAAACAGCGTTTGATTATTTTTGATACCACCTTGCGTGATGGCGAACAAAGTCCCGGCGCGTCGATGACGCAGGAGGAAAAAATCCGCATCGCCCTGATACTGGAAAAAATGCGCGTGGATGTGATTGAAGCCGGTTTTCCGATTGCCAGCCCTGGTGACTTCGAGTCGGTAAAAGCCATTGCCAGCATCGTCAAGGACAGTACCGTGTGTGGCCTGGCGCGTGCGCTGGACAAGGATATTGACCGGGCGGCGGAAGCGATCAAACCCGCCAATTCCGGGCGTATCCATACCTTTATTGCCACATCGCCGATCCACATGCAGAACAAGTTGCGTATGACCCCGGATCAGGTGGTGGAGCAGGCGGTACATGCGGTGAAACGCGCCCGCAACTACACCGATGATGTCGAGTTTTCCTGTGAAGACGCAGGGCGCTCCGAGTTCGATTTCCTGTGCCGGGTCATTGAGGCGGCCATCGCTGCCGGGGCACGTACCATCAATATCCCGGATACGGTTGGCTACCAGATTCCGCAGGTGTTTGGTGACATCGTGGGGCGTTTGATCCAGACCATCCCCAATGCCGACAAGGCCATTTTCTCGGTGCATTGCCACAACGACCTTGGCTTGGCTGTCGGCAATTCCTTGTCGGCAGTGTTGAATGGTGCGCGTCAGGTTGAGTGTACGATCAACGGTCTGGGCGAACGTGCGGGCAATGCTTCCCTGGAAGAAATCGTCATGGCGGTGCGTACCCGTGCGGATGTATTCCCGGTGGAAACCCGCATCGACGCTACCCACATCGTGCCAACCTCACGGCTGGTTTCCAGCGTCACCGGCTTCCCGGTGCAACCCAACAAGGCGATTGTCGGGGCGAATGCGTTTGCCCACGAATCCGGCATCCATCAGGATGGCGTACTCAAGCACCGCGAAACCTACGAAATCATGCGGGCACAGGATGTGGGCTGGACGGACAACAAAATCGTCCTCGGCAAACATTCCGGGCGGAATGCCCTGAAAACCCGTTTGCAGGAATTGGGTATCGAGCTGGCTTCCGAAGCCGAGCTCAACGCCGCCTTTGTCCGTTTCAAGGATCTGGCTGACCGCAAGCACGACATCTTCGACGAAGACCTGATGTTGTTGATGATGGATACCCGTTCCGCGCAAGACGATGTGAGCTATGAACTGGTGTCATCCCACGTCTGTTCCGCAACGGGAGAAACACCCCACGCCACTGTTACCCTCAAGGTGCGTGGCGAGGAAAAGACTGTGGCAGCCGCAGGCGGTGGCCCGGTCGACGCGGTATTCAAATGCATCGAAAACATTGTTGGTGAAGCGGCCAGCCTGACCCTTTATTCCGTGAATAACATTACCAGCGGTACGGATGCGCAAGGTGAAGTGACTGTGCGCTTGGAAAAGGACGGGCGCATTATCCACGGGCATGGTGCGGATACCGACATCGTGATTGCTTCCGCCAAAGCCTACGTGGATGCCTGGAACAAGCTGAGCAGCCAGAACCGGCGTGCACACCCGCATCACCACGAAGGGGTGTAAGCAGCGGTGGATGCGCAACGGCGGGAACGCTACATGCAGGCCATGGGGATTCCGGTTTGGAAGCCGAAGGCTGAAGCTGAGAAGAAAATCCCCATCGTTCCCCCTTTTGCAAAGGGGGAAGCCTTCCAGCCTGTTTCTGACTTTGCCGACAAGGTTCCCCCCTTTGTAAAAGGGGGGGCAGGGGGGATTTCTCCGGCGCAGCCGGATTTCCCTCCCTCCCCAGCCCAATTTCCTGACTGCTCCCACATGACCTGGGAAGAACTCCGCTCCACCGTCCTTGCCTGCACCCGCTGCGAAATCAGCAAAACCCGCACCCAGGCCGTTTTCGGCGTAGGGGATCAGCAAGCCCGCTGGATGATTATTGGCGAAGCCCCCGGTGCAGACGAAGACCGCAAGGGTGAGCCTTTTGTCGGCAAAGCCGGGCAATTGCTGAACAATATGCTGGCCGCCATCGGTATGCCGCGCGAAAGTGTTTACATTGCCAATGTGCTGAAATGCCGCCCGCCCAACAACCGCGACCCCAAAGTGGATGAAGCCGCCAATTGCCGGGGCTATCTGGAACGCCAGATTGAGCTGGTCAACCCGTCCCTGATCCTGGTGGTGGGGAGGATTGCCGCGCAAAACCTGTTACAAACTGATGCGCCCCTCGCACGCCTGCGTAGCCGGGAACATCTCGCC
>JBBIHI010000057.1:0-12402 GCA_037447095.1 Thiotrichaceae bacterium
AGCAGCGCCAGGATCACCGGCATATTGCGTTCAAACGGCGCATCACGGAAATGCTTGTCCATTGCATGTGCACCCGCCAGCAATTCGGTGAAATGTTCCGCACCGACTGCCAGTACGATGGAAAGCCCAATCGCTGACCACAGCGAATAGCGCCCGCCTACCCAGTCCCAGAACCCGAACATGTTGGCCGGGTCGATACCGAAGGCTTCCACCGCTTCCTGATTGGTGGAAACTGCGACGAAATGCCTGGCGATGTGCGCCGTTTCCTGCGCATGACCGAGGAACCAGTTGCGGGCGTAATGCGCATTGGTCATGGTTTCCTGGGTGGTGAAGGTCTTGGAGGCAACGATGAACAGGGTGGTTTCCGGGTCAAGGGTTTCCAGCTTTTCCACCACATGTGCACCGTCAACATTGGAGATGTAATGCATGTTCAGGCGTGGGTGGCGGTATGCCTTGAGCGCCTGATACACCATGTGCGGGCCGAGGTCGGAACCACCAATACCCACATTCACCACATCCACGATCGGTTTGCCGGTGTAACCCAGCCATTCGCCGCTGCGTACCCGTTCGGCAAAGGCTGACATGCGTTCCAGCACGGCATTCACGGCAGGCATCACGTTTTCACCATCCACCATCACCGGTGTATTGCTGCGGTTACGCAAGGCGGTATGCAACACGGCGCGGAATTCGGTGTTGTTGATCTTTTCACCGCTGAACATGCGCTCACGCCAGCCCGCGACATCGGCCTGTTCCGCCAGTTGTACCAGCAGGCGCAGGGTTTCATCGGTCATGCGGTTTTTGGAATAGTCCAGCAGCAGGTCGCCGACTTGCAGCGAGAAACGGGTAAAGCGTTGCGGGTCTTCAGCAAACAGCTCACGCATGTGCAAACCCTGGATGGTTGCATGGTGTTTTTGCAGTGCGTCACGCACGGGCTGATGCAAAACAGGGGCGACGGCTGTGGTGTTGCTGGACATCTATCTATCCCTCATTGGGTTGTAAGTGGTTATGTCTAAGATAAGAGCAAAGTCTATGCCACAAAGGGGCACGAATCCTTGACCAGACCCAGGTTATTAGCATTTTTATGAGGGTGGATTTTCAGTGAAAACGTGTTAACAGGCAATGAAGATTATGAAGTTCCAACCGTTCATCGGCAAAACCGAACAAAACACGAACCAATGGCAGAAATTTTCTATTTGCCTGATGCCGGTCAGGTTCGTATATTTGGTTCGTGTTTTGTTCGGTTTGAAAAGGAAATACCCATGCTGACACGCCGCCAGAAACAGGTCATGGAGGTCATCCAGAAACTCTATGCACATAACGGGTACGCACCCACACTGGATGAAATTGCCCAGGAATCCGGGATCAATACCCGGAGTACTGTCCACCAGCACATACAGGCACTCATCCGCGATGGCAGCCTGCGTGAGGCCACCGGGAAACGCGCTTACCGTATGCCGGAAAGCCTGGTTGCCGGGCATCCGCAGATGTCGCTGAGCCTGCCGCTGGTCGGGCGCATTGCTGCCGGTAAACCGATTGAGGCCATCAGCGGGCGCGATGAAATCAACCCCAACGACCTGTTTACCGGCAATGGGCGTTACGTGCTGGAAGTACAGGGGGAGTCGATGATCGACATCGGCATTATGGATGGTGATTTCGTCGTTATCCAGCAGCAGGAGGACGCCCGCAACGGTGAAGTCGTGGTGGCCTTGGTGGACGGTGAAGATGCCACCCTCAAACGCATTTACTACCTGCCGGATAACCGCGTGGAACTGCGCCCGGAAAACAGCACCATGCAACCGATGGTCTACCCGGTGGAGCGCGTACAGGTACAGGGCAAAATGGTCGGATTGTTCCGCAGCTATTAAACCCTGCCAACAGGTTCAAACAGCCCGTTGCCCGACGGGCAAGCCCCTTGGGCAGTTGCAGTCCGGCACTGCCCATTTTTTTCACTTTCATACAGGGAGATAACGCCATGACAACTGAAACACCCGCAACAACCCTTAGCCCTGCCCATGGCCCACATGCCGAACGGGTGGAACTGGAAAGCCTGCAAGCCAGACCGGAATGGACGGAAGTCTGGAAAGTCACCCGTGGCCTGCTGGTGGTCTGGGCGATTGCAGTCTGGGCTTTGCTGATCCTGCTGCCGGGCATGGAGCAGATGAGCAATCTGGCCAGCGCCACCTTGCATCTGCCTTACGTACTCATTGGCCTGGCCTTGGTCGGTGGGGTAACGGCGGCACACAACCTGAAAGCCGACGGCCATTTGCTGTGGTTTCTGGGGGTGTTGCTATTGCTGGCGGGCTGGATTTGAAGAAGTGGCGTGAGGAAAGCGGCAACTTCCCCCACGCTGATTCCCTGCACTCATAGGATTGATCACAGGAGAGCCTTTATTATGACTGATCAAGCGACAAACACCAAATTTAACCGACCAGCGCATCTGGTGGAAACCAAGTCCCTGCGTGATTTGCTTGGCGATTTGCGCAAGGCCGAGGCATGGCTGCTCCTTGCTGCTATTGCCGCGTTCCTTGCCTCGGCCTTTTTCGTCGTCAAATACTACGTCGGTGGGGAAATGAACCCCGCCGTCTGGACGGGCGAACAGTGGGCAAACGCCATACTGGGACTCGGGATTACCGCCGTCATCACCGCCGCACAGGCATTCCTGTATGCCAGTGGTTACAAAGGCCCGGCAGCCGTCGCGGCCACCATCATCGTGGTATTTTTCGGGCTGTTTTCGGAAATTTCCCAGTCGATGGAACGTGAGGATGCCACCGTGCGCACCCGTTCGGAAAACTCCCCGGTATTTCAGGCTGCCTTGGGCAGCATCAAAAGCATTACCAGCAGTGCCGCCAGCATTTCCCCGGCACAGGAGGCGATGGCCGATGCCAATGCCAAACTGCAATACTGGGAAGGCATGAAATCCGACAAGGGCGGTTCCCGCTATTCCCGGCGTACCCTGGAGCGCAATGTTGCCCGTTACCAGCAGCAGGTGGATTCGTTTGCCCACCAGACCCAGATGCTGGGGGCAAACCGTACCGCGATGCTCAACGGTGCGATTGCCCAGGCCAAGGCGCTGGAATATGACGAGGACAAGCATTACGCCATGATCCGCCTGATCAAGGGTGTGTTTGGGGTGGCGGGTATCTGGGCGTCGTTCATGTTTTCCGTCATTATCATTGGCACGTTTGAATATGCGTTCCACTTCGTTGGTGCTTATGTATCCGACCACAAGCAGGCGTTGCGTATGCAGGGGCGCGATGCGCAAGGTGAGCTGATCAACCCTGCCGGGCAGCAGGGTTCCGGTGGCCAGATACCGAAGGATTACGGCAACGACAGCCGCGACGAATACCTGTCGTGGGTGACACCGGAGCGCAGCGCCATTTCCCCGGCCAACGTCCGTACTGTGCAGGCAGAAACTTCTCCCGCTACCACACCAGTAACGGAGGGCAAGGAAGATGAGCGCCCGGAGCCAGTGCCTTCGAAAGTCAGGGACATGACCAACGAGCGCTATTTCCGCCTGATCTACGCGGAAATCCGCCCACGTATCATTAACGGCAGCATCAAGCCGACAGTACGGCCAGTGACGGATGCCGTAACCGACGTCATCAAGCACCATACCAAGGCTTTGGGTTTGCAGCCTGTCCTGGTTGGCAAGCCGGAGCGACAGAAAATTGCCGAGAAAATCCTCGAAAAATTGGCCAGCGAAATGGTGTTGGAGCTTAATAACGAAAAAGGTATCGGCAAAGCCAAGTACCGGTTGGCAGGGCGTTGGGTAAAACCACCGCAAACTGAAGTTCCCACTTCGGGGTATATGGCCTGAATGCTTTTCGTTCTGTCACCCGTGGGTATATCATGACCCTTCATCCCCGGTCTGGCTGCAAACGGTAGCCAGATCGACTATATAGGATGATTGGAACCACGAGTGTCTTTGCGGAAATCCTTATGAAAAACAAATTTATTGTCATCCTGACAGGGTTGCTCTTGGCCGTTCCCTGCTGCATCCAGCCAGCTTTGTCAGCGGAAACCTATGGCCCGACTGCCGCCAACGAAACCCTGTGGAGCATTGCCAGTTGCCTGCGCCCGACCTATGCCGTGAGTACCCAGCAGATGATGCTGGCCATCCGCGCCAAAAATCCGCAGGCATTCAACAACCCGAATATCAATTCGCTGAAAAAGGGTTCCGTCCTCAGGCTGCCTGCTTTGGCGGAAATCCAGCGGCTGGATCGTGTCCAGGCATTGCATATTGCCCGTCAGCACAACCTGAACTGGAATTCCCCGCATGGCCGCGCTGTTCCCTCACGTCCAACACCCGTCGTTACCAAAGTTTCAACCGCCAGCCGCCAGACCAGGGCGCGTCTCCAGCATGAAGTCAGTGCATTGCGCCAGCAACTCAAGAAGGAACAACAGCATAGCGCCCGTTTGAATGCCCGGATCAAGGCATTGGAATCGGTGGAACAAACACCGGGCAACACTTCACCGCAGGAACTGCAAAAGCTGCAAGCCCAGGTCACGGAACTGAAAGCGGCACTGGATGAAAAGAACACACATATCAGAAACCTGGAAGCCTCACTGAAGGAAGCCAGCAACACGATCAAGCGCCAGTATGCCGAAAGTCAGGAACTGTATGACAAACTCAAGCTTGCTGCGCCCGGCAGCCTGCCTGCGCCGCCATCCGTGCCCGACACATCCCCCAATCTGACGCTTTCAGGGGTTGGTAATGAGGGGCAATCCAGTAATGGCAAGCCTGCGGTCTTCACGGATCAATTGCCTGCTGCACAACAAAATACTGCTGCCAATGGCAAACCCGGTTCGGGGCAGAAAAATGGTGTCCCGCTCAAGACATTGCTCGAACAGCAGGCAGCCCAAACGGCTACCAGCACTGCGGTGAAAGGCGCTACCCCGCCTGTTGCTGCCCCACCAACCGGGGAACCATCACCTGCGGCATCAACCCCGGATGGCAATACACCATCGCGCCTGTCTTTTGCCGTTGCGCTGATTTCCCTGTTGTTCATTCTGGCTTTGCTGTGGCGGGCATTCAGCCAGCAGCGTAGCTTGCGACGTGAAGCTGAGGAGCGCAAAAGCAGTAGCAGTGACGGGCAGCAGGATACCCCTCCTGCGACAGTTCCCGAAGACGTCGATGCAAAGACCAAAGCTGATAGACGTCAGGAACCGGATATTCTCCTCTGAAGCCTTTTCAGGCCGCTTGTGTGGATAAGTTGTATCCATCAGCGGCCAAAAGACGACGGGAGGCCATGAATTTCCGGCAAATGGGCATGTTCAGTGTTTATTCATTGTGTGTTTGGCTGCAAAAACGGTGACGGGCGGTACATTTTTCCTGATGAACGTAATATTTTCAGGAAATACATGGCAATTCTATCGGTTTGTTGGCAAGCTTCCCCGCCAATATAGCCTTCCAGCACTCTTGCACATCCTGTGGATAACTTCGTGGATAACTGTGGATTCCGGGTGTCAGGAACAGACAACTAGTTGAGGATTAAATGAAATACGACGTATACGGCATCGGCAACGCACTGGTGGATAAAGAGTTTGAGGTAACGGATGAGTTCCTCGCCGCGCATGGTATTGAAAAAGGCATGATGACCCTGATCGACGAAGCTACCCAGCAACGCCTGCTATCCGGCCTGACCGAAACCTTCGGTCTGAAGAAACGCGCCAGTGGCGGTTCTGCTGCCAATAGCATCGTTGCCGTCAGCCAGTTTGGCGGCAAGGCTTTCTATGCCTGCAAGGTAGCGAATGATGAAACTGGCGAATTCTACATGCACGACCTGCACGCCGCCGGGGTAAAAACAGCGCTGGATCAGGTACGCGGCAATAGCGAAGGCGTTACCGGCAAATGCATGGTCATGGTCACGCCTGATGCCGAGCGCACCATGAACACTTTCCTTGGCATTACCGCCGACTTTTCCGAAGCCGAACTGCATCTGGATGAACTCAAACAGGCGCACTATCTGTATGTTGAGGGCTATCTGGTCACGTCCGACATGTCGCGTAATGCCGTGATCAAGGCACGTCAGGTGGCGGCGGAACACGGCGTCAAAACAGCCATGACTTTTTCCGACCCATCCATGGTGAAATATTTCCGCAGTGGCATCGACGAAATGTTGGGTAACGGTGTGGACATCCTGTTCTGCAACGAGGAAGAAATTGCCACTTTCACCGGCAAAGATGACCTGGAAGACGCGATTGCCGCGATCAGCCCGTTTACCAACAAGCTGGTGATTACCCTGGGCAGTAAAGGTGCATTGGTGGTGGATGAAACTGGCCGCACTGCAATTGCCCCCAACCGTGTGGAAGCCGTCGACACCAACGGCGCGGGCGATATGTTTGCGGGCGCATTCCTCTACGGCGTGACCCAGGGTATGGATAATGCGCAAGCGGGTAAACTGGCCAGCCTTGCCGCTTCGCGCATCGTCACCGTATTTGGTGCGCGTTTAAGCAAAGACATGCATCAGGAAGTGCTGGCAGCAGTGAATTAATTATCGCTTTTCAGCGTAAGAAACCGTATACGCCTGCCCCTGCTTGAGCTTGTCGAAATTGCCGAAAGTTTCTTTCAGGTTGCGTTTCATGTATTCGCGCAGGCCATTGATGGTAACGAGGTAAACCCGCCCGCCCGGCTTAAGATGCTTTTTCATGTCGTGCAGCAGGATGCTCATCATTTCCTTGCCTACTTTAGCCGGGATGTTGGAAGCGATTACGTCAAAACGTGCATCCTTGTCGATATGCTGGAAGCCATTGCTGAGCATGGCTTTGGCATTCGGCAATTTATTCAGTGCGGCATTGCGGTTGGCGTATTCCACCGCCATGAAATCCTTGTCCACCATCAGCGTCTGGCCTTGTGGCGCCAGTTTCGTCATCACCAGCCCTACTGGCCCGTAACCGCAACCGAGGTCGAAACAGTCGTCAGTCGGGTTGATTTTCAGGTATTTCAGCAGCAGATCCGTGCCGTCATCAATTTCGCGCGGGGAAAAGATGCCCCAAGTCGACAGGAAAGTGAACTTTTGCCCGCAAAGCTCCGTGTCAAAACGGATGTCATCACGGAGTTTGTCGGTGTAAGGAATGTCAGCCATCACGCAACCGTTTGCAAAGATTGGAAAATGTGCCCTGCTTCCGCAATGGCCGCGTCAAGTTCGGGAGCCAGCGTGCAGTAGTGCCCCATCTTGCGACCGGGACGTGCCTCGCGCTTGCCGTATAAATGCAGTTTGGTATTCGCGCTTTGCAGCATGGCCAGCCAGTCCGGTTGTGCCTCGTGCCAGACATCGCCCAGCAAGTTGACCATGATCACCGGGGAAAGCAGGCGGGTGTCGCCGAATGGCAGTTCACATACCATGCGTACTTGTTGCTCGAATTGCGAGGTCAGGCAGGCGTCCAGTGTGTAATGCCCGCTGTTATGGGTGCGCGGCGCCATTTCGTTGACCAGCAGTTCACCCTGTCGGGTAACAAAGAATTCCACTGCCATCACGCCGACGAAATCCAGTTGTTCCGCCATACGGGTAGCAGCGGCCTGGGCTGATTCAGCCAGTTGCGCATCAATCCGTGCCGGAACAATGGTCTGGTGCAGGATACCGTTACGGTGTTCGTTTTCCGCGACCGGGAAGCAGCGCACTTCGCCGCTGGTGCTGCGGGCGAGGATGACGGAAATCTCGCGTTCCAGATCGACACGCTGTTCCAGCACACAATCGACGTTGCCCAGTTCTGCAAAAGCAGTTTCGGCTTCCGCAACAGACTTCACCGTGGCCTGCCCCTTGCCGTCGTAACCCAAACGGGCAGTTTTGAGGATGGCAGGGTAAGTCACCGTAGCTGCCGCAATGTCTTCCGGCTGGCGGATCGCCGCAAACGGAACCGGCGATAACCCACAGGAGCGCACGAATTCCTTTTCCACAATCCGATCCTGCGCCATCTTCACCGCATAGGCGGAAGGGCGCACCGGGCAGAATTGCGTGAGGAATTCCAGTGTCGCCGCCGGAATGTTTTCAAACTCGGTCGTGACCACATTGCACGCCTGACCGAACAGGGTAAGCGCCGCTTCGTCATCGTAAGGGGCTGTAATATGTTCGTCGGCAAGCTGGCCTGCGGGACTGTGCAGATCAGGTTCCAGCACAATCACGCGGTAGCCAAGGGTGCGGGCAGCGACGGTGAACATACGGCCAAGCTGGCCGCCACCGAGCATACCGATGGTTGATCCGGGAAGTAATGTCATAAGGCAGGGTCGGTCAGGGGTCAGGAGGTAATTTCATGTTCATGGCGTGCTGGCGTTGCTCCTCGCGGAATTGCGCCAGTTTTTCCACAAGTTCCGGGTTTTCATTCGCCAGTATAGCCACTGCAAACAGGGCGGCATTGGCAGCACCCGCTTCACCAATCGCAAAGGTAGCAACCGGTACACCCTTGGGCATCTGCACGATGGAATACAGGGAATCAACACCGCTCAGTGCGCGAGTTGTCACTGGGACACCTAAAACCGGAACCGTGGTCTTTGCCGCCAGCATACCCGGCAAGTGCGCAGCACCACCTGCACCAGCGATAATGCATTTCAAACCACGCTCACGGGCGGTTTCCGCGTATTCAAACAGTAAGTCCGGTGTACGGTGGGCAGAAACGACGCGGTACTCGTGAGCAATGCCAAAGTTTTCAAGCTGCTCAACGGCTTTGGACATAACATTCCAGTCGCTGTTGCTGCCCATGACAACTCCCACGACCGGCTGGACGGGTTGAGTCATGATGCTACCCTTATATTCCACAAAATCTGATATTATACCGCGTTGACCCTTTTCGCACTAACTAAGCTTAAGCAATGAATACAACCAGCATTCCGGCGACCGTTTTCGAGACGGACATTTCCTCCCTGCCCCTGATCGCTCGCGGCAAAGTACGCGATATTTACGCTGTTGATGATGAACACATGCTGATCGTCACGACGGATCGCCTATCAGCCTTCGATGTCATCATGCCGACGCCGATCCCGCAGAAGGGGGTCATCCTTACCCAGGTCGCCAACTTCTGGTTTGACCTGCTGCAAGATGTGATCCCCAACCACCTGAGTGGCAAAACGCTGGATGACTTGCCACTGACGGCAGGGGAAAAAGCGCAACTGCAAGGCCGCAGTATCATCGTCAAACGTCTGAAACCGCTGCCGGTGGAAGCCATCGTGCGCGGCTACCTGATCGGCTCCGGCTGGAAAGATTACCAGCAGACGGGTGCGGTGTGTGGTATCAGTCTGCCTGCTGGCCTGCAAATGGCCGACCGCTTGCCGGAAACCATTTTCACCCCTTCCACCAAAGCGGAAGTCGGCACTCACGACATCAATATCAGCTTTGAACAAATGCAGCAGCAAATCGGCGCAGAACTGGCCGAACAAGTACGCAGCGTCAGCCTGGAACTGTATAACCGCGCCGCCGAATACGCCCTCAAGCGCGGCATTATCATCGCCGACACCAAGTTCGAGTTCGGTTTGGATGCCAGTGGCAAGCTGGTGCTGATCGACGAAATCCTCACTCCGGATTCCTCGCGTTTCTGGCCTGCTGATCAGTACAAACCGGGTATTAGTCCGCCATCGTTTGACAAACAATTCGTCAGGGATTATTTAGAGACGCTGGATTGGGGGAAAACAGCTCCGGGGCCGGAACTACCCACCGAAATCGTCGAAAGAACGGCTGCCAAGTACCGCGAAGTGGCTGACTTACTAACAAAATAATTGGGGAAACCATGCGAGTATTAATTACTGGGGCTGCTGGCTTCATCGGTATGCACCTTGCCTTGCGCTTATTGGAACGTGGCGATGAAGTCGTCGGTATCGACAATTTCAACGACTATTACGATGTCAGCCTGAAAGAAACCCGTGTACAACGTGTTGTTGACGCAGATAGTGCAGGCAAATTCAAGTTCATCCGCCTCGATCTGGCCGACCGTGACGGCATGGCAAAACTGTTTGCCGAGGAAGGGCTGGATGCGGTAGTCAATCTCGCCGCCCAGGCCGGGGTTCGTTATTCCATCGAAAACCCGCTGGCTTATGTTGACAGTAATCTGGTCGGTTTCGCACACATTCTGGAAGGCTGCCGCCACAACGGTGTCAAGCATCTGGTGTATGCGTCTTCCAGTTCCGTCTACGGCGCGAATGAAGCCATGCCGTTCTCGGTGCATGACAATGTGGATCACCCGCTGTCGCTGTACGCCGCCTCCAAGAAAGCCAATGAGCTGATGGCGCATACCTATTCCCACCTGTATGGTTTGCCAACCACCGGCTTGCGTTTCTTTACGGTGTATGGCCCGTGGGGTCGCCCGGACATGGCCTTGTTCAAATTCACCAAGGCGATGCTGGCAGGTCAGCCGATTGACGTATTCAACTACGGCAAACACCGCCGCGATTTCACCTACATCGACGACATTGTGGAAGGCGTGATCCGTATCCTTGACCACACGGCCACGCCAAACCCTACCTGGAGTGGCATGAAACCTGACCCGGCAACCAGTAAAGCGCCGTGGCGGGTCTACAATATAGGCAATCAGAACCCGGTCGAGCTGATGGATTACATCGCCGCGATCGAAAAAGCGCTGGGTAAAAAGGCTGAACTCAACCTGTTGCCGCTGCAACCGGGTGATGTGCCGGATACTTATGCAGATGTAGAGCAACTGGTACAGGATGTCGGTTATCGGCCTGCAACACCCGTTGAAGAAGGCGTGCGGCGCTTCATCGAATGGTATCGGGAATACTACAAGGTATAACAAGCTTTCTTGATTGAGGTCAGGTTATGCAGGAAGTTCGCCAACCAGGCTGGTTTGATCAGGTGTTGGAGCGTTTGCCTGAAGGGGTCAGTTTCGCACTGGTTATCGTGGGTTGTTTGCTGCTTGCCCAAGTTATTTGGGCGTATTTCCCGGCAGAACCGAATACCGGTGTGTCTGCCCAGGTGGAGAATACTACGGTTGCTTCCAGATTGGAGGCTGGTGGAAAACCGTTGCAACGCTGATCAGGGCTGTGTAACTACCAGTCAATCGCTTTCCTGCCATGCTTTTCCAGAAAGGCATTGGCAGTGGAAAAAGGTTTGCTGCCAAAGAAACCGCGCCGCGCCGATAAGGGCGATGGGTGCGCAGTCTGGATCAGCAGATGTCGGGAAGCGTCGATCAATGCCGCCTTTTTCTGCGCATGTGCTCCCCACAGCAAGAAAACGGCAGGTTCCGGTTGTTGACTGACCGAAGAAAAAGGCGCCGGACCATGACGTTCCCAACCCTTTCCCTGATGGCTGCCTGCTTTACCTTCTTCAACCGACAGGACGGTATTCAGCAACAACACACCCTGTTCAGCCCAGTCTTGCAAACATCCTGTAGACCGGACATTACCGCCCATATCAGCCTGCAATTCCTTGTAAATGTTTTGCAGGGAACGCGGCAGCAGTTTGACATCCGGCAATACCGAAAACGACAGGCCGTGGGCATGACCAAGCGTCGGGTAGGGGTCTTGCCCCAGAATAACCACTTTTACCGCGCCTGCCGGAGTTGCCCGCAAGGCGTTGAAACGCATGGCAGAAGGCGGCAGGATATTTTTCCCCCGTTGCTCTTCCTGAGCCAGAAAAGCGGCCAGTTCCTGCATGTATGGTTGGGTAAATTCATTGGCCAATACCGCACGCCATGATTCGTGTATGCCTGTTATATCCATCATAGGGCTTTCACCGTCAGGGAAATGGAAGCGGCCAGCAACAATACCCCGATCAGCCGGGTCATCTGCGCATGAGTCAATCCGGTATGCACATGCCCACCCAGCCACAGTGCACCCAGCATCAGCGGTAAAGTACCCAGCGCATTCCACCAGACTTGTGTTTCCAGCAACAAACCGGTACCCAGAAAAGTCATGATCCGAACAGCCCCTTCCAGAAAAAACAGCGCGGAAAACGTCGCCCGCAACAGGCTTTTGTCATGGATGCGATGATTGAGGTAAATGACGTAAGGCGGGCCACCCGTACCAAACAGCCCGCCAACCGTTCCGCCCGTCAATGCAGTTGGAATCGCCCAAAATCGTGAAACCGGCTTTTCCCCTTTGAGATTCAACAGGCTGCGGATAGCGAAGACAAAGACAAAGGCTGCCAGTGTCAAAAGCATCGGCATGGCGGGCATATTGACCAGCAAATGCGCCCCGACCACAACACCGATGATGCTGAATGGAATCAACGCGCCGACTTCCTTCCACTGCACCCGCTTGAAATCCAGCCCGCCCATCACCAGCGAGGCGGTGAAATCCAGCAGCAGGATCAGGGGGACAACGAAGGTCAGCGGCAGGAACAAAGCCAGCAAGGGCACGGCAATCAGCCCGGAACCAAACCCGGCGATGCCACGAATGAAGTACGCCAGCAGCACGATCGCTGCTGACAGGGCATATTGCCAGGGTTCCATCATGTGGGA
>JBBIHI010000058.1:0-12338 GCA_037447095.1 Thiotrichaceae bacterium
GGACGAGCATGTTCTGCAATTCCTGTACCTGCCCGGTTTGCTTGGCTTGCATCAGTGCTGCCTTGCTGTGCCAGGGTGCTCCCTGATAACGGGCTTGCTGCACAGAAGGTGGGAGCTGTACGCCATTGCTTTCCAGATAGCCCAACAGTTCAGGGAAGGTATTGCCAAAACGTGCTGACCTGCCTGCCGGATACCAGGTGAAGTGCCCGATACCGAGGGAGGCGAAATCTTCATTGTTATTCCAGTGCACCAGGTTGTCATAATTCCCACCGCCTTCGTTCTGGAAAATCTTGTTGGCAATCAGGTTGAGTTCTGACGACGACAGGCGGGGCATCCCACCAGATACCTTGGGCATAACCAGTGCGGTATTCTTTTTGCTTTGCTGCTGCTTGTTGAGGCTGGTTTGTTTTTTATTGGGGGTATCTTCATCATCATTATGCACAGCCTGTTGACTGCAAGCAGAGAACAACACCGTAATAAGTAAAGCGAAAATAATATTAAAAAACCTTATGGACATAGACAAAACCCCCTTGAATACAGCCCAGCGCAGTTGGAAAAACAAGCGGGATTAGAAATACCGGAAATTAGCCAAACCTATCCTTAATAAAATCCGGTATGGGAATAAATTCATTCAATTGACGGAGCCTTGCTGTGGCAAGGCTCCAGAAAGGTGGGGGTTAGCGGATGAAGACCTGCTTGTAAGAGACATACATGCTGCTGAACAACCAGGGTATGACCACGAACAAACCCAGCAGGAGCGGGATTGAACCCAGCACCAGCAAGATGACCATCGCCACGCTATAGAGCAGCAATGGCAAGGGATTGCGCAGGCAGGCTTTAAAGCTCAGGGTAAGGGACTGGAAGACAGGCACATTGTTCAGGGCTACCAACTGGGTGGCAAACCAGAACAACATGATCACGACAATCAGCAGGATAACGCCGATAGCGATCAGGCCAATATTCATACCGCTAAAAATGGCCTCGGGATTGGGCGCGTCGTGTTGCAGGTTATTCATGTTCATGCCGACGAATGCACCGCCAACAATGATACCGAACAGGAACATGACGCCCAGGGTAATGCCCCCAAGACCCGCCAGCGGGGCAAATTTTTGTTTGAAACCCTCAAACAGGTAATCGAAACGCAAGCTTTCACCACTATCAATTGAGCGGACACCCAACAGGATACCGCCCGTCAGGACAGGGCGAATGATGGAGGATACGATGTCGCCAACGAAGGGGATAATCCCCAGGATAACCTGGATAACGAACAACACCAGTGTAATCAGTATCCAGACACCGAGGTTGTTTTTGACCATCGACCAGCTTTCAGAGAGCCAGGCAATGCCTGCCCCGGCGGACAGGGAACGGGGTTCGGCCAGCAGTTCCATGTCACCAACAGGTCGTGGCGGGGGTGTTACATCAGATTTTGGCGGGGAATAAGGGTTATTGTCATTCATGGCAGGGTTACTCCTGATATATTTCCTAACGAAGTTTGCAGTATAGCCTACCCGCTTTGTGCGGGCAGGTTATACGGATAAACCGTCAGGCCAACAGGATGGCCTACTCGATGACCTTCGGTACGAGATACAGGCCGTTTTCGGTTTCCGGGGCAATAGACTGGTAATAATCACGCTGGTTGGTTTCCGTCACCATGTCCTCACGCAGACGCTGGGTCATGTCCAGCGGATGTGCCATCGGGGTAACGCCATCGGTATCCACCGCTGACATTTGCGCAACCAGATCAAGGATGTTGGAAAGGTTCTGGGTATAGGCCGCGATATTTTCATCCGGCATCGCCAGACGTGCCAGATGCGCAACCTTGCGGACTTCGGCTTCACTGATGGACATCATTCACCTCCCAGTTTCTGTTTCAGGATGGCATTGACCTGTTCAGGGTTTGCCTTGCCTTTGGATGCTTTCATGGCCTGACCGACGAAGAAGCCGAACAGCTTGTCCTTGCCGGAGCGGTATTCTTCGGTCTGTTTCGGGTTGGCGGCAATGATGCCGTCGATCATCGCTTCGATTGCGCCGGTGTCGGTGATCTGCTTGAGACCTTTCTGTTCGATGATCGTGTCGGCGGAACCTTCGCCATTCCACATTGCGTCGAACACTTCCTTGGCAATTTTGCCGGAAATGGTGTTGTCCAGAATGCGTTTGAGTAGGTCGGCAAACGCTTCAGCGTTGACCGGTACAGCACTGAGGTCAATGCTGGCGCGGTTGAGGGCGGCAGCCAGTTCGCCATTCACCCAGTTGGCCGCGAGTTTCGCATCGCCGCAGGCTGTCGCAACAGACTCGAAGTAATCGGCCACGTCACGGCTTTGGGTCAGCATGTCGGCATCGTAATCGCTGAGCTTGTACGCATCCATGAAGCGGGTTTTTTTCGCCCCCGGCAATTCCGGCAGAGTGGCACGCACGGATTCGATGTAATCCGGGGTAATTTCCACCGGCAGCAAATCCGGGTCGGGGAAGTAGCGGTAATCGTTGGCGTCTTCCTTGCCGCGCATGGAACGGGTTTCGTTGCGGTCAGGGTCATACAGGCGGGTTTCCTGTACGACCTTGCCACCGGATTCGATAATGTCGATCTGGCGTTCCACCTCAAAATTGATCGCACGTTCGATGAAGCGGAACGAGTTGAGGTTTTTCAGCTCGGCACGGGTGCCAAACGGCTGGCCGGGCTTGCGTACCGAGACGTTGGCATCACAACGGAACGAGCCTTCCTGCATGTTGCCGTCACATACGCCGAGATAGCGCACCAAGGCGTGCAGTTTTTTCATGTAGGCAACCGCTTCCTTGGCTGAGCGCATGTCCGGTTCGGAAACGATTTCCAGCAACGGCGTGCCCGCGCGGTTCAGGTCGATACCGGTCTGCCCCTGGAAATCTTCGTGCAGGGATTTGCCCGCGTCCTCTTCCAGATGCGCACGGGTAATGCCAATGCGTTTGGTCGAGCCGTCTTCCAGCTCGATGTCCATGTGGCCGATGCCGACGATGGGCAATTCGTACTGGCTAATCTGGTAGCCTTTCGGCAGGTCAGGGTAGAAGTAGTTTTTGCGGGCGAACACTGAGCGTGGCGCAATGTGTGCGTCAATCGCCAGGCCAAACTTGACCGCCATGTGTACGGCCTGTTTGTTCAAGACCGGCAACACGCCCGGCATTCCCAGGTCGATCAGGCTGGCTTGCGTGTTCGGTTCCGCCCCATAAGCGGTGGACGAACCAGAGAAAATTTTACTGTTGGTGGACAGTTGGGCGTGAATTTCCAGCCCGATGACGGTTTCCCATTCCATTGCCTGCCTCCTTACGCGAACTGGGCAGGCACTTGTTTGTGCCAGCCTGTCCATTGTTGGTACTGGTGCGCAATGTTCAGCATCCGCGCCTCTTCAAAATAATTGCCGACCAGTTGGATGCCGACCGGCAATCCATCCGCCGCAAACCCGACCGGGAAGGTCATGCCCGGCAAACCGGCCAGACTGACCGGAATGGTGTACAGGTCTTCGAGGTACATGGCAATCGGGTCGTCCTTCTTTTCCCCAATCCCGAATGCGGTGGTTGGGCAGGAAGGCCCCATGATCACGTCCACATCCTTGAATGCCTCGACGAAATCCTGCTGGATCAGGCGACGGATTTTCTGCGCTTTCAAATAGTAAGCATCGTAATAGCCGGACGACAGCGCGTAAGTACCGATCATGATACGGCGTTTCACTTCCGCACCGAAACCTTCCCAGCGGCTGCGTTCGTACAGGTCTTTGAGGTCATGCGGATTTTCACAGCGGTGGCCGAAACGCACGCCGTCGAAACGCGCCAGGTTCGAGGAACATTCCGCCGGGGCAACCACGTAGTAAACCGGCACTGCCAAGTGGCTGTTGGGCAGGGAAACTTCCTTGATGACCGCGCCTTTCGCTTCAAATTCCTTGATGGCTTTTTCAATGACTTCAGCAACCTGCGGGTTCAGACCTTCGGCGAAAAATTCTTTCGGCAAGCCAATCCGCAAACCAGCGATGGAATCGTTCAGGTTGGCGGTGTAATCCGGCACTTCACGGTCAACGCTGGTGGAATCGCGCCCGTCTAGCCCGGAAATCACGTTCAGAGTAATCGCGCAATCTTCCGCCGACGGAGCCATAGGCCCGCACTGGTCAAGGCTGGAGGCAAACGCAATCATGCCGTAGCGGGAAATACGCCCGTAAGTCGGCTTGATCCCGGTGATATTGCAGAACGATGCCGGTTGGCGGATCGAGCCGCCGGTATCGGTTCCCAGCGTCATCGGCGCTAACCGTGCAGCAATCGTTGCTGCACCACCGCCGGAACTGCCGCCCGGAACCTTGTCGGTATCCCAAGGGTTACGCACATTGCCGAAGGCCGAGGTTTCGTTGGAAGAACCCATCGCGAATTCATCCATATTGTTCTTGCCGAGCAATACGCCACCCGCTGCCTTGAGCTTTTCCGCCACATGCGCATCGTAAGGTGAAACGAAATTACGCAGCATGTTGGAGGCGCAAGTGGTCAGCACATCCTTGGAACAGAACAGGTCTTTCAGCGCGTAAGGCACACCCGCCATTGCCCCGCCCAGTTCACCTTTGCGGATACGGTTGTCGATGTCGACCGCTGTCGCTTTCGCCGTATCGCGGGTAACGGTGATGTAGG
Source organism: Thiotrichaceae bacterium (assembly GCA_037447095.1). Classification (GTDB taxonomy): domain Bacteria; phylum Pseudomonadota; class Gammaproteobacteria; order Thiotrichales; family Thiotrichaceae; genus Thiothrix. The sequence goes on from JBBIHI010000058.1 coordinate 4,636, forward strand.
CATTGAGTTCAGGGTTGAAGCGTCCGATGCGCTCAAGGTACGCATCGGTGGCTTCCATGACAGAAAACTGCCCGGAATGGATCCCGTCGCGGAGTTCCTTCAGCGACAGGGTATGGATTGGGTGGGACATGCATGCTCCAGTTTTTATACGGCGTTACAGGCAAGGATCATGCCTGTCAACAAGCGGCTTACTATAAGGCAAGCCGCTTGCCGGGGGCAACTTTCACGCCATTTAATGCGGGAGTGCGCCGCTGATAATGTAGTTGCCCGCGAGATAGGTATTGCCGGGGTGTTCCTGGATGTTGCCCATCAGCATATTGAGGTCGTTTCCGGGGCCGGAATAGACAGTGTAGCCATCCAGATTGATGTCACTGGCATAATATCCGGCAAGCTGGAAATGCAGGTTGACCAGGGTATTTGCAGGGGCAATCAGGATGGCGGAAAGCATGATCAGGGCGTCACTGCCAGGGCCCTGGGCAATGACGGAGTTGCTGTTATTGGTATCACCTGCCCACATCAAGGCAACAGGCCCCGTGCTGAGGGTTTCAATTTTGCGCTGGTCTGTACCGTAAACAGGTGTTGAGACTTTGGTAAAGTCGATCGGTGTGCTGGTGTTGCCCAGGGAAACAGGGACATCAGTCATGATACCCAGATGATTACGGTGGCGGACAGCGACGTAGTAACTGCCATCGGAGACCCCCCTGAAGGTCAGTGCCGACTTGCCTGTTTCCGCGTTAACGATGTCACCATCACGCTGTACCACCGCTGCTTTGACTGCGACGCGGGTGGCAGGATGCGCGGCATCACGCAGCTCAACCAGTACCCAGTCAACAATGGCATCAGCGCCAGATACCCCATAGGTTGCATCCGGGATGGTTTCCGTTCCGTAGTAATCCAGCGGTGCTACATTCTCCACAACGGCGTAACCGAATGTGGTCGTCAGGGAACCGTAAGGCTGGAGTTTGGGTAAGAAATTCTCTACCCGCAGGACGTCATCCATCATGCCGGTTGTTTCGTCAAATGGACCCTGCAGGAATGCCCGTACCGTGACGCGAACACTGGGTTCGTCATTATTGTCCAGGTAGTTTGGGATGCCATCATCATCGGTGTCATCGGAGTCAGCCGGATTGCCATCGCCATTAGGGTCAGGGTTTTCTGTGCTGGTTGGCTTGCCGTCCCCATCATCATCAGCATCCAGATAGTCGGGAATGCCGTCTTTGTCTGTGTCGCGAGCATCATCAGGGTTGCCGTCCCCGTTTGGGTCAGGACTTTCATACTTGGTCAGGATGCCGTCATTGTCGTCATCCGGGTCACGGTAATCAGGTATGCCGTCATTGTCTGTGTCTTTTGCGTTGTTAAATGGATCGGTTGTACCAGGCGCTATCTCGGCAGCGTCAGGAACACCGTCGCCATCGCTGTCTTCAGCAACGTCAGTAATGGAAACGTTCAGTAACTGCGTTGAACAGCCTCCGACGCTATCACACACGGTCACTTGTACTTGATAAATGTTATTCTTATCTGCGTCTAGTGGGCGTTCAAAGTCTGGCGTACCGGTAAATTCCAGTAATCCATTGTCAGGGTTTATGACAAAAGCCCATTTGTCCGCCCCACCTGAAAGTAACCAGGTTAGCCCATGTCCCTCAGTATCACCGTCAGCATCGGTGGCATCGTAGTTCAGGACAATGCTGGAGCTGTTTTCCATAAATGAAACAGAATAAGTGGGGGCATTATTTCCCGGTACTATGTAAGGTGCGGCATTCTCTTTTACATCTGTCACGGTAACAGTAATGGTTTGGATGGCAGATGCTTTTCCGTCGCTGGCACTGACTTGTACGATATAGGTGTTGTTTTTATCCGTATCAGTTGGGTTTTCATAATCTGGGGCGGTATTAAATACCAAAGCACCTGTGTTAGCGTTGATGCTGAATTTACCGGCTTCAGTGCCCCCGATGATGCTGTAAGTAATGGGGTCTCCATTGATGTCGCTTGCAGCTATATTAGTCACGAAAGTTGTGTTTTCGGGAATGGAAACAGCCCTGCTTGCGGGTAAAGTAGGGGCTGTATTGGCAACAGGCCATACACTCACCGTGGCTGTATCATCTTCATTGGGGTTCTGAGTACGGTTATCAGGCGTTGAATCAGGGTCTTCATTCAGGGCGAAGGTAATTTCACCTGTCATGCTATAGCTGCTGGCAGTTCCAACCACAGCACGTATTTTCAGGCTCTTGGAACCGTAAGCCGGAATGGAACCGACTGCCCAAATACCTGTTGATGCATTATATGTCCCACCAGAGTCGTCCCCTACCCATGAAAGACCACTCGGCCAGGCCAATTTGGTTTGCACAAGGTCGGTGGCAGTCCCCGATGAGTTATTAATTGTCCATGTCAGTTCAACTTCTGTGTTATAGACCGGGTTGGCTTTATTGGCTGTTGCTGTCAGTGACAAGTCTACTGGTGTTGAGTTGGTACTGGTCAGCCATTTGAAGATGGCTCCTGAGTCATAACTGGAGTCGCCCGCGTCCGCCAAAATAAGTTTGACGTGATACGCTTGCCCTGGCCATAGACCTGTTACGGAAGAGGTCATGGTTCTTGTGTAACCATCGAGCTGGGTAGTGCCACTCCAGCTTCCGTTACCGTTATCAATGAAATACCCGGAATTGTATAGTTGGCATGCGGTTCCGTCCGCCCATGAGCCGGGGCTGCCATTATTGATATTGTTTACTGTAATAGGTGTCCCTGTGCCCGGAATAACTGCGGCATTGTAGACACCGTTGATTCCTGGGCCGGAAACAAAGACCCCAAAAGCATCATTGTATTGGCTACATACGAACTCTGGGTATTCTTCAGAGCCAAAGGTAAAAATGAAGTTGGCTTTGTTACCTTGCGGGATAATGTCAAACTCAAAGGCTACTGGGTCATAAGCAGCGGCAGGGTTAATTGATGCGATATTGCCATCAAGGCTGACACTAATAGGGTTGATGGAGCCATAAGATGGGCTGTCGTTAGGGCCTTGCAAGCTATGAACATCACCAGTGCCGAGGAATATGCCAGTGTCAAAACCTAACGCTCCTCCGCCAGTCATAATACCGTATTGTTGGCTTGAACCAAGACTAATGCGTGGATTGAGTATGCTTAGCCCAGGCCCATCCAGTATGGCAGCCATTTGGGATGGGCTTACTCCAGGAGTGAACGACGGTGCGGCATGTGCTGGTAAAATCAGCAACAACAATAAAGATGCACTGCCTTGTAATAAGGTATGGAATACTTTTGTTATTATCTTTGCCATAGTTGTGTACTTTTTATTTTACGACGCAGCCAACCCCTTGTCCTGCATCTGTAACGGGCATGTTACGTTATTGTCTCTGATTGCGCTAGCTTAAAAGCGCCGCCTGTCTGATTGTACCGTTCATAGGTATCCAGCAAGGTACTTTCACTTCATAATTATCTCAGCTAAACCCATCAAAAATAACAATAATACAGGGTGTTGGAATGCTTAAATATTGCCTCGCGTTGGCTCCTGTGACATATTTTGTTGCAGCTATTTTCTCGTCGGCCAGCGCCAATGTTCCGGTCTGGGAGTCATGGGGAAACATGGCTCGGGTACAGGTCTATCGGCCAGCTTACCAAACCCCACAGCGTGGGTACGCGTCTGCCAGGCAAGGGATGCCCATTTACCGGCAGGCCAGCTATTCTTCGTTTGCTGACAGTAACCCGATTGATTGCGGATTTGCCCAGGCGCTGAATTTACCAGACCGTTGTATCCGCAAGAGTGACCGTACCCGGCAAGGTTTGCAGGAACAGGTGGCCTATTTGCAGCGCCTGCCCCTGGGGCAACGGGTTGCTCCCCTATGGGGCAATATTTCCAACGGAGCGTTACTGGAAACCGTGCGGGCATTACTGGACTGGCATGACGGGATGATGCCGGGGCGTTTACAGGATCATTTCAGCCTGCGTGAATTGCAGTCCGCCCGTGCGGATATGGCAGACTATACGGGGTACTTCACCCCCGTTCTGGATGTGCGCTGGCATCCTGACAGTGAGTTCCGTATCCCGGTTTACCGGCGGCCTGGTGGGGGGCTGGGTAATCTGAGCCATACCGATATTGCCCATCGTGCCTTGAGTGGCAAGGGTTTGGAACTGGTCTGGACGAACGATGCGGTTAACCTGTTTTTTGCGCAAGTACAGGGGTCTGGCATCGCCCGTTTTCCTGATGGCCGGGAAATGGTGCTGGACTATGCGGGGGATAATGGCCGGGAATTCCGCAGTATTGCGGATTACATGCGGATGCACGGCTACCGGCCACGTAATTTTGGTAACGAGGCCATCCGTGACTGGCTGCACATGCACCCGGAACATATTGCTGAAGTGCTGACCGCCAACCCGCGCTATGTGTTTTTCAATCTGGTTGAGGGGATGCCGAAGACGGCCTCCGGGGTGGCGGTGATCCCTGAACATACGATTGCGGTAGACCGCAGGTACATTCCTTTGGGCGCTGTATTACTGGCGGAAGTCCCGCGTGTGGATGCCGGGGGGCGGGTCGTTGGTTCTGATTGGCGTTTGCTGTTTGCCCAGGATCAAGGAGTTGACATTAAGGGTGAAGGGCGACTTGACCTGTATATGGGGGCGGGGCCATCGGCGGAAGTTGCCACCCACAAGGTGACGGGACTCCGCAAGGCTTATATGCTGGTGCGCCGATAGGGCGTGCAAGCGTTCAGGATTCAACATAGAATTGCCTTATTCTCGTTACATTTACATGATGTGGGGTAAGGGATGAGGTTTTACGGGTGTCTGGGTGCGGGCTTGCTGGCAACGCATTTGCTGGTGGGGATGCCAGCCTTTGCTGGTGATGGGGTTGGTGGGTGCGATGTGGCTATTGAGGGCGAAAAACTGACCCTGGATGAACATTGCATCAGCAGGACGTTGGAATTGCGGCGAGCCTTGGTGGACATGGCTGTTTACTTGCAAACGACCGATGTTTCCCGTCTGGCAAGCCCGGATTATCACGGGCCACTGGACAAGGCCAAACTGATCCACACGGTTGAGGAACTGATTGCCTGGCTGGATGCACCAGCCGGGTCGGGCAAGCCGATTGGCAAACAGTTTGACTTTTACGCCCTGGGGGATCCAAAAGACAAGCGCCCGGTGCAGTACAGCGGTTATTTCACGCCAGTACTCGATGTGCAGGCGGAACGTTCTGATGAATACCGTTACCCTGTTTACGGCAAGCCCAAAGGCGACGAACCTTTGCCCTCCCGCCGCGAAATCATGCAAGGCGCACTGGATGGGCAAGGGCTGGAACTTGCCTGGGCCAATGACCCGATTGCCTATTATTTCATGCAGGTGCAAGGTTCCGGGTTGATGCGTTACCCGGATGGCAAGACCGTGCTGTTGGGGTTCGCGGCCAAGAATGCTTACCCGTATGCGAGCATCGGGCGTTATATGCAGGACAAGGGATATTTACGCACGGATAACTTGTCCAATGATGCTATCCGGCAATGGTTAAAGCTGAACCCTGACAAGCTTGATGAAATTCTCAATGCCAATCAGTCGTTTGTGTTTTTCCATCCGGTCAAGGATGTGCTGCGCAGTGCATCCAGCCTGCCGATCGTGACAGGGTATACCGCAGCCGTGGATAACAGCATGATTCCGTTTGGTTCCATCCTGTTGGCGGAACTGCCGATACGTGACAAGGACGGCAAAATCGTGCAACATGAGTGGCGTTTATTGCTGGCAATAGACCGCCGTGTGGATAGCCGTGGTGCCGTGCGTATTGGCATTTATACGGGTGAAGGGGAGGAAGGACGGATTGCAGCGCAACGTTTTTTCCCGGCAGGGCGGGCTTTCCTTCTGCAAAGCGGCTCCTGAACGGGGAATATCAATAATAAGGCTTAGCTGGGGTTTCTGAATGTTAGGTTATATCGACTGGATCATTATCCTGATTGCATTGATGGCTGCCGGGGGGGCGTTGCTCTTGCTGTACCCGTCGCCCAATGGCAGCCGTGATGCCCGCAGCATCCGTGAACTCAGGCAGGAAGCTGAAGCAGACCGCAAACGCATTGCCGATACCCTGGAAATTGTCCAGCATGGTGTCCAGGACACTGAAGGCTTGATGAAAAAGCTGAACGGGCAGATGGTTGACCTCAACCGTAATTATGACGCCAGCAAGGCGCGGGTTGAACAGGCTGAACGTATCATTGAACGTGTCGCCGTCGCTGAGCACGAAATGCGTGATATTTCTTCCCAGTTGGGCGACCGCCTGCAACACTTGCAGAGCTACTGGGATGAGCAGTTGGGGGATTCGGTAGAAAGTGTCAAACGCATCCGGGGCAAGCTCAAGGAGGGGCTGGAAGGTGTTGATGAGAGCCTGTCGCGGCTGCGTGACCAGGAAAAGATGGCGCAGGGTTTCACCCGTAAACTGATCGAACACCACCAGCAGCAAATCCAGCACCAGCAGGAAAACTCCCGCCTGTCCGGCGAAGTCCATCACCGTCTGGAAGACATGTTGCAGGAATCCGGCCATTTGCTGGAGCAGATGCAGCGTTACCAGAAAGATGCCGACAATATCTTCCAGCATTTCAGCGAAGAAATGACCGGGCTGGAAACGCAGGCCAGCGAACAGTTTACCAGCCTGTTCCAGACGACTGATCAGGCACGTGCCGAATTGTCAGCCGGGTTGGAAGAAACCCGCCAGCACCTCAGTGAAATGCGCTTGCGCGATGCACAGAGCGATGACCTGACCCGCCGGGTCATGGCGCAGTTTGACAAGCTTGACCATTTGCGAGTGGAACGTATCAGCAAGACCCTTGACCTGACTGACCAGATTTCCAATGACTTGCAGAAAGGCGTCGAAAACGCCCGCGAAATGCTTTCCACCCTGCAACGTGCGGTTACAGATGTGTCTTCCGCCCTGAGCGTAGAGGCTGACGGTAAAACGGCAGAATCCGGGATTGTTTCCACGCTTGTGATCCAACCGAAAAAGGAAGAGGCTGCATCAGGAACCGATGCGGATACTGACCTGTTTGATGTCCTGACCCAGCCTTATGCGGATGCGGCTTCGGATGACAAGGAGTTGCGCAAGCTGGTTTCCCTGCGGGCGTACCGTTGATTTCAACCTATTACCAGATATTGGTCGCCTATACTCACAATACCCATCAACAGTTAGCAGGTTAAACTTATGCAAACAGATACCTACAATCAATTAAGCCGCACTACGGTTGTCCTTCACTGGCTTGTGAGCCTTTTCATCGTCATTTTATTGGCCGTCGGCATCTATATGGCGGAAACCGAAACCCGTAGCCTGTATCCCTTACATAAATCCTTCGGTGTCCTGATCCTGTTCCTGGTGATCCCGCGCATCTGGTGGCGCATGAAAAACGGTTGGCCTGTTCCGGTGGGGCAATACCCGATGCATCAACAACTGCTTGCCAAGGTCACGCACTGGGTTTTGTTGCTTGGTACATTGCTGATGCCGATTTCTGGCATCCTGATGTCGGTTATTGGTGGCAAGGGTTTGGCTGTATTTGGTCTGACATTGGCTGCTGCAAATCCTGATCCTGCTGATCCGACCAAGACCTTGGGTGATTTCCTTTAAAGAACTAACCCAAAACGGGACGAATCAGTATGTCCCATTTTGGTAGATCCGTGTTCCTTTCCAGCCTCGCCTCAACAGCCTTCATGGATTTTTTGCTGAGGGTTACGCCTTT
>JBBIHI010000059.1:0-12046 GCA_037447095.1 Thiotrichaceae bacterium
CAGAGGTATTGGTCAATACACCTTATGTTGCCGAACTGATCCGTAAGGGCGGTTTTGGGGAGCTGGGTGAAATCATCGCCAAGGGCAGCAGTGATGGTATGCAAACCTTTGACCAGGCACTGATTGAGCTGTACCGGGACGGCAAAATCAGCCGCGCCCGCACTATCGAATATGCCAGCTCACGCAATGACGTGGAATGGCAACTCAACTTTGGCGCAGCGGAACATGCCAGTGAAAACCTGGCCGGAGTCATGCCGGATATTCTCTAACCCAGCTCACGGCTATGCAGGATGGGTGCACTGGTATACTGACGCAGGTCAGTTTCATTATCCATGCCCGGCGGGGCTGGCTGGCGGCGGTTCAGGACAATGCCGATCAGCTCAAGCTTGCGGTGTTGCATGGCTTCGAGTATCAGCAGGATGGGGTTGATACAACCCACCCGGTCTTCTGCAACCAGCAATACAGGGAACCCCAGGGTAGCGGCGAGGTCGGCATTCAGCCCGTCACTGGCGAGCGGGGAGTAAAAACCACCTGCGCCTTCCACCCACAGCAATGACCGGCCATGCGTCGAAACCGCATCATGGCAGGCTGCTTTCAATTGGTGTAACGGCAATATTTTGCCTTCCAGCATGGCTGCACGGGGCGGGGAAAGGGCTGCCTGCAAGCGATAGCGGCAAACCTGTTCAGGATCACTGCCTGCGGCTTCCGCCAGCAACCAGGCATCACTCAGGTGTGCGTCTGACCAGCCGGATTCCGCAGGCTTGCGGGGAATAATCTGGATGCCCTTTGCCTTGAGCAGGTGGATCAGTCGGGTGCTTACCCAGGTTTTGCCTACGCCGGTATCCGTGCCTGTAACAAACACACCTCGGGTATCCCCGAGTCCTGATACTTGTAACCAGCTTTCCAGTATTGTTGGGTTGTTTTCCATCTGCCTGATTATCCTGAGTATTTATGGAAAAGAAAAGTTGTGGCGTTACATAAAAGGTAACAATCCATGATACTTATTGATTCATTCCATGCCTGATAGATTGGGCTTATAAAAATTTTGAACCAAATCTGGCAAGCCTGCGACTAACCAGGCAAACAGTTTGCTTAATAAAACTGCAATTACATGGGCTTGCTTGGGGGATAACAACGATGAAAATGACCAGTAAAGTGATGATGGCAGTATGGGGCTGTGGGCTTTTGAGTATTAACCCACCGTTGGTGCGGGCGCAGCAATGTTCCTATTCCGTATCACCCACGACGCCCACCGTGCGCTTTTCCTCCCATGGCAATGGGACGGTCACTGACCAGAAAACCGGTTTGATGTGGAAACAATGTCTGGAAGGGCAAATGGGTTCAAATTGCCTGGGCAGCCCTGCGGTGGTTTCCTGGGATATGGCAGCAACGATTGCCCGGCAAGCTGCCGGTGCACGTTTTGCCGGTTATACCGACTGGCGTTTGCCCTCCGTGGAAGAGCTGCAATCCATTGTTGAACGGCAATGCCAGGAACCGGCCATCAACCTGAGCATTTTCCTGCACAGCCCTGCCCGCAGCGTGTGGTCAGCCTCGGAAGCGAGTTATAACGCCTGGAGCCTGGATTTTGGGCGTGGTCTGCCATTCACTTCCCTCAAGGCCGGGGGTAAATATGTCCGTCTGGTGCGTAATGTCCACTGAGTAGGCGCATCAGGCTCATCCCATACTGGGCATTGGTTCAGTTATATCCCGCTTCCCCTGTGGATAAACACTGAGCCAGTGCCCGGTATCTTTTTCCAGCGGAAAACTGCTACCCTGTGTAGCCTGTTCAGACCTTGCAACTTTCGTCCGTGAACCCGCAACAACGCACCGAACGCCGCCAGTTACGCCTGCAAAACCTGCCGCAACCAGTTTACCCGGAAGAACTCCCGGTCGCGCAACGCCGTGAGGAAATCCTCAAGGCTATCCGCGAACATCAGGTGGTGATTATCTGTGGCGAAACCGGCTCGGGTAAAACCACCCAGTTGCCCAAAATGTGCCTGGAATTGCAGCGCGGCGTGAACGGTTTCATCGGCCATACCCAACCCCGGCGGATTGCTGCCCGCAGTGTCGCGGCACGCATTGCCGAGGAGCTGAAAAGTGAGCTGGGGCAACACGTCGGTTACAAGGTGCGTTTCCACGACCGCTGTTCACCGCACAGTTACATCAAGCTGATGACCGACGGGATTCTGCTCGCGGAAATCCAGCACGATAAACTGCTGCGCCAGTACGACACCCTGATTATCGACGAAGCGCATGAACGCAGCCTCAACATCGACTTCCTGCTCGGCTACCTGAAATGGTTGCTGCCGAAACGCAAAGACCTGAAAGTCATTATCACCTCCGCGACCATTGACCCGGAACGTTTTTCCCGGCATTTCAATGACGCGCCGATCATCAATGTGTCCGGGCGTACTTACCCTGTGGAAATCCGTTATCGCCCGCTGGTGGATGTGGACGGCGAAGAGGAACTGGAACGCGACCAGACCTTGGCCATCCTCGATGCCGTCGACGAACTGGGGCGGGAAGCGCCTGGCGACATCCTGGTTTTCCTACCCGGCGAACGTGAAATCCGCGAAACAGCGGAAGCCTTGCGCAAGCATCATCCGCCTGCGACGGAAATTCTGCCGCTCTACGCCCGCCTGTCTGCCGAAGAACAACACCGCATTTTCGAGCCACACGGGCGTCGCCGCATTGTGCTGGCAACCAATGTGGCGGAAACCTCGCTGACTGTTCCCGGCATCAAATACGTGGTGGACAGCGGTTACGCACGGATTTCGCGCTATTCGTGGCGGGCAGGCGTGCAACGTTTGCCGATTGAAAAGGTGTCGCAGGCTTCCGCCAACCAGCGTTCCGGGCGCTGCGGGCGGGTCAGCAACGGCATAGCGATCCGGCTGTATAGCGAGGACGACTTCAACAAGCGCCAGCCGTTTACCGAGCCGGAAATCCTGCGCACCAACCTCGCCGCCGTCATCCTGCAACTGGCGACAATGTGGGCAACGGATGTAGAAGCCTTTCCGTTTGTCGAGCCGCCCGATACCCGGCTGATCCGTGACGGTTACAAATTGCTGTATGAACTGGGTGCGGTGGATGACGATTACCACGTCACCGCCATCGGCCAGCAGCTTGCCAAACTGCCACTCGACCCACGTTTCGGACGCATGTTGCTGGCGGCGCAGGAAAACGGCGCATTACGTGAAGTGCTGGTGATCGTCAGTGCCCTGACCCTGCAAGACCCGCGTGAACGCCCGCTGGAAAAGCAGCAGGCCGCCGACGAAAAACACAGCCGTTTCAAGCACGAAGAGTCCGATTTCCTCGGCTTCCTCAAGCTGTGGGACTATTTCCACGAACAACGTAAACATCTGTCGCAACGCAAATTCCGCGATTTGTGCCAGAAGGAATTCCTGTCGTTCGTGCGCTTGCGCGAATGGTACGACATCCATGTGCAATTGCACCAGATGCTCGCGGAAATGGGCGGCAAAGAGAATGAGACCGAAGCCAGTTACGACGCCATTCATCTCAGCCTGCTCACTGGCCTGCTCAGCAATATCGGCCAGAAGGACGAGGAACGCGAATACCTCGGCGCAGGCGGGCGCAAGTTCCACATTTTCCCCGCTTCCGGTCTGAAGAAAAAAGCCCCGCAGTGGCTGATGGCATCGGAACTGGTAGAAACCTCGCGCCTGTTCGCCCGCGTGGTTGCCAAAATCCAGCCGGAATGGGTGGAAAAACTCGCCGGGCACTTGCTGCGCCATCATTACACTGAGCCACATTGGGAACAAAAAGCCGCGCAGGTTGCCGCGTTTGAGCGCACATCCCTGTTTGGCATTACCATTACCCCGCGCCGCAAAGTCAGTTACAGCCGCATTGACCCGGCAGTGTGCCGAGAGCTGTTTATCCGCCACGCGCTGGTGTACGGTGAATACCGCACTGCCGCGCCATTTTTCCGCCACAATGCCGACCTAATCAGCGACATTGAGGTCTTGGAAGCGAAAGGCCGCCGCCGTGACATCCTCGCTGACGAGCAACGTCTGTACGATTTTTACGACCCGTTGATCCCGGCACATGTGGTCAACGGCCATTCGTTTGAACGCTGGCGTAAACACGCGGAACGCAAGGAACCGCAACTGCTGTTCGTGACCCGCGATTACTTGATGCAACGCGAAGCCGGGCACGAACGCAGCGGCCAGTTCCCCGACAGCTTGCAGGTGCAGAGTATGATCCTGCCCCTGCGCTACCACTTCGACCCGAAAGCCGACGATGACGGCGTAACGGTGCGTGTGCCCTTGCTGGGGCTGAACCAGCTTTCCCCCATCCGCTTTGAATACCTCGTGCCGGGAATGTTGGAGGAAAAGATCACCGCGCTGATCCGTGGCCTGCCCAAGCAGGTGCGCAAGCAGTTTGTGCCTGCACCGGATTACGCACGGGCTTGCCTGGAATCCATCCAGCCCAGCGATGATGTGCCGTTGCAGGTGGCGGTGGAAAAGCAGTTGCTGCGCATGACCGGCAGCCAGATTCAGCCGGAAGCCTGGGCGGAAATGGAATTGCCGCAACATCTGCTGATGCGTTTCGAGGTGGCGGATGATAGCGGCAAGGCCATCAAGGCCGGACGCAATCTGGACAGCCTGAAAGGCAAGGTACGCCAGCAAACCCAGCAGCAATTGGCCGCACAACCTGTGCAATCCATCGAGCGCACTGGTATTACCACCTGGGATTTTGACGACCTGCCAGAAAACCACTGGCTGGAAAGCGGTGGTATGAAATTGCGCACCTGGCCTGCGCTGGTCGATAACGGCAGCAGCGTCAGCATCCGCCTGTTTGACAATGAGCCGGATGCAAGCGTTCAACACTGGCGTGGCGTGTTGCGCCTGTTCCTGCTGGAATTGCCCGCCGAAGTGCGTGATGTACCGAAACACATTCCGCAGATGGCCAATATGTGCCTGCAATACGCCGCCACCGGCAAGTGCGAAGAGCTGAAGGAAAGCATTACCCGCTACGTGTTCCGCCAAGCGTTTGCGGACTACCTGACGATCCGCAAGCAGGACAGCTTTACCTATGCACTGGGCGAAGGCCGCAAACAGGTATTTGTGCAAGCACAGGGAACTGCGCGTTTGCTTGCCCCCACCCTCAGTGCCTACCACGACATCCGCAAGCAATTGAAAGGCAAGGTGCAACCGAGCTGGCTGGAAGCCCTGAACGACATCAACGACCAGCTCAGCCACTTGGTTTACATCGGTTTTCTGGAGAGTCTGACGCCGGAGGAATTGCGCCATTTTCCGCGTTACCTCAAAGGCATCCAGCGGCGCTTGCAGAAACTGGCGGAAAACCCCGCCAAAGACCGTGCCTTGCGGGTGCAAGTCCAGCCGTATTGGGATCAATGGAAAGAGCGCCACAAACAGGGCAAGGCAGGGGAAGCGTTCAACGAATACCGCTGGCTGCTGGAAGAATTCCGGGTTTCCTTATTTGCGCAGGAACTGGGGACGGCCAAACCCGCTTCCGCCAAACGGCTGGAAGCGGCATGGCAAGAAGCGAACCGCTAGCGTAAAAATGCCCTTAAAAACTCGCCTGCCACAGAAGCCATTTGTTTGGCCGAATCCCAGTCAAAACCATCTCCTCCTTGTTGAAGCAGGTGTTGTCGATTCGATGAGTCGTTACTATCTGTTTCATTTAATTGGGCAAGGAATTCTTGGGTCGCTTCTGCCAACAGCCCCATACAAACCAATAGTTGCTTGCGTGCCCACTCGATCGGGAAATCATCTGTAATTGGAAAAGCTGTCTGTAACGTCAAATCACCATCCGCATCAATCCCCCAGGCGGGCAAACCACTGCTTCCAGCGGAAGCTCGTAGAAATACACTGGCATCGGTAATTTCCAGCCCGGTTAAATATACTTTTGCGACCATACGATTAGCGGGGACACGGCTGGTTGAACCCTCTTTCCATTCGCGTTGTTCGCATACCATGATGATATGCTCATCTACTGTCACAGAGTAATTTACATTCCCATCACTACTGAGTACCCGCTTTAATGGGACTTGGTTAGCTGAGTATCCCCAACCTTTGGCAGGATCGAAAATATTGTCTAGTAACATGGTCGTGGTTGTTAGCATAAAAAATCTCTCATCACATGAAACCCATGCGGGTTCTGACAAAGATAGCGTATTTTGGCAGGAAGTAGATCGTTTCCCAATGAAATGCTGAATATTGCCCGCAAATGGCCTACTCCAGCACATCAACCCTGACTTTAGCCGTGCCGGTTCCCAGCATCCCGATGGCGCGTGCCGCCGCCTTGGTCAAATCCAGTACCCGCCCGTAACGGCGGAAACCGCCCCGGTCGTTGACCCGCACGTCCACTGACTTGTTGTTACGCAGATTGGTGACCCGCAAGCGGCAACCAAATGGCAGGCTACCATGCGCACAGGTCAGGTTGTTCTGGGAAAAGCGTTCACCACTGGCGGTACGTTTGCCTTCAAAGTCACTGCTGTAATAGGAGGCTGTCCCGACCTGATAAGGTTTTACAGCCAGGTTTTCTGTTTCAGCGACTACGGGTTGCTGGTCTTCAACTGCCGGAATTTGTGCCGCCTTTTGTGCTGACTCTGCGGAACTACCGGGCATAACGTAATAAGCCTGCTTGCCGTGTTCAGTATTGTTCCAGACATGCGTCGGTTCTGGTGCCGCCTTGGCGAGGGGATGGCGTGAGGTAGTCTTGTGTTTGGTGGTATGGCTGGCTAGCTGCTTGCTGGCAAGTTTGCTGTTCTTGCCGGTTTTGGCGAGTTTTGCGGATTTGCCCTGCTTGCTGGTCGTCAAGGTTTTGCTGGATTTGGCCTTTTTGTTAGTGGCTGTCGTTTTGGTGGAAGCCAGCTTTTTGCTGGTTTTCTTGCTATGCTCGCTGGCTGCAACCGATTTCTTGCCCTTGGCGTAAACATCCTGTGGCAACAGCATGGTGCTTGCAGACAGCCCCAGCAATACCCCCAAACCCCAAGCCCTGACGGGGTTCCTGAACCGTGTGATGGACGAAGCCATTTTTTGATCTCCGAAGCAATCAAGATGATTTTTCAAGAATATCATGCCTGTAATGCTTGTCCAGCATTGTGCATGGATAAGGGTATGGCAGTTTTCTATTTGTCAGGGGGATGTTTTTACGGTTTATAAGCCGGATAATGGACGGGACGCTGCCAAATTTGCTTGTATGGGCAAGCAGGTGTCGCTTGAGTTTTGTCGTATCTGCTTCTACGCTAGAGGCTGGATTTTTCATACCGGATTACCATGAGGGGGATAGAACCTATGCTGAATTGGCGTGTTGTTGCCGTAGCCATGTTATCCACATCCGTTGCTGCATGTAGCTCGCAACCGGCAGGCACGGCGGATGCAGGCTCCGCAGATTCATACCAGCCTGCGGTTTCTGCCCCAGCTCCCCATTATCAGAGCCGTCATCCTGTTGCCCGCGCCGAACCACCTGCCGATCTTCAGCCTGCCCGGCTCCAGTCTGCCGGTGGTGACAAGACCTATCGCGGCCCTGGCAAGCTGACCCAGTTGCCGGACAGCATTGCCACCAGCCTGCGCTTGCGGGGCTTTGCCGAACAAAACATGGGGGCGTATGTGCGTCCGGTCAGTGGTGGCCAACCCCTGCTGACAGCAAATGCGGATGTGCCACGCAACCCTGCTTCGACCATGAAACTGGTGACGACTTATTCTGCCCTCGGTGTTCTGGGGCCTGATTACCGCTGGCCGACAGAAATTTACACGGTTGGTAACATGGCCGGTGATACCTTGCAGGGTGATGTCATCATCAAAGGCTACGGCGACCCCGACTTCCGTGAGGATGATTTCCGTGAGCTGCTGCAAGCGCTGCGGTCACGGGGTATCCGTAACATTACCGGCAACTTTGTCGTCGACAAGAGCTATTTCACCGTTCCTAATCAGGCCAGCATTGATGGTGCCGAAGGTGCGGCCTACAACGCCCTGCCGGAAGCGCTGTTGTATAACGAGCGCGGCAGTTGCTATGAAATCCGTGGCAAATCCGGCCAGATCCAGCGCATGTGCCCGATTGCACCGCGTAATGCGCAAGACCTGAATGCCAACCTGTTTGGTGATTTCTGGAAAATCTGGACAGCCCAGATGGGCGGGCAAATGGGCGGCGGCCTGCGCATGGGGCAGGTTCAGGGGGGCGCACAGCTCGTGCATACCCATTACTCCCAGCCATTGCGTAATATCATTGTTGAAATCAACAAGGACAGTAACAACGTCATGGCGCGTCAGTTACTGTTGACGATGGGTGCCAAGCAGTTTGGTGAGCCGGGTACCACCCAGAAAGGCGCTGGCGCGGTCGGGCAATGGCTGGAAAGCCGTGGCCTGCATTTTTCCAGCCTGCGCATCGAGAATGGGTGCGGCCTGAGCCGGGTGGAACGCATTTCTGCGCGTGAAATGGGCGAAATGCTGTTCGATATTTACAATAGCCCCTACCGCGATGACATGATGAATTCCATGGCGGTACTGGGCGTGGACGGCACGGTAAAACGCCGCCTGACCAACCTTGCCGGGCGTGGCAAATTCAAGACCGGCACACTGCGGGATGTGCGGGCTTTGGCAGGCTACCTGTTCGCCGCCAATGGCCAGCCTTACATTGTTACCATTTTGCATAACGATGCCAACATCCGCGCTACCGCCAAGGAAGCACACGATGAGCTGGTCGAATGGGTTTATTACGGTGGCAATAACGGCTACGCCAGCGCCCGTTGATGATCTCAGCAACCACGGAAAAACCCGCTGCGGCGGGTTTTTTTGTATCCGGGCGGTGACTAGCCCTGGCGCATTCTGGCGAAATCGAGCATCCGCTGGGTGGAACGCAGGGCTTTCAGGCGCACGCTTTCTTCCACAAAAATCTCGTTGTTGCCGGTTTCCAGCACCTTCAACAGGTTGTGCAAGCCGTTCATGGCCATCCACGGACAGTGTGCACAACTGCGGCAGGTTGCACCTTCGCCCATGGTTGGGGCTGCAATGAATTCCTTGTCCGGCGCGGCCTGTTGCATCTTGTAGAAAATGCCGCTGTCGGTGGCGACGATGAAACGTTTGTGCGGAAGGTTTTGCGCCGCCTTGATGATCTGGGTGGTGGAACCGACCGCATCTGCCAACCGGATGATTTCTTCCGGGGATTCGGGGTGAACCAGTACACCGGCATCGGGGTATTGCTCAATCAGGTCGCCGAGTGCACACGATTTGAATTCATCATGCACGACACAGGCCGCCTGCCAACGCAGCATTTCCACCCCGGTCACGCGCTGGATGTAATTGCCCAGGTGGCGGTCAGGCGCCCAGAGGATTTTCTTGCCCTGTTCGCCCAGCCATGTGACCAGATCGACGGCAATGCTGGAGGTCACGACGTAATCGGCGCGGGCTTTCACTTCCGCACTGGTGTTGGAATACACCACTACGGTGTGGTCGGGGTGTGCATCGCAGAAGGGGATGAATTCAGAAGCAGGGCATTCGAGATCGAGGGAACATTCTGCCTCCAGTGTCGGCATCAGCACGCGCTTTTCCGGGTTGAGGATTTTCGCGGTTTCGCCCATGAAACGCACACCAGCAACGATCAGGGTTTGCGCCGGGTGTTCGTTGCCGAATTTTGCCATATCCAGCGAGTCGGAAACGTAACCGCCAGTCTCTTCCGCCAATTCCTGCAAATCACGCTCGACGTAATAGTGGGCGACCAGAACCGCATCCTGTTCTTTCAGCAATTGTTTGATCCGCACTTTGACCTCGGTTTTCTGTTCAGGCGTGTAATGCGGGTTAAGGGACTCGATATAAGCCGTGCGCGGCGCTTTGATGATTGGGATGACGGGCTTTCGGGCAGTCATATAGGAAACCTTGCTGTGATGATCCGGTAAGGATGGGGGAGAACAGGGGGAGATTCAAGTGGGATGGCGTTTCATCAGCTTCTCCCTGATGCACGCAGGCTTTCACTGCTACAATCAGGCCAGACATAGCCAAAGGAATGACGTTTGGAACCTAACTACACCCAGTTTGAAGTGCTGGTGACGGTGGTGGGCATCAGTGGACGTTTCCTGATCCCCGCGCTGCAACAGTTGCTGGACAAATTCCCGTCCGCCATCCAGGGCTTCCATTCCGACAACGGTTCCGAATACGTCAACAAGCGGGTCGCGGAACTGTTGGAAAAGCTGCGGGTCGAGTTCACCAAATCCCGTTCCCGCCACTCCAACGACAATGCCCTAGCGGAAAGCAAGAATGCCGCCATCGTCAGGAAACCCTACGGCCATGCCCATATCCCCAAGCACTGGGCAGGCAAAATCAATGCCCTGAACCAGCAGGAGGTCTACCGTTACATCAACTTCCACCGCCCCCTGCCACTTCCCGGTGCTGGAGGCGTTTGCCACTGAAATGACCGATAATGAAGCGGCTGCGGCATTGGATGCCGCACGCCGCTTATTGTTCAAGACTATCCGTGAACAGGAGTTCAAACAGGCTTGATGGCCGGAATTTGGACAGGCCGTTCAGGCCCATCTCTCTTTGAGAAAATACTCAGCGTGGCGCTTATACCTATGAGCTATTCAATATATTGGCCAATGTCTCCCAGGCTGAAACCCAGATATTCAAACGCATACCCATCAAACACCCGTTCCAGCTTCGCCGCCTTGTGCTGCAAGGCTGGTAAACGGATGCGCTCGGGGTTTATTTTCACCTCCCCGACCAGCACTTCCTTATCCAGATCGTTGACGGCCACCACATCAATCTCGTTCTGGTTGCCGCGTTCCCAATAGCTGCCAATCTGGTTGTAACGGCCTGTTTTTGCCAGCAGGACATGGAACAAACGCTCCAGGATAACGCCGCTATAGGTGGAAAGATCACGCGCCAGAATGCGTTTGATGTAGGCGAAGTTTTCCGCCGCCACCGCGCTGTTGTGGCGGTAAATGAAGCGGAACCAGAAATTCAGGAAGTTATCCTTGATGAAGTATTTCTGGATCTTGCTGCCCGGCTTGGCATTGATGGGTCTGCGCACGGCAATGACATCGTATTCATCCTGCAAACGCGCCAGATAACCGCTGACATTGGTGGCAAGGATGGATTCCAGTTCCCCGCGCCCGGTTTTGCCGCTGGCCAGCAGTTCCAGAATCGAGAAATAGGTGGCGTATTCCTTGCCGAATTCCTCAATCAGCACATGCTTGCCTTCCTCCAGGAACGGTGAGTTCTTGCTGAACACAAAGTCCATGATGGCGTCGCGCCCGTACACCGCATTGTCGTGCAGGATTTCAAGGTAACGCGGTATCCCGCCCGTCAGCAGGTAGGCGTAAAACAGGTTCTCGGGCGTGTATTGCTGCGCATGTTGCAGGATTTTATGGATGGTTTTCGGTCTGAACGGTTTCAGGTACAGGATGCGGTCAGCCCGCCCAAACAAAGGCTCTTTGTTGTTCTGGAAGATTTTCACCATCAGTGAGTGGACAGAGCCAACAAACATCAGGTGAATCCGGGTTTGCTGCCGGTACTGATCCCACAGGTTCTGGATTTCGGAATAGACCGCCGGATTGATCCGGTAGAACTCCTGAAATTCGTCAATGATTAGTACATAGGGTTGAGTCTTGCCAATTTCCATCAGCAAGCGGAATACATCACGGAAATGCTGGATTTCCCCAAGAACAGGCACATCGGCAAAGGTATTTTTGATGATGTCGACATATTCAGCGCAAATCAGCGCTTCGCTTTTTTTGGCAATGAACAGGTAAAGGCTCTGCCCGCCCCGGCATGACTCACGGGCAAGCAAGGTCTTGCCTACCCGTCGCCGCCCCGTGATAACGGTCATTTTGCCACCGGAGGGGGATTGTATGGTGATTGCCCTCAGTTGGGCGAGTTCATCTTCCCTACCGTAGAATTTCACTATAGTAACCTGGGTTATCGTAATGCAAGTTACTATAATATCTGGCTTCGTCTATCACAACCCGCAACCAGAAAATGGGGCATCGAATCATCTCGCATGATCATTTGCTTGTGCTATCGTTTTGGGTGTTAATCCGCTGGAAACCGGGAGGGAAAATTTATGTGGCTTT
>JBBIHI010000060.1:0-11915 GCA_037447095.1 Thiotrichaceae bacterium
GGCAGCAAGCTTTACCACCAGGCATAAACACAAGGGCAACAAGTTTCATGAAAAGACCTGAACTGTCACCAACCATGCTGATATTGGTGACGACCGCATTCATCATTTTCGCCAACAACCTGAAATTGTGGGGTGCATTGGGCGACCAGCTTAACCTGTTATCAATCAATGGTGCGGGTTACGCCATCAGTTTTTACCTGCTGATCCTGACGGTCACTATCTTGCCCATCCTGCTGTTCGGACAGAAATGGCTGCTCAAGCCCGTGTTGGTTTTGGTCATTATCCTGTCTGCCATACTCAGCTATTTCACCCAGACCATGGGCGTGGTATTCGATGATGAAATGTGGCGCAACGTCCTGGACAATATCCGCGAAGCCAATAAAAAAGAAGCCATGGATCTGGTATCCCTGCCTCTGATAGGGCATCTCGCCCTGCTGGCAGGACTCCCCACCCTGTTTGTGCTGATGGTCAGAACCAAAGCGGATAGCTGGTGGAAAGGTTTGGGAAAACGCCTTGGCACTGCCGCCCTGCTGCTCGCTGTCACAGCCGGACTGGTGCTACTCAACTTCAAATACGTCACCTATTTCTCACGCGAACACCGCGACCTGCGTGTATACGTAACGCCGGTTTTCGCCATGACTTCAGCCATCAAGCTGTACCGCAAAACCCACGCAAAACCCATCACGTTTACCACCATTACCGGCACAGCTCCTGCCAAAGACCCGGCTGCCCGCAAAACACTCGGCATCATGATGGTCGGAGAAACAGGCCGCGCCGACCACTTCTCCCTGAATGGTTACACACGTGACACCAACCCGTTGCTGGAAAAGGAAAGCGGTCTGGTCAGCTTCCATCAGGCATCCTCCTGTGGCACGTCAACCGCCTTTTCCGTGCCGTGCATGTTTTCCTTCCTGACACGTGCGGACTACACCCCTGAAAAAGCCGGGTACCAGTCCAATGCACTGGATGTCCTGCACAGCGCCAACGTCAAGGTTCTGTGGCTTGACAACAACTCCGGCTGCAAAGGCGTGTGCGGCCGTCTTGGTGAGGGCACTTACCTTGCCAATACTGACGGGGAAGAAGCGCAGGACGACTACCTGCTAAACGAACTGGACAAAATACTGCCCACCCTGAATAGCGATACCCTGCTCGTCCTGCACATGATTGGCAGCCATGGCCCGGCCTATTACAAGCGTTATCCGGCAGACAAGGCGGTGTTCAAACCGTATTGTGCCAGCAATGCACCGCAGGATTGCAGTTTGCAGGAGATTGCCAATGCGTATGACAATACCATCCTGTATTCCGACCATATCCTGGATGGCGTGATCCAGCGCCTGAAACAACAGGACAACAAATTCGACAGCTTCATGCTGTATGCAGCCGACCATGGCGAATCGCTCGGTGAGAATGGCATTTACCTGCATGGCCTCCCCTATGCCATTGCACCGGAAGCCCAAACCCATGTCCAGATGGTCTTCTGGGCTTCACCGGGCTTTACGCAAAGTAGCAATGGCGTGGTGGATGCGCTGCTCAAAAACCCGGACAGGCCGGTTTCCCACGACAACCTTTCCCAGACCCTGCTGGGTGCATTCCATGTCAGCAGCCCGGCCTATCAGCCGGAACTGGACTTGCTGAAACGGTGATAGTGGATTTCCGGGCGCTTTGCTAAAATGCTTAAATGGAAGAATCACTCTCATTCGTCGTGACACTGGAAGGCGGGCAACCCTCTGTGCAACTGGTTGTACTGGAAGGCTACCGCCACCCCAGCCGTATCATGGAAGTTCCTTTCGGACTGTTGGACTTTCATGCGCTTGTGCGCAGTGCCCACGCCACGGGCGACTATTGGATCGTCAACAGCACACCTGACCTGCCGGAATTTCAGGTGGAATCCGCCGTTTTCGTGCGCCACCGTGATGGTAAAATCCTGTGGGACATCGTATACGAACACTACGAACCCTTCCTGGAAGTCGAACTGGACATTGACGAAGACGAGCCGGTCGATGAATTCGATGAAAATGTCATTACCCTGACCTTTGACCCGTTCCAGTACATCAGCGCCATGTACCAGTTCTGCCAGCTTTACCCGCAATTCCAGCCAGTGACCTTCACCTTCCAGCCCGAAAATACGGAAGACAGCCAGCGGCTCGACCAGTTCCTGCCGCAGTTACATATCCTGTGGCGGCGTTATGGTGAAACCTACGGGGCCGTCAATGAGCAGGGCAAACTGATCAGCAATGTTGACCATTTCGCCCGTCAGGCCGAAGAGCAGTGGACGGATGAAATCCTGCGCTCCATGCTGGAGTTACGTTTCGGCAAAATTCTCGACAATATCGACGCCTATCTGGACTCCCTGCCGGAAGATGTCCTGACCCGCCTGGAAGCCGACAGCGAAAGTATCGAGAAATCGCTCAACGAACGCTGGGAAAAACTGGTCAATTCACTGACCGAAGAAGAAGCGGAAGCCCTGGAAAATGACCAGAGCGCGAGCAAATTCCCCAACAGCCTGAAACTGCGCCTGATGCGCGAATTCCTGTCCGGCAACCCTTCCGTCCTGCTGGGTCATACCCTCAGCACCAGCGAAACCGACAACCCGGCAAAAATTGTCAGCCTCGCCAACTGGCGTAAAGAAAAGCAATAACTTACAGCCGGATAAAGCCGAACACCGCAAACAATACTGCCGCACCTGCCCCACCAATCAAGGCATAAGGCAATTGCGAGGTCGTATGCTCAATCACATCGCACCCCGCCGCCAACGATGAAATGATCGTCGTATCCGAAATCGGCGAACTGTGATCACCGAATACCCCGCCGGAAATGACCGCACCTACTACCAAGTACACATCTGCCCCGGTTGCCACCGCCAGTGAAATACCAATCGGCATCATGATGGAAAAGGTTCCCCAACTTTTGCCAGTAGAAAATGCAATCACCGCCGCCAGCAAAAACACCAGCATCGGTATCCACCCCGGCGACAACCAGCCTTTTGCCAGGGATGCAAGGTAATTCCCCGTATGCAATTCCTTCACCAAACCGCCGATCACTAAAGCCAGCACCAGAACCGTCACAATCGGCAACAATTCACCCGCACCCGCAAACAGGCTATGGAAATAATCCTTACGGCTCATCCCACCCAGCAAGACATACTGCACAAATGCCACCAGCAAGGTCGTCAACACCGCATAAAAGACGGATGTGGAGCCACTTCCGGCAAACACCATGTCGATGAAACTTTCCGTCCCCAACAGTTTGCCATCTGCCAACAGGCTGGCTTTGCCGGTAAAATACAACGAGACTGGCATCATCCCGATCAGCACGGCCAGCGGCAACAGCATCCGCCAGATGTGCATCCCTTCAGCCGGGAGAGGCAGCTTCAGCGGTTCCGCTTTGTCCTCATAATGGCGCATGGGGCCAATATCCCAGTTACGCAGGATCACAAGCGGAACCAGCAGGACAGCCAGCCACGCATAGAAATTGAATGGTAATGACCTGAGCAGGATTTCCACCGCATTCCCGCTCAATTGCCCGCCAGTGATTTGGGTCGTCAGCAACCCCAACAGCAAGGCTCCCCAGCCATTCAGGGGAATCAGTGAACACACTGGCGCAGAGGTTGCGTCACAGATATACGCCAGTTTCTGGCGGGAAACACCATACTTGTCACACAGTGGCCGGGAAACTGCACCTGCCACCAACGAAGTAATGGATGACTCAATGAAAATGACCAATCCGATCACATAGGCCAGCAGCATTGCACCGCGCCCGGAGCGTACCACCTTGCTCTTTTGGGTCAGGAAATACACCAAACCGGCAACACCCCCACTATCCACCATCAGGCGCATCACCGCCCCCACAAACAGGGAGAAAATCAGCGTCTTGACGGCCCAACCCTCGGCAAACAGATTGACGACACTGTCCAACATGGCCAGTACGGCATCCAAGGGCTGATAGGAATGGAGGATCAGAAATCCGGCAAAAATGCCTAATGACAGGGAAATCAGGACATCGCGCGTCACTATCGCCAGCGTAATGGCCAACAATGGCGGCAACACGGACAAGACACCATAATCCATGGGGACTACTCAACCAGGGGAAATGCCGTAAAGGATAGCATACCCCCTGCATAATCAGGTATCCGCTGTTATTTTAATACGTTAGCCAGCAAGCAAAACCATCGGCTCACCAAGCGAATGGTGACATGCCATTCACCGTCAGAATCACATTCAACAACACCAGCAAGGCCATGACCGCCATTGCAATGTACAAGTCACGCATAACAGACTCCATGTATTTTTCTCCCGTAAGCAATGCATGAGGCAGTCAATTAACTGCGGGCGCATTGTAGTGAGAGCTAGCTTACTGAAAAACTAGGGAAAACCCTGAAAAAATTCAGCCATCTATTCCCGCTATCCCGGAAGGGAAATCCAGATTTCCGGCGTAATCAGGGTAAAATGCAAAACCAGCTAAACATCACTACCTGACAGAATCCCATGGGTCAGCATTCTGACAGGTAAGGGAGGCAAACCCAGCATGAAGGTACAACCTGCATCCAGACTAATGCTTATCCTTCTGGCAATCACACTGCCAGGCGGTGTGTTGCTGCTGCTGTTTCCCAGACAGGTAGAAAATCTGGTCGATGACGTAAAAACCCGTATCCAGCGTTACCGGGCTATCCGCGAGCAATAGTCAACGGCAGGCGCGGGGAATCCGTTGCACATCCGAGGTGGCATCAATGGTAGCGCTCCACTGCTGCACCGGCGTATTGTTGCCAAACGGCTCGTCGTAATCCAGCCAGAACACCTCCCGCGCCATTTGCCGCTCCGTATAACGGGCATCGTAACCAAGGTAACGGATGTATTCCGCGTGACGCCGTGCCTTGTTGAGATTGGTGAAGAAGCCCAGTGAAATGGCGTTACGGTAGGGGCCATCCGGGATAATGGAAACCTCCTGCACATCGAAACGGGCAATATCCTGCACCACTTTTTCCGCTTCCGCCTGATCCTTGAGCGGCGGGATATACACCAGGAAATTGAGCGTCTCCATGCTGCGCATCGGGCGTTCCTGCACAGCCAGACCAAACTCGCGGATTTTCGCCGCCACCAGTTGCGCGGCCTTGTCGCTGTTATACGGGCCGATGGTGTAACAACTGCTGTGGCTTCCATCCGTAGCGCTGCTGTATTGCACCTGCTCCACATCCTTGCGTAACTCCAGGGACGGGACGCCCTGATCCACCAGGGGCGGAGGGGGTTCCTGCTGACCGGGCGCGACAAATACATTCCACACCAGCAAAGTGCAGTTGAACAGGAACAGGAGGATCAGCAGCGGATACATGTTTCCTGCTCCGTCATATAACGCAAACCCTGCATCAGCAAGTCAGGGATGATCAGGCAATCCCCCGGCATCCACGGGCGCAAATGTTCGGCATCGCCGCCCGTCAGGATGCGGGTCAAGGGTGCGCTCATGGCATGTTGCATACGCTGGCAGATACCCTCAATCGCACCCACCAGCCCGAACAGGCAGCCGCTGCCTATTGCGCGGGCCGTGCCATCCGCAAAAATCGTTGGGTGTTCAAAGGACAGGGAAAGCGGGTTCTGGGCGCGGGCAATCAGCGCATCCGCCGACAATTGCAGACCCGGCATGATCAGCCCCCCCAGATGGTGGCCGTTTTTTTCCACTGCATCCAGTGTTACCGCCGTACCACAATCAACCACAATGCAAGCCCGTTTCCCCGCCAGATGGTGTGCCGCCACCAACCCCACAAAACGGTCAGCACCCAGCATCCGGGGAGACTGGTAGCCAGCAGTAATGCCGTAAGCAGTGACCGCCGAACGGGCCAGTTGCAGATGGATGCCACGTTCCGCACAGGCTTCCGTCACGCTTTCCTCAAACAGATGGGTCAGCACATGCACCAGCGTGATACGGCTAACATCGGGACAGCTATCCAGCAGGTCGAGGAATACAGACAACGCCGGGCGCCCGGCATACGCCAGCGCCTGCTGGGCAGACAGTTTGCCCGCCGCATCCAGTTCCGACCATTTCAACCGGGAATTACCCGCGTCCACCAGCAAAATTGTCACATCCGCACCGATACATCCGCCGAGGAGAAAGCTTTTATAAATCCGTCCGTTAACAATACCCTTAATTGCCCATGGGCATCGACCCCGCAGGCAAGGCCATCCAGTATTTCCGTACCAGACAGTACCCGCACCTGCCGCTGGGCAAGCATGTCCCAACGTTGCCAGTCCTGCTGAAATTGCACCATATCCAGTTGGGGGAATGCCTGCAAGCGGACAAACAGCCGTTGCAGGATTGCCGCAGCCAGCAGGTTGCGCTGTTGTAACTGCCCCGTTGCTGCCAGCAAACTTGTCCACGGCTGGTCAATGGCCGTGTTGGAAAGCGTTGGCATGTTGACGTTCAGACCGATACCGATGACTACCTGCTCCAGCTTGCCGACTGCTTCCAGCAGGATTCCACCCAGTTTTTTACCGTCGTGGTAAATATCATTTGGCCACTTCAGGGCATGTCCCCGGATGCCGCAGGTTTCCAGCGCCTCCACCACGGCCAGCCCGACCACCAGCCCCAGCATCGGCAAATGCGCTGGCACACCGGAAAAACACCAGCGTAAGGAAAGGTAGAGGTTGACGCCTGCGGGTGACTCCCAGTTGCGTCCCCGCCGCCCGCGTCCGGCAGTCTGCTGTTCGGCCAGGCACACATCACCGCACTGCCCTTCCTGCAAACACCAGCGGTTGGTGGAATCCAGTTGCGCAAACACACGCAGCTTGCGCAAGCCTGCCAGAGCAGCCGCATCCAGGCGTGCGCGAATTTCCACTTCATCCAGTCCGTTGTACATACCGCCTCCCCAAATCACGCATGGCGTACAGGCTCAGCACCAGACCCACATTGACGGTTACGGTGGCAAGGTAAAAAGTCTGCACCGCGCCCAGTGTTTCCCAACCATAGCCACTCAGCAAACTGCCCAATGCACCCCCCACACCGAAACTGACCCCGGAATACAATGCCTGCCCACGCCCTTGCAGTTTACCTGGAAACACATGATGCACCACATGGATTGCCGATGCATGGAACAGGCCGTAAGTGGCTGCGTGCAACACCTGCGCCAGCAACAGCACCGCCAGGACATCCACCCATTTCCCCAGCAAAATCCAGCGGATACCAGTCAGGAACATGGCCAGCACAAACAAGCGTTCCGCACCGAAACGCTGGATCAGGCGATGCATGAACACAAACAGCACCACTTCCGCCATCACCCCCACCGCCCACATCCAGCCGGTAAGGTCGCGTGAGTAGCCGTGATCTTCCAGATACAGGCTGAAAAAGGTGTAGTAAACCCCGTGGCTGGCCTGCTGGAGTGCACACGCCAGCAACAGCATCCACACAGCAGGCTGGCGGATAACCTCGCGCAAACGGCTGCTGTTCTCCGCGTGGGCATGATGCGGCTTGTCCCGTACCAGCCAGGTGGCCAGCCAGATGCCACCAAACAGCAGCAGCATGGCATCCAGCACCCGTACCAACCCTTGCTGTTCCAGCAGCGGCGGCAAACTGACCACCGACAGGATGAAACCAATCGACCCCCACAAGCGGATCCAACTGTAGCGCCTGGCCTGCTCCCCCAAATGGTTCAGGGTCAGGGCTTCAAACTGCGGCAGGGAGGCATTCCAGAAGAAACCGAAACCTGCCATGACCAGCACCATCCAGCCATAGCCATCATCCCGGTATGCCCCAAGGAAACACAGCACTGCCAGCAGGCTTGCCAGCCGGATAATGCGCAAGCGCTGCCCGGTATGATCCGCCAGCCACCCCCAGATGAATGGCGCAACCACCTTGGTCGCCATGAACACCGCCATCAACTCGCCAATCTGTACCGGGGAAAAGCCTTTGACTTTGTGCAAATACACTGTCCAGTAAGGCACAAAAACGCCCAGCGCGGCAAAATAAGCCAGGTAGAAAAAGGAGAGCCGAAAATAAGGGACTGATTTTTGCACAGAACTAAACTGAAGCTGGGGACGACTAAATAAATACGTCATACCGACGTAACACGGAGATTCGAATTATGCGTACTTACCGTTTTAAATGGCTATTTGCCGCACTGGGCAGCGCTTTACTGCTGGCAGCCTGCCATCCGCCACATCATCCTGACCCACCGGGTGGCTACCATTATCCTGATCATCACCCACCTTACGACCACCATTATGATCATGCACCGCCACCTGATGTACACCCACACCATTACCACTAAGGCGGACAAATCACCCCACGCTGCCGGGAATATCCCGCAGTGTGGTGGTGACATCGGCATTCTGCGCCCGATGCCGCAAAGCGTGATCCATCAGCGTGATTGCCAGCATCGCTTCACAAATTGGCGTGGCACGGATACCCACACACGGGTCATGGCGGCCTTTGGTAATCACTTCCACCGCCTCGCCATCCAGATTCACGGTGCGCCCCGGAATCCGCATACTCGAAGTCGGTTTGAACGCAGTATGCACCACGATTTCCTGACCGGATGAAATCCCGCCGAGAATACCGCCCGCCTGATTGCTGAGGAATCCGTCGATGGTGATTTCGTCACGATGCTCCGTACCCTTTTGCGCAACGCAGGCGAAACCGGCACCGATTTCCACACCTTTCGCCGCATTGATCGACATCATCGCGTGGGCAATATCCGCATCCAGCCGGTCGAAAATCGGTTCACCCCAGCCCGGCGGTACATTGGAAGCCACTGTGGTGATTTTCGCACCGACGGAATTGCCTTCCTTGCGCAGCTCATCCATGTAATTTTCCATCGCTGCCACCTTGCTGGCATCAGGGCAGAAAAACGGGTTGTTGGCAATTTCATTCCAGTCCAGCGTTTCGGCTGCAATCGGGCCAAGCTGCGACAGGTAGCCACGGATCAGTACGCCGTAACGTTCCTGCAACCACTTCTTGGCAACCGCGCCCGCCGCCACCCGCATGGCCGTTTCCCGCGCCGAAGAACGCCCACCACCACGGTAATCGCGGAAACCGTATTTTTTGTAGTAGGTGTAATCCGCATGGCCGGGGCGGAAACGATCCATGATGTCGCTGTAATCCTTGGAGCGCTGATCGGTATTGTGGATCAGTAGCGCAATCGGCGTGCCGGTGGTCTTGCCTTCAAACACGCCGGACAGGATTTGCACCTCGTCGGCTTCACGGCGTTGCGTGGTGTGGCGGCTTTGACCCGGTTTACGCCGGTCAAGGTCGATCTGAATATCAGCTTCGGTGAGGGCGAGTCCGGGCGGGCAGCCATCCACGATGCAACCGATTGCGGGGCCATGACTCTCACCAAAGGAGGTCACGGTAAACAGTTTTCCGTAGCTATTTCCTGACATGGGCGCGATTGTACGTTATCTGCGAATGGGGGGAAACGGGGATTTTTCCAGACCATTGGTGTGTTTTCCAGCCACATCCCCGTCTATACTTGGACTTTATTCATAAAAAAACCGCAACGGAGTACTCCCATGGAAAATCCTTACACCCCGCCCCGTGCCACCGTCGCTGATGTCGGCAGCCCGCAGCGGGCGAAAAGCCCGAAAGTCATCGGCATCATCCTGCTGATCCTGTCCGTGTTTGGCATTATCGGGCTGGCCAGCAACGCCTTCCTGCTCACCAGCGAAAATGCACTCATGGAAAACATCCTGGAACAACAGGGGCTGGGGCGCACTTACTACCATTTCTCACTGATCCTGGGCACACTTACTACCTTCTGGCTGCTCTACATCAGCATCCAGCTCATCAAATACCGGGATATTGGGCGTAAACATTTCAACTACTACCTGATTTTTTCGCTGATCAGTGGCCCGTTGAATTTTGCCTACCAGATGAGCGTCAAGCCGGAAGGGACGCCTTTTGCAGCCATGCTGCCAGGCATGATTGGCGCAGTGATTGCCCTGCTGTTTTATGTCCTCGGTTGGTATTACCTCAACAAGGCTGCAACCAAAGCCTGTTTGAATTGAGCCATGCTCCCTGCCCCACCTACACCATCCATCCAGGTGGGGTATTTCTCCAAACTCATCCTTCCTTATCAGGCACACATAAGGCCGAAGGTTCGGTCAATGTCAAGGTGGAGTTTGCACCGAAGAAAGAAGAAGCATAGTTCAGTTATTTGGCAACACTGGCTTGAAAAGTTGATAACAAGAGCAGCGTGGATTTACACTCTTGGTATTACCCAGTAACACCAACACAGCTTACAGGAACTGTCATGAATACTACCGCAGCTAAAGCCCCTAGCCCGAATTTCTCACCCCTATCCAGACACTGGTTAAAAGTTGGGGATTTCCAAGCCAAAGTATCTTCCCTGACTTGAGCGTGCAGCCTATTGGCAGGGAAGCCTGTCAGTTTCCTGATGATATTGGCGGTTGAGAACAGTTGGTCGCCTGTTTTGTGGGAAGGCGGCCGATTTCAGGCAAGGGGCAACCTGGCATAAGCCGTATAAGCATTTTCCAGTTTGCCATTTTTCTGTTGGTGCTTATTCGCGGGCGGGTATTGCCCACAGTTGTTGCAACACTTGGCGGAACACGGTTTGCCAGGGATAGCTTTCAGACAACGCCACCCGGATGCGTCGTACACTCAGGGTAAGCCTTGCGCCCACCTTGAGCAGTTTCAGGCGGATGGTTCCGGCTTGTGCCTGGGCCAGTTCCGTCCCCTCCAGACCCAGCCGCCGCAAGGCGTGCAGCATGACATAGGCAAAGCTGGCGAAGTACAGGCGTAGCTGGTTGGAATACAGGTAATGGGTGGAGGTGCGGTCGGCAAACAGGTCAAGCTGTTGTTCCTTGATGCGGTTTTCCATGTTGCCGCGTTCACAATAGACCTGTTCATACAGGGTCTTGGCATCGTACTGTTTCGGCGTCAGGGAGGTGACGACAAAGCGTGGGTTTTCCCCCTTGTCGAGGTGTTCGGCCTTGCCGATGACGCGCCGTTCGCGCGACCAGCTTTTGCGGGTTTGGTAGCGGAATTCACCAAATGCACGGGCGGGCATCGCCTTGAGTTCATGGATGAGCTTCGCCAATACCCGCTCCAGTTTCAGGGCTTCGGCCAGGCGGCTGTTTTTGGCCAGCCCCAGCAGGTAGTCCACCCGGTTCTGTTCACACCAGGCCATCAGGTCTTCCCGGCAGAAGCCGCTGTCGCCACGCACCAGGATGCGGGCTTGCGGCCAGTGCTGGCGGATTTGCCCAACCAGCCGGGACACTTCATCCACCGTTCCGGCGGCGGCATCCTGGTCGGCCGTGCGCAAACGGGCGCATAACAGGTGTTCGCCGCAGAAAATGTACAGTGGCAGGTAACAGTAATCACCGTAATAGGTGCTGAAGTGTTTGCCCTCCTGGTTGCCATGCACCCGGTCATCGGTGGCGTCCATATCCAGCACGACCCATTCCGGTGGTGTCCGGTGCGCTTCCAGGAACACATCCACCAGCAGTGCATCCATTGCTACCGGGTTGGCGGCTATCTTCTTGTAGCGCTCCCTGGCTGTGGCGGTCGGCAGGCTCAATTCCAGACGGTTCAACGTGCTTTTGCCTGCCAACGCCTTGCCCCGGTCGGCAGCGCGTTCGCGGTTTTGACCGCTGGGGTCTGGCTTGTCGCACAACACCGCCAGCAGCGGGTCATGGCGTAATTGGTCATGGTCGTTCAGGTCTTCGTAGCCCAATGCTATCCCGTAGACCCGTTGTTTGACCAGCGCCTCCGCCGGGTGCTCAATCAGGTTGGCGTCACGGTAGTCGGTGAAACATCTCGACAGGCGCTTGAGGATACCGGTACGCAACTCCACTTCCCGCAACAGCAGGCCACCACCGTCGGAACTGATGAAACCGCCATCAAATTCGGCGCTGACGGAACGGCGCTGCAAGCCGTGAAAGGCTAGCGTTTCAGGTGTACACTGTGTTTCCACG
>JBBIHI010000061.1:0-11910 GCA_037447095.1 Thiotrichaceae bacterium
GGCCGGGCCCTGATGGGACGGCCGCTGGGACGTTTGCTGCAGACTGCGGTCAATGAATGCGGGATCTCGGAAGAGGTGTTGAAGCTGGGCGGGCCGCCGATCGACAACGTGGCCATCGACGAGGAGTACGCGCGTGTGCACCTGTCATTCAAGCCCGGAGCCTACGTCGTGCTCACCGCGTCTGATACCGGGATCGGCATGACGCCCGCGCAGGGAAAAAGCCGCACGTTCACCGACCGCCGTCACTTCGCCCAAGCGCTGGTCGAGCGCCTGCGCCAGTTCGTGGCGGAACGCGGTTTCGTCTTTCTGCACCATTGCATCGGCAAGATCAGCAGGTAATGTCCAAACAATGGAAGAGGAGCCGTCCGCTAACGGCAGGAAGGCCAACGGGCCAGTCGGCATGAAGCGTTGCCACGCCGTTTCCTGATGGGGTAACTCGGTCTGCACAACACAGACCAAGCCTTTCTGGCCGTAATCGTTGACCTCAAGGCCAATACCCGCGAGTTGGCGGACGCGGGATTGCGCCCCGTCAGCACCGACCAGCAGCTTTGCCTGCAAGGTTTTGCCGCTGCCCAACGTGACGCTGATGCCGTTTCCATCGACTGAAAATCCGGCAAGCTTGTCAGGGCAATACAGATCAACCTGCCCCTGCCCACGGATAGCATCCAGCAAGGCAAGCTGGATCACACGGTTTTCGACGATATGCCCCAAATCCGGCTCACCCATGTCGGCAGCATCGAAACGGATCGTGCCATCACCCGCAGCATCCCACACCTGCATGGCCTCATACGCACAACTGCGGCGTGCCAACACACCCTCCCACGCACCTGCTTCGGCCAACGCGCGTTGCGAAGCGCGGCTGATGGCCGATACGCGCAAATCGTAAGGGTCTGCGGGGGAAAACGGCGGCGGCTCATGGGCTTCCAGCACCGCTACACGCTTGCCCGATTTACCCAGCAAACAGGCCAGCGTGGAACCGACCATCCCACCACCTGCGATAATGACGTCGTATTGCATTGTTGCCTCTCCATGCAAGGAATCCTGCAATTCTACGCGGTTCCGGTTATCATTCCACGTTTTACGCACAGCATCCGCACGACCATGGCCAAACCGAAGAAGAAAAGCGCCCCGGCAGGCAGCAAGACCATTGCCCTCAACAAACAGGCACGCCACGACTATTACATCGAGCAGACCTACGAGGCCGGTTTGGTATTACAGGGCTGGGAAGTAAAAAGCCTGCGTGACGGACGCATCCAGATGAAGGAAAGCTACGTCATCCTGGAAAAGGGCGAAGCTTTCCTGTTCGGCGCACAGATCAGCGCACTGTTGTCTGCTTCCACCCACATCATTCCCGACTCACGGCGTACCCGCAAACTGCTGTTACACGCCCACGAGCTTGCCCGCCTCAACAATGCGGTTGACCGCAAGGGCTATACCGTCGTACCACTGGCGATGTACTGGAAAAACAACCGGGTGAAAGTCGAAATCGGCCTCGCCAAGGGCAAACAATTGCACGACAAACGCGATACCGAAAAAGCCCGTGACTGGGGGCGTGAAAAAGACCGCTTAATGAAACGTCACTAGCCCATAACGGGTAGGCAAGTATTGGCGCACCGGACACAGCATAGTAATATCAAGCAGCCACACTTCGGCTAAACTCAAGACCTTAACGATAAATTCTAGGGAGAAAACGGATGAAATCACCATTGCTTACCATCAGTCTTGCGGTAGCGCTTGGCTTGGGATTAACCGCCTGTGGCGACAAGAAGGAAGGCGCTGCTGACGGCGGCAATGGCACGGTCAAAATTGGTCAGTCTTCTCCCCTGACCGGCCCGCAGGCGCATATCGGCAAGGACAACGACAACGGCGCACGCATGGCGATCGACGAAATCAACGCCAGCAAACCGGTCATCGGCGGCAAACCCGTCACCTTTGAAATCATGAGCGAAGACGACCAGGCCGACCCGAAAACAGCCACCATCGTCGCCCAGCGTCTGGTTGACGAAGGCGTGGTCGGCGTTATCGGCCACCTGAATTCCGGCGCGACCATCCCTACATCCAAGGTCTACTCCGACAACGACATCCCGCAGATTTCCCCTTCCGCCACCGCCATCAAATACACTGCACAAGGCTTCAAGACCGCCTACCGCGTCATGACCAACGATGCGCAACAAGGCAAGGTGCTGGGCGCATACGCCGCCAAACTGGGTAAGAAAGTCGCCATCATCGACGACCAGACCGCTTACGGCCAAGGTCTGGCGGAAGAAGTCGGCAAGGCAGTGCAGGCAGCAGGCGCTGAAGTTGTGGCAACCGAACACACCAATGACAAGGCCAGTGATTTCACCGCTATCCTCACATCCATCAAGGGCAAGACACCGGATGTGGTGTTCTTCGGCGGCATGGATCCGCAAGGCGCACCGATGGTGAAGCAGATGCACCAGTTGGGTATGAACGTGCAATTCCTCGGCGGCGACGGCATCCAGACCCCGAAATTCATCGAACTGGCGGGCGCGGATGCGGACGGCGTGATTGCCTCCATGCCCGGCCTGCCGCTGGACAAAATGCCCAAAGGCCCTGATTTCCAGAAAAAATTTGAAGCCAAATACGGCCAGATTCAGCTGTATGCGCCGTATGCCTATGACGCCGCCTACGTGATGGTGGATGCGATGAAACGCGCCGATTCCACCGCCCCGGCCAAGTACCTGCCTGAACTGGCCAACACCAACTACGAAGGCGTGACCGGCAAGATCAGTTTCGACGCCAAGGGCGACCTGACTTCCGGCCCGATCACCCTGTATAAGGCGCAGGGCGGCAAGTGGGAAACCCTGGAAACGGTTCAGCCACAATAATCAGCAGCAAAGGTACGACGGTTTCACATGGATATTTTCGCACAGCAACTGGTTAACGGGTTGGTGCTGGGCAGTGTGTACGCTCTGGTGGCGCTGGGTTACACACTGGTTTACGGCATCATGGAACTGATCAACTTTGCCCACGGCGAAATCACCATGATGGGCGCGATGATCGCGCTGGCGGTGATCGGGGCGCTGTTCGGGGTTGCCCCTGACCTGCCCGGCGTGGTGATCGTGGCAACCGGCTTGCTGGTGGCGATTCCGGCGTGCATGTTGCTCGGCTTTACCATCGAGCGGGTAGCTTACCGCCCTCTGCGTCATGCGCCACGGCTGGCGCCGCTGATTACCGCGATTGGCCTTTCCATCGTGTTGCAAAATGTGGCGATGCTGATCTGGGGCAAGCAGTACATTGCTTTCCCGACAACCCTGCTGCCGCAGGGGCGGCATGAAGTGCTGGGCGCATCCATTACCGATGTACAGATTGTCATCCTGATCCTGACCGTGGCAATCATGGCGGGGCTGGTCACGCTGATCAACCGTACCCGACTGGGGCGGGCAATGCGGGCAACTGCGCAGGCTCCTTCCGTTGCGCAACTGATGGGCGTCAATGTCAACGCGGTCATTTCCGCCACTTTCGTGATCGGCTCGGGGCTGGCGGCAGTAGCAGGCGTAATGGTCAGCGCCAACTACGGGCAGGCGCATTACTACATGGGCTTTTTGCTGGGTTTGAAAGCGTTCTCGGCTGCGGTGTTGGGCGGTATCGGCAATCTGGCCGGAGCCATGCTGGGCGGTATTTTGCTGGGCGTCATCGAAGCCTTGGGCGCGGGGTATATCGGCGACCTGACCGGCGGCTTCCTCGGCAGCAACTATCAGGACATTTTCGCCTTCATGGTGTTGATCCTGGTGTTGACGCTGAAACCATCCGGGCTGCTGGGGAGCAAGAGCGTTGAACGTGCTTGAGGCAATGAAAGGCAAGGCATGGCTGAGCGCCACGCTGCTGCTGGCCGGGTTGATCCTGCTGCCATTCGTGGTCGAGCCTGCGCTTGGCAAATCGTGGATGCGCATCATTGATTTCGCCTTGCTCTACATCATGCTGGCGCTGGGGCTGAACATCGTGGTCGGTTACGCCGGGCTGCTGGATCTGGGCTATGTGGCCTTTTATGCAGTCGGCGCGTATTGCTGGGCGCTACTGTCTTCCCCTCAATTCGATTTGCACCTGCCATTCTGGATCATCCTGCCAGCGGGCGCAATGCTGGCCGCCGGGTTTGGCGTGTTGCTGGGCACACCGACGCTGCGACTGCGCGGCGATTACCTTGCCATCGTCACCCTCGGTTTCGGCGAAATCATCCGTATTTTCCTCAATAATCTGAATGCGCCAGTCAACATCACCAACGGCCCGCAGGGCATTACCCTGATCGACCCGATCACCGTTGGCGGCTTTTCGCTGGGCAAGACGCAGGATGTGCTGGGAATGAGCATTTCCTCTCCACACATGTATTACTACGTGTTCCTGCTGTGCGTGGCGCTGGTGGTGTTCGTCAGCCTGCGTCTGGAAAATTCGCGCATTGGCCGCGCCTGGGTGGCGATCCGCGAGGACGAAATGGCGGCAGCAGCGGCAGGCATCAATACCCGCAACATCAAGCTGCTGGCGTTTGCGATGGGCGCAACCTTCGGCGGACTGAGCGGCGGGTTGTTCGCCAGCTTCCAGGGCTTCGTCAGCCCGGAAAGTTTCAACCTGATGGAATCCATCATGATCCTGTGCATGATCGTGCTGGGCGGCATGGGCAACATTCCCGGCGTCATCCTCGGCGCGATCCTGCTGACCGTGATCCCCGAAGCGCTGCGTTACACCGGCGAATTGCAGCGGGCGATGTTCGGGCAGGTGTACGTCGACCCTGCTGACCTGCGCATGTTGCTGTTCGGAATTGCGCTGGTGCTGATGATGCTGTTCCGCCCCACCGGCTTGCTACCTTCCAAGCAACGCAAGCAGGAATTTGCGGAGGAACGCAAATGAGCAACCTGCTGCGCGTGGAGCACGTCACCAAGCATTTCGGTGGCATCAAGGCGCTGACCGATGTCAGTTTCACGGTGCGCAAGGGTGAAATCTTCGGTGTCATCGGCCCCAACGGCGCGGGCAAGACCACGCTGTTCAACGCGCTGACCGGCCTCTATCAGCCGGATACCGGCGCGATCGACCTTGATGGCGTGTCGCTGTACCGCCGCAAGCCGCACCAGATACTCAAAGCCGGGTTTGCCCGCACCTTCCAGAACATCCGCCTGTTCCACAATATGACCGCGCTGGAAAACGTTATGGTCGGGCGGCATACCCGCACCACCTCCGGCGTACTGGCCGCCTTGCTGCACACAAAACATAACCGTCAGGAAGAGCGTGATTGCGCAGCATACGCCCTACAACTGCTCGACCGCATCGGCATTGGCAAGCACGCCAACGCACTGGCGAAAAACCTTTCCTACGGCGACCAGCGGAGGCTGGAAATTGCCCGCGCACTGGCCAGCGAACCCAAGCTGCTGGCGCTGGACGAACCCGCCGCCGGGATGAACCCCAACGAAAAGAACGCGCTGCGTGACCTGATGATCAGCCTGCGCGACGAAGGGCTGACCCTGATGCTGATCGAACACGATGTCAAACTGGTGATGGGCATCTGCGAGCGCATGGTGGTGCTGGATTACGGCGAGAAAATCGCCGAAGGCACGCCCGACGAAGTGCGCCACGACCCCAAGGTCATCGCCGCCTATCTGGGCGGGGAGGTCGCCGCATGAGCCTGCTTTCCGTACAAAACCTGTGCGTCAATTACGACAGCATCCGCGCCGTCAAAGGCATCAGCTTCGAGGTCAAACAGGGTGAAACCGTGTGCCTGATCGGCGCGAATGGCGCGGGCAAGACCACCACGCTCAAAACCCTGAGCGGGCTGTTACTTGCCGCTTCCGGCGAGATCACGTTTGACGGCAAGCGCCTGAACCAGATGCCCGCCTACCAGATCGCCGCGCTGAACCTCGCGCTGGTGCCGGAAGGGCGTGGCATTTTCACCCGCATGACGGTGCTGGAAAACCTGCAAATGGGCGCATACAACCGTACCGACCGCGCCGCCGTACAACGCGAAACCGACGAAATCTACACCCTGTTGCCGCGCTTGGCCGAACGCCGTCAGCAGACAGCAGGTTTGCTCTCGGGCGGCGAACAGCAGATGCTCGCCCTTGCCCGCGCCATGCTTTCCAAACCGAAACTGCTGATGCTCGACGAACCCAGCATGGGGCTGGCGCCGATCATGGTGCAGACCATTTACGGCATCATCCAGACCATTGCCAAACAGGGCATCACCATTTTGCTGGTGGAACAGAACGTGCGGCTGGCGCTCGGCATCAGCCAGCGCGGCTACGTCATGGAGCACGGCGAAATCAGCCTCAGTGGCGATTCGCACACCCTGGCGAACGACCCTGCCGTACAGGCCGCTTATCTGGGCGAACTCTGAACCATGTACACCCCCGCCCTGCAAAACCTGCGCATCGTCATGGTGGAAACCTCGCACCCCGGCAATATCGGTTCGGCGGCGCGTGCGATGAAAACCATGGGCGTCAAGGATTTGCGGCTGGTTTCCCCTCGCAAACCGTATTCACAGGAAACCTGGGCGCTGGCCTCCGGCGCGAACGACATCGTGGAACAGGCGCAAATCGTACAGACCTTGCCGGAAGCGCTTGCCGACTGCCAGTACGTGATCGGCGCAAGCGCGCGTTCCGAACGCACCCTGCAATGGCCGCAGTTCGATTCACGCGAATGCGGCGCATTTGTCGCGGAGCGCTTGCCCACCCAAAACGTGGCGCTGGTGTTCGGGCGCGAACGCACCGGCCTGACCAACGAGGAGCTGGAGCATTGCAATGCGCTGGTGCATATTCCGATGGCGTTCGATTTCCTGTCGCTGAATATCGCGATGGCGATTCAGGTGTTGTCTTACGAATGTGCGATGGCGGTACGCACAGCGACACCCGCCATGCCCGTTCAGGATGAGGAACTTGCCAGCGCCGAGTCGATGGAAAGTTTCTACGCCCATCTGGAGCAGTCCCTGATAGACGCGCGTTTCCTCGACCCGGAAAACCCGCGCCTGCTGATGCGGCGGCTGCGGCGGCTATTCGGACGGGCGGAAGTGAGCGTGAGTGAAATGAACATCCTGCGTGGAATGCTGGCAGCGTTCAGTGGTCGCAAGTTTCAGCACCGTTCATCGTCCACGCCATGAAAAAAACTTGCCAATAAAAACACCTTTCTATAGAATCCGCGCCTCTACCATGCCGGTATAGCTCAGTTGGTAGAGCAACTGACTTGTAATCAGTAGGTCCCCAGTTCGAGTCCGGGTGCCGGCACCATATACAGTAAGGGAGCTTGTGCAAACGTATGTGTTTGCCAACTTCCATACAAGCGTTTAGACTAGGCAGGCGAAAGCGAGACAAAAAGCTTAACCTCCATACGAGCTGGCACACTTGCATTGTGCCAGCTTATTTTATTTCACAACAAAAGCTACACCTGCACACATCCCTATTGCAAGCAGTTTTTAACTGGATGGATGGTATAAGGTTTATGCACTGGTAGCAAGATGCCACCAGCGGCAACCAGGCCAATCAAATGCAGGATAACCCGCCCACCAATTCCGCCATCCCCTCCAGGTCAGGCTGCACGTAACCCAGGGTGGTGCGCACATCCGTATGCCCCATGATCTGTTGCAGCTCCTTTATCCGCCCCTGTTTGGCAAGCTGGGAGGCAAACGTATGCCGGAAGCGGTGCGCACTGACTGCAACACCTGTCTGCTCCTTGATCCTGCGGAAGGCAGCGGACACATGGTCAACCGTCATGCGTTTGGCCTTGTAATGCGGGTTGAACAGGGTGACGTTAAAAACCTGCTCGTCAGGGAGGTAGCGGCGTCCTAACTGACGGCGGGATTCCCTTTCCAATATCTCAAACTCAGCCTGCAATGGCTGCGCCATCGGTATCACCCACTCGGTACGGGTCTTGCTGGTTTCCGCCCGCAGTGTAATGGTGCTGTTATGCCAGCCTATATCGCCCCAACACAAACCAACCAGTTGCCTGCGCCTGATCCCCGTGTAATACAGCACCTTCACCGCAATCTCCCAAAACCAGCCGGGCATTTGCTGCCGGTCGGGATACCGCAGGTAGGCCAACATCTCCACAATCCCATCATGGCTGATGGTGCGTTTCTGGCGTTTCCGGTCAGGTGAGGATTTCACACCCTTCAGGTGTTGCCAAGTCCCCCACCCACTCTCCTGGGCAAAGTTCAACAGCACCTTCAAGTGGCGCAAGTAATTGTTCCAGGTTGCCGCACTCACCTCCCGCACTTTCAGGAGGTCATCCCTCCAAACCAACAGGCTTTCCCGCTTGATTTCCGCGAGCTGGCTGATGCCGGTAACTCCCCGGAAAGACCGGATGACGACCCATAACTGCCTTTCCATCTCTTCAGACGGGTCGCGTTCCCTGACATACGCAGCCAGCAAATCATCCAATGATTGCACATCTTGGTGCATACACATCCTCCATCAAAAAAGTGGCATTTTTAACCACATGGTTCGGATGTGTTGTATTCCTAAACAAGCCGTAACCCTACATTGGTAAAGCGTAGGACAAATTCCGGGCTATTGCTGGTGTTCCCCCTGTTTTGCCGCTGCCCTCCTGGTAGCCAGCTTTTCAAGTACGGCCTTGGCGTGTCCCCGCTGTGCTTCCGTCACCTCACCACCCACCGCCCCATCCAGGCCGTAACGGTGCGGGCATGACAGCAGGCTGTGTTGGTAAGCCGCCTGGATCGCGCTGAAGCGCTACGCCTTGTGGACGGTGCGCTTTGACCATGCATCCCGCATACCCTGCCGATCCAGCAGGGCATACACTTCGTCAATCACCCCGATATTGAGCGGCAAATTATCCCTCCATGCAGCAGAGTGCTCCCCCAACCAGCACATCAGCCCCTTCGCCGCTAGGTCAGACAACCGTGGCTGGGCGGGAGGTGCTTTTGCCGGGGGTGGCTTCCCCGCTTTCCCGTTCCCTGCCCCAGCAGCCGGTTTCGCTGCAACAGTTTCCTGCCCCCCTGGCCTGCCCGCTGCAACAGGCTCCTGGCCTGCTGCAACAGCCGGGGACGGGTTTTCTGGCACAGGGGCTTGCCTCCTGGCTTTCAGGCTGAGTGTGGGGCGTTTGGGTGGCTGGTTTGATGTGTCTGTAGTCATGGCTGAAATGTAGCACATGGGGACGGGTATGCAGTGGTGGTTTTAGAACTGGGTTGCCTTCTCCATCCCTGCCGAGATCACCCCACCTGCATCAAAAACAGGTTCATACGATGTCAGGGTAGCCTCCATTTTTTGCCCGTTAAAACCAATCAGGTATATGGCAGCCTGTGTGGGTTGGTTCCATGCCGCCTTATCAGCCTCACATCCAAACGCACAAAATTTATAAGGGTCTTTATCGGTGCCAATGGCTTTGCCAACCCCATTGTTAATGGCATCCTTCACACCAAGCGATGTCATCAAGGCATCAACAGCTACATAGTTAACCAATCCTGATACAACGCCTCCAGAAAGGCTAACCATGCTGTCCGCAGTGGCTATATCGGTGCCGCCATAGCCCGCTTTAGGGGCATTACGCTGGGTATCAGCCGAGTCTACTAATGATTTCTCGATCAGGTCAGCCACATTGAGCTTGCCAGTATTCACAAACCCCTTGCCTTCAAATTGCCCTCTGGCTTGATAACTACCAGTAATCAGCATCTTCTCCCCTGATGGGGAAATATTATAACCTGCTTTGGCAAGCCGTTTATTCAGGGCTGCCGTCATTTTTGGACTGCCCACAAACTCAATATGAAAAGGCATCTGCATGGTAACAGTGACTGAGCCTTGCTTATTGAACCGCTCCCCTGACTTTGGTTTTAGCTTTTCTGCTGCATTCTGTTTTTGCTGTTCAGTAACAGCTATTTTTCCAAGAATGATTTTCCCATCATCCCCACCTGTTGTTGCGCAACCACCCAGCAGCAAGCTGGCAGATACCAGCATCCCTGTTGTTGCATAGTGCAATTTTCTCATCGTTGTCTGTCCTATCGTCTGGTTAAAAATCGTCCGTATAAGATATTCAAACAAGTGGGGGTTATCCATACTTATTTGCTTGTTTTAGCCTACCGTTGGCCCTGAATTTTGCCGCCAGTCCAACCCGCTGTCACGGATGATCACGTCCGCCAGCAACGGCAATGCCTTCCTGACCCGGTTGGCCTCCTGGGTCAGCCGCACCCAGTGCTGGCGTTGTGCGTTCGCCTCCGGCGTCAGCTTCCGGTGTGGGGCGGTGGCCGGGAACGTGATGCAGTGTGAATAACCACAGCCCAGCCGGTATGCCGGGTAGGTTTGGGGCGGGCTGGTTGAAGTGAGGAACCTGCTGTATATGGTGGCTTTAGTCGCTTCAAGGAGCAACGAAACCATCAAGAAGTTTTATGAAAAACTCATTCAGGCTGG
The DNA here is from genome assembly GCA_037447095.1 of Thiotrichaceae bacterium. Classification (GTDB taxonomy): domain Bacteria; phylum Pseudomonadota; class Gammaproteobacteria; order Thiotrichales; family Thiotrichaceae; genus Thiothrix. The sequence continues at coordinate 10,356 of JBBIHI010000061.1, forward strand.
AAAACCCAAGAAGGTTGCGCTTACTGCCTGCATGAGAAAAACCCTGACCATCCTGAATGCAATGGCCAGGGATAACCAACCCTGGAACCCCTACTGCCTGGGTTTCGGTGTGGGTGGTGATCATGCTGCTGTCTCCCATGGTTTCACTTCGAGGCCACTGAAACGGCGTTCCAACTCGGCAACCGCCTGTTTCTGGTCGGCGTCCAGCAAGTGGCCAGTGCATCGTATTGCTGTGCTGCTGCCAGCAAATGTGCTGTGGTGGCACGCGGGTTCCTGCATGAGCGGGGGCAGACTTCCTGCGCCAGCTTTACAAGGGAAAGGGTTGCTTGATCCATCGGTGCTGTCCTGTCTATCGGGCAATGCCTACGGGAAGTGGGGTTATGTGCGTGCTATTTGTTGGCTTCTGGCCTATAATATTTATACGTCCTTAGTGGAGTACAAAATATGCAAGTTATTGGTATCAAAGAACTTCAAGTTAATCCTGGCAAGCTTACCCGCGCATTTAGCGACAATGACTACCTGCTGATCACCAAGCATGGCTTACCAGTGGGGATGGCATTGCCTTTTTCCGAGCACATCATGGATCAGGGTCTGATGCCTTGGTTTGCTGTCCGGGCATTCCAGTCCGGCGACCTTAGCTTGGGGCAACTAGGTAAGGCATTAAGCAAGAACCGGCATGAAACCATCCGCCTGCTAGGACAATTGGGCATTCCAGTCGCTGATTACGATTTTGAAGAAGATTTGGCGGCGGTTGAACGGTTGTTAGCGGCATGAAACTGATTGTCAGTGACACCACAAGCCTCGTGGTACTGGAAGAGCTTGGAATGCTGAGCTTACCATGTCAGATATTTGAAGGGGTGTTATTGCCGCAGGCGGTTTTGCAGGAACTACTGGCTGGTTCACCCACGGTGGCAGACCAATTGGAACAGGCGGGCTGTTTCGAGGTTGTTGGGCTTACCCCATCGGATCGGCTGGCGAACTTGCTGTTAGTGCTTGATCCTGGGGAGGCGGAGGCCATCACTTTGGCAGTGGAGCGGCAGTTGCCTATATTATTGGATGAACGTAAAGGACGTTCAGTAGCATTGGGGCTGCATTTGGTTGTAACTGGTTTTTGTGGTTTATTGACCTTGGCAGTTAAGAAAAAAGTGCTTCCCCCTTCCCATGCCAAAACTTTGCTCGATCAGGCTGTCGTCAACGGATTCCGCTTATCGGACAAGCTATACACACAAGTTTCAGCAACATTTGTTGGCCTGTAACCTATCAACCCTTTCTCAATCTCACTATTTCCCTTTCTCAAGATATGCAGCTAGTTTCAGTGCCTTAGCAAGAAACTCCCTGAGATAGCCAGAGTTTTTAAAATTCTCCAATAATTCAATTTGTTGTGTACTCATCTCAACACCAACTAGAAGGCTTTTGGTCACTGCTGCGTTCATGGCTGCGCCCACATCGGGGGATTTCCCAAGAAAAGCTGCCGTGTTACCTGGCTTTCTTTGAGTGCCTGCACAACATCAGGAAACGCGGGCAAGCTGCGCTACATTCCCTGATGACACAGCAG
>JBBIHI010000062.1:0-11795 GCA_037447095.1 Thiotrichaceae bacterium
TAAGGAACTCAACAGGGGCAAGCCATTGCAGACGGTATCCGCCTATGCCGTGACCTGGCCAACAGCCCCGGCAATGTATGCACCCCAACTTACCTTGCCGAAGCCGCCCGCCATCTGGCCGACAGCACCGGCAAGCTCGACCTGACCGTCCTCGAAGAAGCCGATATGGAAGCCCTCGGCATGGGCTCCTTCCTGTCCGTTTCCAAAGGCAGCATCCAGCCCGGCAAAATGATCATCATGCAGTACCACGGCGGCAAGCCCGATGAAGCACCCCTGGTACTGGTAGGCAAAGGCATCACCTTCGATACCGGTGGCATTTCCCTGAAACCGGGTGCGGCGATGGATGAAATGAAATTCGACATGTCGGGTGCGGCCAGTGTACTGGGCACGATGAGTGCGTGCATCGCCATGCAGCTTCCGGCCAATGTCATCGGCGTGATTGCCGCCGCCGAAAACATGCCCGGTGGCAAGGCCAGCAAGCCGGGCGACATCGTGACCAGTATGTCCGGCAAGACCATTGAAATCCTCAACACCGATGCCGAAGGCCGTCTGGTATTGTGCGATGCGCTGACCTATGTGGAACGCTTCAAACCTCACGCAGTCATCGACATTGCCACCCTCACTGGCGCGTGCATTACCGCCCTTGGCCACCACACCAGCGGCCTGCTCAGCAACAACGACGGGCTGGCGGAAGAAGTCCTCAAAGCAGGTAAACAAGCGGGTGATGAAGCCTGGCGCTTGCCGATGGGTGACAAGTATCAGGAACAACTGAAAAGCAACTTCGCCGACATGGCCAATATCGGCGGCGTTCCGGGCGGCACAATCACCGCTGCCTGTTTCCTGTCACGCTTTACCGAAAGCTACCCGTGGGCGCACCTCGACATCGCCGGTACGGCAAGCGGTTGGCATTGCGCGAAAGGTGCCACCGGACGCCCGGTTCCACTGCTTTGCCAACTCCTGATGAACCACGCTGGCGTATGACCCGGATCGACTTTTACGTGGGTAAGACCAGTAGCTTGCAGGCTCGGCTCTTGCTGGCCTGCAAGCTGGTGGAAAAAGCTTACCGGCAAAAGATGCATACCTATATCCATACTGATTCTGCGGCCACCAGTGCGCGGCTGGATGATTTGTTGTGGACATTCAATGATCTGGCATTCATTCCCCATGCACTTGCACCCGCTATGGAAAATGGTGTGATGGTGCAAATCGGGCATAATTACGAACCCATGGAAAACTGTGATTTCCTGATCAACCTGTCAAATGAAGTGGCTGAATTTTTCCCACGCTTTGAGCGGCTTGCTGAAATTATCGACCAGGAAGAAGTGATCTTGCTCGCTGGTCGTAAACGTTATCAGTTTTATCGGGATCGTGGCTATAATCTGGAGTACCATCAACTCCAGATTTGACGTGACTGGCGTGTAATGAAGCAGGATTTCGACAAAACCATCCGTATTCCCGTGATTACCGATCTGGTACGTGCGGGCGACCCTGACATCATTGCGCAGAGCAAAAACCAGCACACCCAGCAACAACGCCGTGACACGTTCGAGCAACGCCTGAAAGAACGGATCGCCGAGTTGCAAAGTGCTACGGGACAGGACGAATATTCAGGAGTGGCGCGTGCCCACGCCATCCGCTCGGAAGGTAACAAGGGCACACCACACCGCACGGGGCAGACGGAAGCCGGTTTTGAGAAACACCTGGATCAGGCACGTAACGAACTGATCCGGGAGTTGTCATCCCTGCTCAAATAAGGCTCCACAAAACGCCGCAATCTCCCCCGGATAACCGACTGAATTTCCCCCTTGATTGTCCTTCCGCAAAGGAAACAGTAATATCCTGTATAGAGCAAGTCCGGGCGGCTTGATGCAGCTTTAAGGAGAGGGTATGTCGAACATCAAAGGCAAGGGGCATTGCCAAACCTGCCAAATCAGGAATCTGAGCATTTTTGCCCAATTGCCGTTAGTGCGTCTTGCGGAAATCCAGGCGTTCCAGCCATCGGTTGTCACCTATGCCGCAGACGAAACCATTTATCATCAGGGTGATGCTGCCCTGAACGCCTTCACCTTGCGCAAAGGCTTGGTAAAACTGACCAAAACCCTGCCCAATGGCCGCACCCAGATTGTACGTGTCTTGCGGATGGGCGACCTGTTCGGCTTTGACGGTTTTGCCAACGAGCCATACAACCACACCGCCATCCCACTAAGTGAAATCGAAGTCTGCCGCCTGCCACTGGGCGAACTGATGGAGCTTAAAAAGCAGAACCCGGAAATCGAAAACACCATGATGCGCCGCTGGATCCAGCATTTGCGCGAAGCCGAAGACATGATGCTGGAACTCGGGGCGAAAAAGGCTTCCGAACGGCTGGCCTCTTTCCTGCTGCGTTGGTGTGAAGGCAATAACGGAAACTGGGTATCCCTACCCCTGTCGCGTGGTGAAATCGGCGAATTACTGGGCTTGACCATTGAAACTGTCAGCCGTTTCCTGTCTGAGTGGAAACGTCAGGGCTTCATCAATGAGCAGCGCGGCCATATCCAGATACAGGACATGGATGGCCTGCGCAAAGCGGCCTGTTCAGGGGGAACCTGCTAAACCATGGACAGGATGTCAGCCGAAGCCAACCTCAACCTTTACATCACGGCTGTACATCCCTGCCCCTACCTGCCTGACCGGCAAGCGGTCAATTTATTGGTTGACCCCTGTTTCCACATGACCAGCAAACTGTATGCACAGTTGTTGGAAAGCGGTTTCCGCCGCAGTGGTGAAGACGTTTACCGCCCCCATTGCAAACAGTGCCACGCCTGCATTTCCACCCGCATCCCAGTCAACAACTTTCAGCCCGACCGTTCACAGCGGCGCAACCTGGAACAGAACAAGGATTTACGGGTACACATCAACGCAGGCGAAGGCTTCAAACCGGCATACGCACGGCTTTACCGCCATTACATCCAGCAACGCCATCCGGGCGGGGGGATGGAAGAAGATTCCAGCGAAACATTTGCCAGTTTCCTGCTGGGGCGCTGGAGCAATACCCTGCTGGTGGAATTTCACGATGGCAAAAGCCTGCTAGCTGTTGCAGCGGTGGATCAGCTACGGAACGGCCTGTCTGCCGTGTACACGTTTTTTGACCCGGCAGAAAACAAACGCGGCCTGGGGACACATGCCGTGCTCTGGCAAATCCGCCACGCCCGCGAGCTGGGGCTTCCCTACGTTTACCCCGGTTACTGGATTGCCGGATCACGCAAAATGCAATACAAGACCCGTTTCCAGCCGATTGAAGGGCTGGTCAACGGTGTCTGGCAAGCGCTTTCCGCTCAATAAGCCTGCCGCGCAAACAGGCGTTCCAGCCGGTAATGCCAGCGCTGCATACGTTCCTTCCGGGTATGCTGGAATGCCACCACCGCAGAGGCGGCCAGATGGCTGCCCCGCAACGGATGTGCAGGCAGCAGGTATTTGTTGCGGACGGAAACCTCCGGTTGGGTTGTCATCTTCTTGTCTCCTGAACTCTTTTTACCCCTGCAAGCCTAACGCGCAGATGTGCAGAATCTGTGTAGAGCCGATGGAAGGTTTGTTGCTTCAGCCTGCCTGTAGCATTTGCAGGTTACGGGCGGCGTCAGTATTGCCCTGCGCCGCTGACGCACTGAATAACTGCTTGGCACGGTTCTGGTCTTTCCTTACCCCATTGCCCATGGCATACAGCAGACCCAGGTTGTTTTGTGCCTCACTGAAACCGGCATCGGCAGCTTTGCCATACCAGTAGGCGGCCTGCTTGTAATCCTTGTCGACCCCGCGCCCGTCTTCATACAGCAACGCAAGGTTGTATTGCGCCTTGGGATAGCCCTGCTTCGCTGCCTTTTCATACCACTGGGCGGCCAGACGGAAGTCGCTGGGCAAGCCATCTGCGCCGTCTTCGTACAGGGTTCCCAACATAAGCTGGGCATTGGCATCACCCTGCTCCGCAGACTGCTTGACGACTTCAGGCTCCACGCCGGTAAGGTCGGTGGGGGCAACACCCGGTGCAGCGGAGGCAGTCTGCACAGGCTGATCAGGCTGATCAGGTGTAGAATCAGCGGAAGCGACCTGTACAGGCTGGTCAGGTACAGGGTCAACAGCAGCCGTTGTGGTGGGTTCGGCTGGCTCAGGGGCGGTGGCAGATGCTGCTGGTTGCGCAGGAACGTCAAATCTTGCCGGGGCAACCGATGCAACTGCCACAGGCGTTTCTGCCTGAGGGGCAGTGGATGCTGGAACAGCAGGCGCTCCGCCATTCAGGGAAAGCAGTTCCAGACGTGCCGCGACATGCCCCTGGCTGGCCGCTTTCTGGAACCAGAAGCTGGCCTGCTGCGGGTCACGTGGCAAATACTGGCCGTTTTCATACAACAGACCGAGGCCATACTGGGCTTCTGCATTACCGCCCATGGCTGACTGGCGTTGCCACTTGAGGGATTGGCTGAGATTACCACCGCCTTCACCGTTGCGGTAACGCATGGCAAGCTGGTACTGGGCTTGCGCATCGCCCTGCCGCGCGGCTTCAAGTACCTGGTTCAGGTCATTAGTGGTGGTGGCCGTTTTTTGCTGGCGGCTGCGATACCACTTTTCCATGGCCGAACCGCCATCATGGCTGGAAGCCTCACTGCTTGCCGCTGCTTCGCTGGTGGGGGAATCTGACGTAGGCTGGACAAGCTGGGTGCCTGCTTTGGCCTGTTGTTCGTGGGTTTCCTTGTCCAGTTCAGCCGCCGCTTCAACGGCAAGCTGATCCTTCCCTGCATCCCACGGTGGGGCGGCTTCCTGGATATTGACCGGCTCAATCGGCTGAAGGTGCGGCGTGACAGCAAACACTGGGAGTGGCAAAGCCATACCCACTAATAACGCTCTGGAAACCAGCACGGAGCGTGTCCGCTGTCCTGCTTTTATTGTTATCATGGCAACCCCGGTGTATACGACCAAAATTATTTTATTAATCCACGCTTTGCGCTTTGGTATGCGAAAATCATACCGCGCCGACCCAAACCGCGACTGAACGGGGTTGCCATGAACGACGAACTGCTTTTGCGCTATAGCCGCCAAATCCTGTTGCCGGATGTTGACATTACCGGGCAGGAACGTTTGCTGGCCTCCAGGGTGCTGATTATTGGCATGGGTGGGTTGGGTGCTCCCGTTACCCAGTATCTGGTGGCTGCCGGGGTTGGTTGTGTGACCCTGGTGGATTTCGATACGGTGGATTTGAGCAATTTGCAACGCCAAGTGATCCACACCACCGCCAGTATCGGGCAAGCCAAGGTGGACTCTGCCGCCCGCGCGGCACAGGCACTTAACCCGCATTGCCAGATACACACCCTCAACCACCAGATCAACGATGCAGAATTGCTGGAACAGGTACAGGCGCACGATGCCGTGGTGGATTGCAGCGACAATTTCCCGACCCGTTTCTCCCTTAACCGTGCCTGCAAAGCGGCTGGCAAACCACTGGTATCCGGTGCAGCGATCCGCATGGAAGGGCAAATCACCACCTTTGACTTCCGCCAGCCGGACGTCCCCTGCTACCGTTGCCTGTATGGGGAGGAAGGGGAAAATGAAGACACGTGCAGCACCACGGGCGTACTTGCCCCGATTGTCGGGATTATCGGCAGTATGCAGGCCACGGAAACCCTCAAGCTGTTACTGGGCTTGCCAACCCTGAGCGGCCGTTTGCTGATCCTTGACGCAAAATACATGCAATGGCGGGAAATGCGTTTACGCCGCGATGCCAACTGCCCTGTCTGCGGGAATTAAAAGCCGTTATAATGCCGGGTTTTCCGATTTCGGCAGTAGCGGACATGGACAAGACCTACCAACCAGAACAAATCGAACAACGCTGGTACCAGCATTGGGAACAAAGCGGCTATTTCGCCCCGCAGGGTGACGGCAAGCCGTATTGCATCATGATCCCGCCGCCCAACGTGACCGGCACCCTGCACATGGGTCACGGTTTCAACCAGATGGTGATCGACACCCTGATCCGCTACCATCGCATGAAGGGCGACAAGACCCTCTACCAGCCGGGCACCGATCACGCAGGCATCGCCACGCAGATGGTGGTCGAGCGCCAGTTGAACGCGCAGAACATTACCCGCCACGATCTGGGCCGGGAAAAATTCCTCGAAAAAGTCTGGGAGTGGAAAGAGCATTCCGGCAACACCATTACCCGCCAGTTGCGCCGTTTGGGTACCACGCCTGACTGGTCGCGTGAACGTTTCACCATGGATGACGGCCTTTCAGACGCCGTGCGCGAAGTATTCGTGCGCCTGCATGAAGAAGGTCAGATCTACCGTGGCCAGCGTCTGGTGAACTGGGATCCGGTTCTACATACCGCCGTTTCCGACCTCGAAGTTATTTCCGAGGAAGAAAACGGCTTCATGTGGCACTTCCGCTATCCGGTGGCGGATGCTGACGGCAACACCACTGACGAATTCCTGACCGTTGCCACCACCCGCCCGGAAACCATGCTGGGTGACTCGGCAGTTGCCGTACATCCTGAAGATGAGCGCTATAAGCACCTGATTGGCAGGCAAGTTGTGCTGCCGCTGGTTGGCCGCTTGATTCCGGTGGTAGGTGACGATTACGCTGACCCTGAAAAAGGTACAGGTTGCGTGAAGATCACCCCTGCGCACGATTTCAACGACTATCAGGTGGGCAAGCGCCATAACCTTGAGCTGATCAACATCTTCACCATTGACGCCTGCATCAACGACGTTGCGCCGGAACAATACCGGGGCATGGAACGTTACGCCGCCCGCAAACAGATTGTGGCGGATATGGACGCACTCGGCCTGCTGGCGGAAATCAAGGATCACAAGCTGATGGTGCCGCGCGGCGACCGTTCCGGTACTGTTATCGAGCCTTACCTGACTGACCAGTGGTACGTCGACCTGACCCGCGACGTGCAGCCGGATGGCCGCCCCGGTGGTAAAGCCGCGATTGCACAACCAGCGATTGATGCGGTGGAAAGCGGGAAAATCCGCTTCATTCCGGGCAACTGGGTCAACACCTACAACCATTGGATGTACAACCTCGACGACTGGTGCATTTCCCGTCAGTTGTGGTGGGGACACCGCATTCCGGCGTGGTATGACAACGCAGGTAATGTCTACGTCGGGCGTAATGAAGACGAAGTACGTAACAAACACAACCTGCCTGCCGACCTCGCCCTGCGTCAGGACGAAGACGTGCTCGACACCTGGTTCTCCTCCGCGCTGTGGCCATTTTCCACCCTCGGCTGGCCGAACGTGGACGACGCAGCGCTGAAAAACTTCTACCCCACCCAGATGCTGATGACCGGTTTCGACATCATTTTCTTCTGGGTGGCGCGGATGATCATGTTCGGCATCAAGTTCATGGGCGACGTGCCGTTCCACGATGTCTACATCCACGGTCTGGTGCGCGACGCCGAAGGCCAGAAAATGTCCAAGTCCAAGGGTAACGTGCTTGACCCGCTGGACATCATCGACGGCATTGACCTCGAATCCCTGGTCGCCAAACGCACCAGCGGCATGATGCAGCCGCAATTGGCCGCCAGGATCGAAAAGGCTACCCGCAAGCAATTCCCGGATGGCATTTCCGCGCATGGTACGGATGCATTGCGCATGACTTTTGCCTCTTTCGCCACTGCCGGGCGCGACATCCGTTTCGACCTGCAACGGCTGGAAGGCTACCGCAATTTCTGCAACAAGCTGTGGAACGCCGCGCGTTACGTGCTGATGCAGTGCGAAGATCAGGATACCGGGCTGAACGCATCCCTGCCCGTCGAATATTCGGCGGCGGATCGCTGGATCATTTCGCTGCTACAACAGACCGAAGCCGAGGTTGCCGACCACATCGACAACTACCGTTTCGACCTTGCGGCGAAAGCGATGTACGAGTTTAGCTGGCACGAATACTGCGACTGGTATCTGGAACTGACCAAGCCGATTTTGGGCAAAGCCAACGACAATCAGACGGCGAAGCGCGGCACACGCCAAACCTTGGTGCGCGTGCTGGAAGCCGCGTTGCGCCTGATGCACCCGATCATGCCGTACATCACCGAAGAAATCTGGCAGAACATCAAGGGCTTGGCGGGTGTGTCCGGCGATTCCATCATGCTGCAACCCTACCCCGTCGCCGACACTGCGCTAATTGATCAGGCAGCACTGGCGGAAATCGAATGGGTGAAAGCCTTCATCATGGGCATCCGCCGCATCCGTTCCGAGATGGACATCAAGCCAGGGCAAGTGCTGGACGTGCTGCTGCAAAACTGGAGCGCGAGCGACAAGGCGATGTATGCCACCAGCGAGGCGTTTGCGCGTACCTTGGCAAAAGTCGGCAGCGTAACCTGGCTGGAAGCGGGTGCAGATGCGCCAGAATCGGCGACCGCGCTGGTGGGCGAGATGCAAATCCTGATTCCGCTGGCGGGCTTGATTGATAAGGATGCGGAAATCGCGCGTTTGAGCAAGGAAATCGAGAAATTGCTGAAGAACCTGACGGGCTTGGAAGGTCGGCTGAATAATCCGGCGTTTGCGGATAAAGCACCAGCCGCAGTGCTGGAGCAGACGAGGAAGCAGGCTGAAGAGCAGCGCGTGGCGTTGGGGCAGTTGCAGGGGCAGTTGGAGAAGATAAGGGCGTTGTAAGTTTTTATTAATACTATACTTATCTACACTTGTTCTGATGAAAAATTGTGAAATACAGGATTAAAGCATGAATACGCCACACTTTATAAAAAAAGTTGAGATTTTAGGTCTTTGGAATAGGCTTGATATTTTTTGGGAACTTAATTCCGATGTAAATATTTTGGCAGGCATAAACGGCAGTGGAAAAACCACTATTCTTGATCTTGTATGTGCTCTCATTGTTTTTGGGAAAATACCTGATTCTTACCAAGGAACCACCAATGACATAAAAATCACTTTTGATAATGGCAATTACATATCATATAAACACATAAAAGAAAAAGACATAAAAATTCAAATACTAGAAAAAAAGGCAAAAAACGATCCGGTTTATAAGGAGGTACTATCAAATCTCAAACGAGAAGAAGGTGGGAAATACAATAAAATTAAAAGCATTAGCTTTGAGACCCATACTGTTGATCTTAATAATTTAAAGATAAAATTAGATGATCTCAAAGAAATCATCAATATAGACGTAATTAGCACTTTTGATACAACTTTACACTCACTAGAAGATGTGAGAAGAATTACTGATGAAAACATTACAACCGAACTAGATCGAAAAATATATATACTCCAAAAAGAATACTTAGACTACCAACTAAATCTTGTAAGAAAAATTGAAAATCTTGACGACGAAAACTTAAAAGAAAAAATAAATAAAATAAAATCAGACAAGGAAAGATTTATTGAAATAGTAAATCACCTATATCGCGAAACTGGCAAAGAAATCAATATTAACAAAAATGAAATAGAGTTTCTTGTTGGCGGGAAAAACATAAAGCCATTTAAATTATCATCAGGAGAAAAACAAATATTAATAATATTATTGACAACACTACTCCAAGACAACAAACAATCTATATTATTTATTGATGAACCAGAAATATCTTTACACTTGGATTGGCAGCGAAAATTAATTGGGTACGTTAGAGAGTTAAATCCTAATGTACAGATTATCATGTCGACTCATTCTCCCGGAATAATTATAGAAGGCTGGCAAGATAAGGTATTTGAAGTATCTGATATATCAAATAATCAAACTAAGTTATTTTGATATATTATTTTATATATTTGGGGCAGGCTTAATTACATGGCATCTTTAATTGATTATTTATCATCCTCTAGTTATCAAAAAGCAACAAACTCCTTATTCTATACTTCTCCTGCTAAAATTCGCGTTCATGTAGAAGACCCAGGAGATATAACATTTTGGTCTAATATACTTCGCCCTTATGAGAAAAAAGCTCGAATAAAATTCGATTTCACACCCTATTCGCAAGGTTCTCTCAAAACCGGAAAACAAAATTTAATTAAGAAATTCAATGACCTAGGCAAAGAGTCAATTGTATGTTTAGATAGTGATTATGATTATCTGCTTGAGCATTCTGAAACAGCTAAGAAGATTCATGACAACCCTTATGTATTTCAAACTTATACTTATTCAATTGAGAATTTCAAATGTTTTTCCTCAGGTCTTTCCAAAGTGTGTACAGATGCCACATGTTCAACAACTGAACTTATAAATTTTGACGAATTATTTCTTAAGTATTCAGAGAAAATTCATGACTTATTTGTTTGGAACTTATATTTCTATAGCATAAATGACACATCATCTTTTACAATTAATGATTTTTCAGAGACAATAAAACTTTCTGAAGTTAACCTCGAAGACCAAGGAACATCAGCAATAGAAAAACTAGATGAAAAAGTAAGAGAAAAGCTATTATTATTAAATAGTGACTTCAAAAACTCTATAGATAATGTGGAATTCTTGAAAAGAACAATTCACTCAAAAAACTGTACAAATACAACGACTTACTTATTTGCGCATGGGCATACCATATTCGACCATGTGGCTTTGCCAGTTATAAAAAAAGTTTGTAACTCCTTGAAAAAAGAACATATTGATAGTATAAAATGCAGCGATGCAACGAGTGAGGAAATAAACAACAGATTAAATCATTACAAAAACTTAACTAAAAGCAAGAAAACTGAGGACATTCTTTTTCTCAATGATAATTTCAAAGAGTGTCATCTCTATGAAAAAATAAAAAATGATATTGATAGATATATTCAGTTGCACGAAGAAGCTATAAGTTAGCAGATAGCAAATCCAGTATATTTCCTCACCGAAGGATGCCGAAACCCCAACACAATATCCGTATTGGAGATTCCCGCATCCACCAATTCAGTCGCCACGCCTTATTCCGTACCGTCGTACTGCACCCAAATCTTCCCATCAATCAAACGGATGTGAATAATCGCCCCATGCAGGTAGTCATCGCCCCGCCATCCTGCCTGTAAAAGTGCGTAATTGCAGTGCTCGTCATCAAAACTGACCGTGGTTTCAATCTCACTATCGGCAGAATCGTATCGGGCATACGCCAACAGGATTTTCTTGATAATATCAGGGTAATTCAATTCGGTAGCCATTGCGTAATCACCCAACCATCCTTGATCAAGGCGGTTTTGACGGTTTCGTGGTAAATATCCAGACGGGGCATGACGATCCTTTGCTGCAACGATGACTGCATTGAACATAGCACAAGCAAACACTCACGCAAACAACAACTGCTGCCCCACCCGCTCCGCTGCCAACTCCGCCAAATCCACACTTTTGCCGCTCAAAACTGCATGATAGGCACGGCGGATTTCTTGTTCCGCAGGGCTATCCATAAACCGCAGTACCGAAGCCGCGACATATTCCCGTTCCAGCTCGAAACTGAGCCATTGCCGCCCCAGCGTTTCCGCCACCGCTCCCGTCGTGTTCGAGCCACCGAAAATATCCACCACCAAATCCCCCGGTTCGGTCAGGAACTTGATGAAAAACTCCGGCAACTTGGCAGGAAACCGCGCCGGATGCCCCTTGACCCCCAGCAACTTGCAGCCTGACAAATACGCGCCATTCGATTCCGTATTGGGGATTTGCAGCAGGTTGGACGGGATAGCCCCGCCATTGTCCTTGCCGAAACTGCCTGAAATGTCATGCCCGGACGGACGCTTGGCAGGCGTATAAAATGCCTCCGGCGCTTCCAACAGTTTTTTCATGCGCGGACTGTATTCTGCCAGTACCCTGCTGACATCCGCCTTCGGCCATTCGGTTTTGCTGAACCA
>JBBIHI010000063.1:0-11702 GCA_037447095.1 Thiotrichaceae bacterium
GGTGTCATGCGCCTGCTCGACAGCACGGGGGAAACCTACAAAGGCCGCCACGCCGTGATCGTCGGGGCATCCAATATCGTAGGCCGCCCCATGGCACTGGAACTGTTGCTGGCAGGTGCTACTGTCACTGTTACCCACCGTTTCAGCGGCAACATGACCCCGGAACTGGTACGTCAGGCCGACATAGTGGTGGCAGCCGCAGGCAAACCGGGGTTGGTGAAAGGCGACTGGATCAAGCCGGGCGCTACCGTGATTGATGTGGGCATCAACCGTCTGGAAAATGGCAAACTGACCGGCGATGTTGACTTTGCAAGCGCCGCCGAACGGGCGGCATGGATTACCCCGGTTCCGGGCGGGGTTGGCCCGATGACAGTCGCCATGCTGATGCGCAACACGCTGGAAGCTTGCGAGAAACATCCGCTGTAACTGGCTTGGGGGTATGTTCTTTGGCAACATTACCCCGTAGCCAGCGTATAAACCAATCCCAACACGGCACACACACCGATCACTTTCATCACATCCACCTTGTATTTCCACAGTGCGACAAATGCGCCCACTGCCACCAGCACCGCAAACCACTCAAACGGAGCAGCAAACGGCGTGGCTGCGCTAGCTTTGGGGAAAATGGTGTGCCACGCAAAAAACACCGCGAGGTTCATGATCACGCCCACCACCGCAGCGGTTACGCCGGTCAGGGGTACGGTAAACTTGATGTCATTACGCGAGCTTTCCACCATCGGCCCCGCCGACAGGATAAACAGGAAAGACGGCAAAAAGGTGAAAAACGTCGCCACTGCCGCCCCGGCAAAACCGGCGGCAATCGGATTGGCAAACACTTCCTTGGTCACGCCGCCCAGATAACCCACCCATGTCACCACCATGATCAGCGGCCCCGGCGTGGTTTCGCCCAGTGCCAAACCGTCGATCATCTGCGGGCCGGTCAACCAGCCGTACTGCTCAACCCCGCCCTGATACACATACGGCAGCACCGCATACGCGCCGCCAATGGTCAGGAACGCCGCTTTGGTGAAGAAACTGCCCATGTCATTCAGGGTTTGTTGCCCACCGACCACCAGCATTGCCCCCACCCAGATGGCAACGAAGGCCGCGACCGTCACGCCCAGTTTCAACCACGAGAATTGCGCATGTGGCGGGGTCGGGGTGTGGTCATCAATCACTGCCGCGCCGTAAGCTTTGTCGGATGCGCCGTGACCACCGCCGCCCTTGAACTTGTCCGGCATGACTTTGCCGGTAAGCGCCGACCTGGTGACAGCCACCAGCACAATCCACGGAAAACCGACCCCAAACACAAAAATGGCGACGAAAGCCGCAGCCGCGATGCCCCACAGGACACTGTTTTTCAGCGCCTTGGAACCAATCCGCCACGCCGCGAACAGCACAATGGCCACCACCGCCGGTTTGATACCGTAGAACAAACCCTGCATCAACGGCACGTCACCCCACGCCAGATAAGCCCCAGCCAGCAACGACAACAGCAGGAACGCGGGCAGGAAGAACAACACCCCTGCCATCACCGCACCCACCACGCCATGCATCAGCCAACTAATGTAAATGGCCAACTGGATCGCTTCCGGCCCCGGCAGGATCATGCAGAAATTCAGCGCGTGCAGAAAACGGTGTTCTGAAATCCAGCGTTTCTTTTCCACCAGGTCGGTGTGCATCAGCGCAATTTGCCCCATTGGGCCGCCAAAGCTGATAAAACCCAGCTTAAGCCAGTAGAAAAATGCCTGCCCCAAAGTAGGGGTGGGTGGGGCGGTCTGTGGCGTATTGCTCAAAGGCATTTCTCCCGCATGGAAATAGGTTAACCGGACATCCGGCTATCTTAAGACCAAGCCCTGGAAAAGCATAGTAGCCACAAAAAAATTGCCCACCAGAGGTGGGCAACGGAGAGTAAACAGGGCGGGTAGCTAGAGAGAGGAGGAGGAGTTACACCCCGCCCTGTTATCAATAGATGTCTTAACCTATCAGGAATTAAGCAGCCTTGGCTTTGGCAGCAGCTTTCTTGGTTGCTTCAACAGTCTTCTCGGCAGCTTCCCTGGTCAGTTCAACTACTTCAGCAGTGGCTTTTTCAACGGCTTCAGTGGTTTTTTCTACCGCTTCGGCAGCAACTTTCTTGCCCGCTTCGACAGCTTGCTCAGCACCTTCCTGGGTGTACTTGGCAGCTTCTTCCAGAATGGCAGTCAGTTCGTCACGCACGGAAGTCAGCATCTCGGTCGCTTCACGGACATTGGCAACCCATTTCTCGCCACAAGAGCGGGTTACTTCCTGTTGCAGGGCGTTCAGTTCGCCAAGGTCTTTGACCTTCATGGCAGCTTCGGCATTTTTGGAACCCATTTCAACACAAGACTTGACCAGCTCAGCTTGCTTGCTGGACAGGGTTTCAAAGGTTTTCAGGTTCAGGTCGCCAATTTTCTTGGCAGAAGCCATCATGGAATCACTGAATTGCTTAACAATGTTCATCATTTCGTTTTGCATGGTAAATCTCCTGGTGTTCGCGGTTTCTGGTTTATGCTGCTTTGCAGCATTTGATGCATCGCACAATAAGCCTTTCTGGAAATACTGTCAACATCTTTTTTGCTGCGTTGCACAATACAAATGAAATCTCATCATCTTTTCATGCTTCTTTGTCGCTTAACGTCGTTCAGGCATAATGTCGGCCTTATTTTTGCATGGAACCATGCACACTTATTTCAGACATCACAGACAGTAGGGCACCATGACCAACAAGCCATCATTCGACGTTGCCAAACTTCAGGAAAACATCCGTCAGTTCGGGGAGTTACTGGGGGAAATCATCCGCGAACAGGAAGGCGAAGCCGTTTACGAAACCGTAGAAAACCTGCGCAAGAGCTACATCCGCCTGCGCAAAAACAATGACCCGGCTTTGCGCAGTGAAATGATGGGCTTTATCGACAACCTGGATGTGGACATGCTGGAGCAGGTCATCCGCGCTTTCAATACCTTTTACATCCTCAACAATATCGTCGAAGAAGACTTCCAGCACCGGGAACGTCGCCGCCAGATCCAGCAAGGCGACAACCAGTTGTGGCAAGGCTCAGTACGCCGCACCATTCTGGAGCTGGCCGCCGATGGGATGAAGGCGGAGGAATTACAGACCCTGCTCAACCAGATACGCTACACCCCCGTGTTTACCGCCCACCCGACCGAAGCGCGGCGGCGCACCATGATGGAGATTCAGCGCCGCATTTTTCTGGTCATTGATCAGCTTAATACCAACCACGACCCCAGTGAACGTGAGTCCCTGCTGCGCCACCTGAAAGCGCAAATCCAGTTGATGTGGCGCACCGATGAAGTGCGTACCCGCAAACCGACGGTGGAAGACGAAATCCGTTACGGCCTGTATTACTTCCGTGAATCGCTGTTTGAAGCCATCCCCACGGTTTACCGCTATTTTGAACGTGCCACGCGCATTGCCTATGGCTGGGGTACGGTCAACGTGCCGAGTTTCCTGCGCTTTGGCTCATGGATTGGCGGCGACCGTGACGGCAACCCATTTGTTACCCCTGCCCTGACCCGCAAGGCCATCCGTATGCAGATGCAACTGGCACTGGAGGAATATGCCCGCCGGGTACGCGAATTGCGCACCATCCTGTCGCATTCCACCCAGTTCATCACCCCTACGGAAGCTTTCAGCAACTACCTACACAATGAAGACCAGCGCCTGGGAATCGGCGCAGTCGCTTTCCACTATGCCAAGGAAACCTTCCAGGAAGAGCCTTACCGCCGCCTGCTCAGTATCATGCACCACAAATTGCAGGAAACCCTGGCCGTGGTAAACGCACGGCTGGCAGGCGAACACTTCCGCCCCTCCACGGCTGCCTACACGGATGTGGCGGAATTCATCCACGAGCTGTACCTGATCCGTGATTCCCTGCGCAGCCATGGCGACCATGTAATCGCAGGCCGTGAGCTGAAAGACCTGATCCGGTTGACGGAAACCTGTGGCTTCGGCCTCTACAAACTCGATATCCGGCAGGAATCCACCATCCACAGCGAAACCGTGGCGGAAGCCCTGCAACTGTCCGGCCTGTGTAGCCACTATCTGGAATTGCCGGAAGAAGAGCGCATGGAAATGCTGGCCGAACTCATCCAGCGCCCACGCCTGCCGTTGCCACACCGCCCCAAACTCAGCGAACGCACCGCCGAAACACTGGAAGTCTTTGACAGTATGCTGGAAATGCGCAGCGAAGCGGGAGCCGGTATCTTCGGCGCTTACGTCATTTCCATGACCCACAGCGCCAGCCACGTCATGGAAGTCATGTTGCTGGCACGGATGGCTGGCCTGATTGGCTACGACGCCGAACGCAAGCTGTTCTGCAACATCCTGGTTTCACCCCTGTTTGAGACCATCGAAGACCTCAAACACATTACCAGCGTACTGACCAGCCTGCTGGAAAACAGCACCTACCGCGAACTGCTGGCTGCTTCCGGCAATATGCAGGAAGTCATGCTGGGTTACTCCGACTCGTGCAAGGATGGCGGCATCCTCGCCTCCAACTGGAACCTGTACAACGCACAGAAAGAAGTCATTGCCCTGACCGACCAATACGGCGTCAAATGCCGATTGTTCCACGGTCGCGGCGGCACAGTCGGGCGGGGCGGCGGCCCAACCCATGAGGCCATCATTGCCCAACCGCCTGATACCGTACAGGGTCAGATCAAATTCACTGAACAGGGCGAAGTGCTGGCTGCCAAATACAGCAACGTGGAAACGGCTGTCTACGAACTGGGCGTCGGCACCACCGGCCTGCTCAAGGCCAGCCTTGGCTTGCTGAAAAAACGCGGCTCCTACCCCGACGCATTCCTCCAGGCCATGCACAACATTGCCGCCACAGGCGAACAGAAATACCGCCAGTTGACAGACTGGACGCCGGGGCTGATGGACTATTTCTACGAAGCCACCCCGGTACAGGAAATTGCCCTGCTCAATATTGGTTCACGCCCCTCGCACCGCAAGAAAACCGTGCGTGACAAGGGTTCCATCCGCGCCATTCCCTGGGTTTTCGGTTGGGCACAATCTCGCCACACCCTGCCCGCCTGGTACGGCATCGGCACCGCACTGAAACAATTCCGTGACGCCGCCCCGGAAAACACCGGACTACTGGAACGCATGTACGACGAATGGCCAGCCTTCCGCTCCCTGCTCGGCAACGTGCAAATGGCCATGTATAAAGCGGAAATGGATACGGCACAGGAATATGCCGAGCTGGCCAGTGACCAGGCAAGTGCGCAAACCATCTTTGCCGACATCCGCAGTGAATACGCGCTGACCACGGCAGAAGTCCTCAAAGCCGCCCGTCTGGATCACCTGATGGACGAAACACCGTTCCTGCAATACTCGCTGCAACGGCGTGACCCGTATCTGGATCCGCTCAACCACATCCAGATTACCCTGATCCGCCGCCACCGTGGTTACGTGCAGGAAACCAGCGACACCAACTCACCGTGGCTGCCCGTCCTGCTACGCACCATCAATGCCATCGCTGCGGGGATGCGCAATACCGGCTGATTGCTGTTTTCCTGCCCACAAAAAAGGCCGCGTAGGGCGGCCTTTCTTATAAAGAAATGCGAATACTTAGGCGCTGAATGAAGAACCGCAGCCACAAGTCGTGGTGGCATTCGGATTGCGGATCACAAACTGCGCACCTTCCAGCCCTTCGCTGTAGTCGATTTCTGCACCGACCATGTACTGGAAGCTCATCGGGTCAATCAGCAGGGTCACACCACAGTTTTCCACCGCAGTATCATCATCGTTCATGTTTTCATCGAACGTAAAGCCGTACTGGAAGCCGGAACAGCCGCCACCCTGCACAAATACACGCAATTTCAGATTCGGGTTGCCCTCATCATCAATCAAAGCCTTCACTTTGGTTGCCGCTGCATCGGTAAAAACCAACGGGGAAGGAATAGCTGTTTCAACCGTCATTACACATATCTCCTGCTATAAATCATTGGTCGGGTACGTTACCACCCTTGGCCTGACAGGGCAATAAAGCCACTCATTCCGTAGCGGTAGTCGAGAAACTGGCAGATGTTTCCGGCTTCTGGCGCACCAGCTTGCCATTGACTTCCGCGCCGACCGCCATTTCCAGCAGGTTGTAATACACATCGCCGCAGATACGCGCCTTTTCAAACAGCTCAACCTTGCCACTGGCAAAAACGTCACCGTTAATCATGCCATTCAGCACCATACTCGGCACCCGGACTTCGCCCTGGATATGCCCATGCTCGCTCAGGATCAGCGTGGCATCATCACCATCGGCTGCCAGGTTGCCCTTGATGACACCTTCCACATGGAGGCCGCCAGAAAAACGCAAGTCGCCATCAATGGTAGTGCCCCTGCCAATCAGGGTATCCACCCGCGCACTACGGATTTTCTGGTCATTATTGTGGTTGGCGGAACTGCCAGTGCTGCCACCTTTGGCTGATTTACCAAACATGCTTGATCACTCCTCTTTTGTGGGGGTACTGGCATCATTCGCCGATGCCCAGTCATACGTTTGGGTCAGGCGCTCCGGTGCATCGCCCGTGGCGGGGCTAACCTTCAGCTTGACCGATTCTGGGGTAAAGTTTTTCGGCAACAACAAATTGCCTTCGAGGCTTTGATAGTTTTTGACCGAGAACGTTGTCTGTGCCTTTTCCTTTTCAGGCGTCACATCTTTCTGGGTAATGGTCATGGACTTGCCATTCTGCTTGCCGGTCAGCGTGATGCTATACGTACCATCAACAGAAGCATCGCCCGCTCCGGTATTGGACAGCTCCAGGTGATACTGATACAGGCCGGAAGCTTTCTTGCCACTTTCATCCACCAGACTTGGCTTGATGTCAAAATGCTGGATGCCCAGCCCTTGCTCCTGACCGGAAGGGGAAACGATACCGTTGTAGAGTTTCATTTTTTCCTGCGCGGTGGCCAGCTCTGCGGCTGAAGCAGAAAACTTTTTGCTGAGTTCCTCATTCGCTGCCGCCTGCACCTGCAACTCACGTTTGCTACTGGCAAGCTCATCCTCCAGGCTCTTGAGCTTGTCGGCCTGCTGGCTGATCAGCGCCTCCTGCTCCTTGATTTTGCCGCGCAAGCTCATGGCGTGGGTGCTGGACGAATCCAGCGGCGTCAAATACCCCCCCAGAAACAGCCATGCGGCAAGTCCCAATAAACCAAGTACAGCAATTGCCAGCATATACCAGCATGGGCTGCGCTTGTCACTTCCGGTAGGGCGCACTTGCACCGTACCACGATTTTCAAATTTATATTCCAGGCTCATGCTGGTCGTGTTGCCTCTTTATTGAATTAATTCCCTCGACTCAAGGCAGCAACCCTGGATGCCTTAACGCAGTGTCCTCTGCGAAGCCCAGCATCAGGTTCATGTTTTGCACAGCCTGACCGGCTGCGCCCTTGACCAGATTGTCGATGACAGAGAGTACCACAACGTGCGAACCATTACCGGGACGATGCACTGCCATCCGGCAGAAATTTGCCCCCCGCACGGAACGGGTTTCCGGGTGCGCCCCCGCTGGCAATACATCCACAAATGGCTCACTGGCATAGCGGTCTGCATAAAGCTGCTGCAAATCGGCTTCTGTCGTCAACGTGGCGTACAGTGTAGCGTGAATGCCCCGGATCATGGGCAATAAATGCGGAACAAAAGTAGGGTTTATCGGATGACCTGCGATGATTGACAGCATCTGGGCAATTTCAGGCTGATGGCGATGCCCTGGCACTGCATACGCTTTGAAATTATCTCCTGCTTCTGCCAATAAGGTATGCACTTCAGCCTTGCGCCCTGCCCCGCTGACCCCGGATTTGGTATCAGCAATAATTCCATCCAAATCAACCAGACCACTTTCCACCAGTGGCAACAAGCCCAGTGTTACTGCGGTTGGGTAACAGCCCGGATTGGCAACCAGCCGCGCCCCCTTGACCTGCTCACGGTTCAGTTCTGGCAGACCGTATACTGCTTCCTCCACCAATTGCGGGCTGGTGTGCTGCATTCCGTACCATTTCTCCCAGATGGCAATGTCCTTGATACGGAAATCGGCTGCCAAGTCGATGACCTTGACGCCAGCATCCAGCAACACCTGGGTGCTTTTCATCGCTACCCCGTTGGGCGTGGCAAAGAACACCAGATCACATTCTGCAAGCTGTTCGTCGGACGGGGCAGAGAACGTCAGGTCAAGATAACCACGCAGGTTGGGGAACATCGCATCCACCCGCATCCCGGCATTTTCCCGTGAAGTCACATAAGTAATGTCAACGCCAGGATGGTTGACCAGTAAACGCAACAGTTCCACACCGGTGTAGCCGGTCGCGCCCACGATACCAATCTTCTTGTTCACAACAACCCTTTTTCTGTCAGGCCGAAAAATCCCTGTATAATACGCCATCCTTACCGATTAACAACCTGTAGCAGGCGACAACACATGAAACTGGATATAAAAGCCCTGGCCATTCTCGCGCTGATTGCGGGTGCTCTGGCGTTCTTTTTCCTGATGCCAAGCGAGGGGCTGAAAAGCATCCCGTCCAACCTGAACGCCACCACCATTGATGGGCAAAACGTTTCCCTCGACAGTTTGAAAGGCAAACCTTACATGCTGGTATTCTGGTCTGTAACCTGCCCAGGCTGCGTCGGTGAAATCCCCACCCTGCAAGCCCTCGACAAAAAAATGCAGGGTACTGGCTTCCGCATCGTTGCCGTTGCCATGCCTTACGATGAGTTGCCCGAGGTCAAGGCCATGCGCGAAAAGAAAGGCATGACCTATACCATTGGTTACGACCAAAGCGGTGAACTATCCAAGCAATTTGATGTGCGGGTAACACCCACCTCATTCCTGGTCGATGCCAACGGTAAAATCAGCGTGCAGAAACTGGGCGAATGGGACGCTGCCGAACTGGAACAGAAAGTCCAAGACCTGTTGAAAGGATAAGCCATGTATATCTGGATCAAAGCCATCCACATTATCTTTATGGTGACGTGGTTTGCCGGGCTGTTTTACCTGCCGCGCCTGTATGTATACCACGCCATGCCGGAGAATCAGGCCAGCTTCGGACTGTTCAAGGTGATGGAACGTCGGCTGTTTATCATGATGACGCTTGGCGCAACCATTACTGCCATTTTTGGTTTCACCATGTTGGCGATTAACTGGCAATACTTAATGGTGGCAACACATTGGTTTCATTTGAAACTAGTCTTGGTGGTAGGGCTGTTTGCTTACCACTATGCCTGTTATCGGTTAATGATTGCTTTCAGGAATGACGCGAATACCCATAGCCACAAGTGGTATCGGATGTTCAATGAAGTGCCCAGCCTGGTGTTGATTGTGGTGATTATTCTGGCGGTAGTTAAGCCGTTTTGACCCCTCACCCCGCCCCCTCTCCCTCAGGGGGAGAGGGGTTAGCAGCGCTAGGCCAATAATGGCGCCAGCTCATCCAGTGCGCGACGGTAGACGCGGCGTTTGAAAAACACCACCTGATGGGCAGGTCGCCAGTAATCGACCCATTCCCAGTGGTCAAACTCCGGTTTTTCAGTTGCCTGCAAGTTCACATTGCAATCTTCGCCGACCAGACGCAGTAAAAACCAGCGCTGTTTCTGCCCAATGCATAATGGCCTTGCACGACGGCGGATCATGTAGTGGGGGATGCGGTAACGCAACCAGCCACGGGTTTGCCCGATAACTTCGACTTGCTCCCGCAACAAACCCAGTTCCTCATACAATTCGCGGAACATGGCTTGTGTCGGCGACTCTCCCCGGTCTATTCCTCCCTGTGGAAACTGCCAGGAATCCTGCCCCAGCCGTCTCCCCCAAAACACTTTACCGTCGCAATTGCAGAGGATGATGCCAACATTGGCCCTGAATCCTTCCTCATCAATCACGATTCTTCTCCAAAGCTGAATATGCCCTGATTTTTCCATAACCTTCACCATTCGGCAATTTCAATGCGACAGAAACCGGGTACAATCAGGCGTTTTTCTTCTCAGGAGCCTGACAAGCCATGACCCTGGCACTTTTCGACCTCGACAATACCCTGCTGAATGGCGACAGTGATTACGAATGGGGGCAGTTTCTGGTCAGGAAACAGCTTGTCGATGGCGCGGCTTACGAGGCGGAAAACCAGCGTTTTTACGGCCAATATCAGGCAGGCACGCTCGACATCTTCGAATATTCCGCGTTTTCCTTTGGCCCGCTGAGTGAACGCAGCATGGATGAACTCGCGGCCTTGCACCACGAATTTATGGCCAGCGTCATCCAGCCGCTGATGACAACGGAATCACGACAACTGGTGGAAAAGCACCGCGAGCAAGGCCACACCCTGGTAGTCATTACTGCTACCAACAGTTTCATTACCCGCCCGATTGCCGAGGCATTCGGCATTCCTCACCTGCTGGCAACCGAACCGAAGGTCGTGGATGGGCGCTACACCCGCGAGGTGGAAGGTGTCCCCTGCTTCAAGCACGGCAAGGTCACACGTTTGCAACAATGGCTGGAAAACCGCCATGAAACGCTCGACGGCAGCTACTTCTACAGCGATTCACACAATGACCTGCCGTTGCTGGACATGGTGGCAAATCCGGTAGCGGCAAACCCGGACAAAACACTGCGGGATATTGCTACAGAACGGGGCTGGCCGATCATTTCATTGCGCTGAACAGCCAGCCAAATACCCCGTCTGCAATCGCCATGAATGCCTCGGCCTGCGTTTCCAGCGGGTTTGCATGGCGATATAACAGCCGGTATTCGGGCTTTGCGCTTTCCCCGGCAAAATTGCCACTGCCTTCCCAGGTGCTCATCGCCTTGCTGACATCAGGCTCTTTTTGTTTCATGAGGTTAAAAGCCGTTTTGGGGAAAAACGCTAACGGTGACTGCAAACCCTGCCAATACCAGCCCAGCAATTGCGCCAGCCGGTCACGGGCATCCGCGACAGGTTGCAGGCAATTCTGTTCCTCGGCAGAAAATACCAGCGTCTGGCGTGGACAGGCAGTATTTTCCAGTGCATTCAACACCAAGTGATGCAAACCTATATCCAGCCACTGCCAGTAACTCAAACGTCCCAGGCTGTAGACCTCCCGCCCCCGTTCACTTAATTGCCCCAATGCGCCGCTGAGCGTGAAGTCATCCAACGACAGGCTGAACACCTGATTGTCCAATTCCGGCAAGGGCTGGATACTGTCAAAAAAGCTTTGTGTGACTGCTTTTTCCTGCGCAAACAGCAACTCACCGGGTTTACCGTGGGGCAACAAACCCTGCGCCCGCAGCAAGGGCATTGCCTCGGTTGCGGGCTGCTGCTGCTCCAGTTGCGTAAAGATGCAGGCACGGATGTCATCGCTGCTGTAGCCTTCCAGGCCGAATGGTTCCCTGCCGGGCAGTTCATGATCACGCTCGCCCAATGACACGCCGAAACGTTCCCGCAGGAAAACCCTGGCCGGATTTTGGTAAAAGCGGATCAGGTCGGACAATGACAGCTCACGATAACTCTCACCCGGCTCTTCCAGAACGCAGCCATCCATAAACTCACCACTGTCAAAAGCCGGATTGCCTCGCTGTTTCCACCCCTGTAACCGATGTTTCGTCACCATCCCTGAACGTTTGACACCGCAACGTTCCAGATAATCCTGCAATTCGCTGACCAATACCGATGGCGGAAGCTCGCTGTTGTCCTGCTGGCTTTG
>JBBIHI010000064.1:0-11696 GCA_037447095.1 Thiotrichaceae bacterium
GCATCGATGTGAGCCAGCGGTGATGCTAAATATTCCAACGGCCACAAGCCTTACAACGGTGATGGCTGGACAGCACGGCTGATGTGGGTGGAACAGGGCAAACTGGTTCCCTACCTGTATTACGTGGGAATGCCTGCGGAACGCAAATTCGGTGATTTCTGGCCGATGGGGATTTCCGCCAAACCCGGCGAATGGATGCAAATTACCCAGCAGGTACGCCTCAACAGCCCCGGCAAGAAAAACGGCATTTACGCCGTGTGGGTCAATGGCAGACCTGTGACCCGACGCACCGACATGGAATGGCGCTGGGGTAACAAGGGGCAGATTGATACCTTCTATTTCAGCACCTATTACGGCGGCAATACGCCGGACTGGGCACCGCACTGGAACTGTTTTGCCGATTTCGATGACTTCCGTATCTCGCGGCAGATGCCCCGCGATATTTTGCGTGCGGGGAAGTCTTAACAGCCTTGCCAGCTATGCTAAACTACGCCCCATTTTTCAAGACCTAACGACGAGAGTTTGACATGGCCGGTCATAGTAAATGGGCAAATATCAAGCACAAGAAAGCCGCAGTGGACAAGAAGCGCGGCAAAATCTGGACCAAACTGATCCGTGAAATCACCGTGGCAGCGAAAGAAGGCAAGACTTCCGACCCTAACGCCCACCCGCGCCTGCGTCTGGCAGTGGATAAGGCGCTCGATGCGAACATGCCGAAAGACACCATCGACAAAGCCTGCAAGCGTGGTTCGGGCGAAACCGGCGCGGAAAACTACGATGAAGTGCGCTACGAAGGTTACGGCCCCGGTGGTATCGCCGTCATCGTCGATGCCATGACCGATAACCTCAACCGCACGGTCGGCGAAGTCCGCCACGCTTTCACCAAAAACGGTGGCAATCTTGGCACCAACGGCTCGGTTGCGTTCCAGTTCAAAAAAATCGGCGTGATGAACTTCGCCCCCGGTCTGGATGAGGAGAAGCTGATGGAAGCTGCCCTCGAAGCGGGTGCGGAAGACATCCAGATGGATGACGACGGTTCCGCCGAGATCATCACTTCCCCCGACGATTTTACCGCAGTGAAAGATGCACTGGTGGCAGCCGGTTTCACCCCTGACAATGCGGAAGTGACCATGCGTGCCGACAACCTCACGTTGGTGGAAGGCGATGTGGCGGCCAAGCTGTTGAAAATGATCGACATGCTCGAAGACTTGGACGACGTGCAGGAAGTCTTCAGCAATGCCGACTTCACCGATGAAGACCTGGAAGCATACGGCTAGTGAGCCTGCGGCGTATCCTCGGGATTGACCCCGGTTCCCGCCAGACGGGTATCGGGGTCATCGAAACCGACGGCCAACATACCCGCCATGTTTTCAGCACTTGCCTGCGCCTGGGCGATGCCCCGCTCCCCGAACGTCTGGGGAAAATCTTCACCGAACTGAATGCCGTGATCCGCCAGTATCAGCCGCAAGAAATGGCGATTGAAAACGTATTCGTGTCCAACAATGCTTCTTCCGCCCTCAAGCTGGGTCAGGCGCGTGGCGCGGCGATTTGCGCAGGTGTGACTGCCGGTTTGCCGGTGGCGGAATACAGTCCGAAGGAAGTTAAACAGGCTACGGTCGGTAAAGGTGGTGCAGACAAGGCGCAGGTGCAGCACATGGTAAAAATCCTGCTCGGCCTGCAAGGCTACTTGCAGGCTGATACGGCGGATGCGCTGGCGGTTGCCTTGTGCCATGCGCATACCAGCCATTTGCAGCGGCGGATTGCCCAGGGGCGTTAGGCCGCTTTACCCAGCGTCAGGATGTGGCCGGATTGCCCTTCGAGGAAACCCAGGAAGACATCCTCGAAATTGTCCACTACCGAAGTTTTTACCGCATCCATTGCCAACAAGGCATCACTCCATGCCTGCATCCGTGCGCTCATGTCCAGATCAAGCCCGAAATGCTGTTTGACCAGCGCCAGACGCATGAACAGTGGTGCGTAGACGCTATCCACCAGATGGAATGTCTTACCGGTGAAAAACGGTGTTTCTTCCGCCAGCACGCTATCGAGCCGTTGCAAGCCTTGCTTGAGGGAGTCGCGGGCTTCGTTGAATGCGCTTTCATCTTTCGCCGTCAACATGCGGAACTGGCGCATGATCAGCTCGGAACAGAATTCCACCCAGGCGCGGTGCTGTGCTTTTTGCAGTGGGTCAGCCGGATGCAGGGAGGGCGGGTAAACTTCGTCGAGGTATTCGAGGATCACGGCGGACTCAAACAGCGGTGTACCGTCTACCAGCAGAATTGGCACTTTGCCCAGCGGGGAAATGGCCTTGAACCAGTCGGGTGGCTCATGCGGGTTGATATGGGTCAGGGTGTATCCCACGCCTTTGTGGTTGAGGGCAATGACGGAACGTTGTACAAACGGGCAGACCTTGAAGCTGACCAGTTCCAGTTTGGCGGGTTGTTGCATGGTGGTTCTCCTGAGGGTGTTGCCGACACACTAGCACGAACCGGAACCCAAATGAATAAAGGCCAGTCAGCGTGTGCCGACTGGCCGGTTCAGCCCTTGGTTCTGGAACCCGTCAAGCCATTAATGGTGGTTATACGGGGTAGCAGGGGCATTGTTGCCCCAGCCACGGTTATCGCCCCGGCGATGATTGTCCCAGCCATGGTTGTCACCCCAGCGGTGGTCTGTGCGGGCAACTTCACGGTTGTTCATCAGCTTGAAAATATCGTATTTCAGGTTGGCTGCCTTACGTTCCAGGCGGTTGCGTTCCAAACGGGTGATACGGTGGTCACGGTTTGCATCGTGCACGGCACGCTCCAGGCGATGCAGTTCACTGCGCAGTTGGCGCTCTTCCCAACCGACCAGTTTGCCGCTGCGTACACCCATGTCAATACGGCGTTCCAGTTGCTGGGTATCAACGCCAGTGTAGCCATTATAGCCGTGGTAATAGGAAGGTGCGGCCATCGCAGAAGTGGCGGAAAGCAGTGTGCCTGCAACCAGTGCGGCAGAAATCAAGCTAATCTTTTTCATCTCGGTTACTCCTTGGAATCTTGGATATTTGCCCTTTCGACAGGAATAAGCCTACGTGTCAATTTGGTAATAAATATGCGCGGATTGTGCAAATATCATGGAAGTTGCCCCCCTTGGCTGGGGTATGATGGGCATCTGTTTGACTGTAAGGTTTTGCGATGAAGCATGTATTGGGCAGCAGCTTGCTGATGCTTGGGTTAGCGCTGGCAGGTTGTGGGCAGGAAGGCGGCAAGCCGGATGATTTGCCGTGGCAGGTTTCGCTGGATGCGGCGGGCAACCCGCAGGTTTTCCACCTGGATATGGGTAAATCCACGCTGAGGGATGTGATTGAGCACCTGCACAATTTCCCGGAAATGGCGGTGTTTTCCTACGAAAACGGCAAGCGCACGCTGGAGGCGTATTTTGGTACACAACGGCTGGGTTTGTTTGAGGCCAAAATCATTGCCGAGTTGGCGGTGGATGATGCAACCCTGACCCGTTTCCAGCAGGATGCAACCAAGCGTGAGGGCATGGCCAGCGGGCAGTGGAAATACACCCTGGCGGAGCCGGATATGAAAGCCGCAGACAGCATGGTGGTGCACAAGCTGGTGTATTTGCCCTCTGTCAATTACGACCCGGATATTGCCATGGCGCGTTTTGGGCAGCCTGCCGAGCGCTTGCCATCGCCCGCCAAACCCGGTGTGGAGTTCTGGACATACCCGGACAAGGGTCTGATTCTCCTGATGAATAACGATGGCGGGGAAATCCTTTACTACGTGACCAGGGATGTGTTCCCGCAACTCAAACAGGAATTGCTGGAGGCAAAGCCGAAAAATGCCCAGCAATGACCGCACCCAGCCGTGGTGGAAAACCAAACCGCTGACGGACATGAGCATGGATGAATGGGAAAGCCTCTGCGACCATTGCGCCAAATGCTGCCTGATCAAACTGGAAGACGAGGAAGACGGCACGGTGTATTACACCGATGTGGCCTGTGACCTGCTCGACGGGGAAACCTGCCAGTGCAAGGATTACCCCAACCGTGAAACGCTGGTTCCCGATTGTTTGCGCCTGACCCCGGGCAATCTGGAGCAGCTTTACTGGATGCCGCCCAGTTGCGCCTACCGCCTGTTGCAGGAAGGGCAAAACCTGCCACCGTGGCATCATTTGCTTTCCGGCGACAAACAAAGCATTCACCGCATGAAACAATCCATTACCGGGCGCTTTGTCTACGCCGCCGGGGTGGATGAGGAACACTGGGAGGATCATGTTGTTGCATGGCCGCTGAAACGGAAGCTGTAGGCCAGCGCCTCGACAAATGGCTGTGGGCGGCGCGTTTCTTCAAGACCCGTCCGCTGGCGGTGGAAGCCATCAACGGCGGGCATGTGCATGTCGATGACGAACGGGTGAAACCGGCACGGAATGTGCGTCCCGGTGATACTTTGCGCATTACCAAAGGCTTTGAAACCTGGATTGTCACCGTCAGGGGTTTGAATGAACAACGCCGCCCGGCTCCCGAAGCACGCTTATTGTACGAAGAATCCAATTACCACCGTGAGCAGCGCGAGGCCGTGATTGAGGAACGCCGCCTGCATGGCGTGAATATCAAGGTACGCAAACCGGACAAGCGCCAGCGCCGCCTGATTGACCAGTTCAAGCAAAACTGGTGAACGGTTTTGCCTTGGGCATGGCGTAAACAGCTATCTCTGTGTAGACTGAAGGCAATAAATTCAGGAGCTTAGCTTTATGGCGCGACGTGTAGTGATTTCCGGGTTGTTATTGCTGTGGGCAGGTACTGCTTCCGCCGACTTCTTTGATTTCTTTGACATGGGTGATTTCTTCGGTAATAACCGCCAGAATCATGCGTCGCAAGGGGTGGGCAATGCCTATGGCAACGGTGCAGGCAATACGGCGCAGAAAGGGCATTCACGCGGGCGTGGTGAAGCTGACATCAACATGGATTTCGACCTGAATTTCCGCGCCAAAGGCTGGGGCAGCGGGGATGCAGCCAGCCGCAGTAACACGTATGTTGCCCAGAGTATGGCTGGGCAATTCAACGGCAACTGGTATAACCGGGCACACGGTTACGGAGTGACGGATGCGCTTTCAACCCAGTCTGCATATTCCTATATCTATCCTTCCACTGGTTTTTCAGTACCTTATTCACAGCAGGGTTATTACTATCCGGGCTATTATTCCTATTAGCAGTCAGGGTGTTAATGCCCGGTTTGTCAGAGGAGTATCGTGATGTCTGTTTTTCGTCCCTTGATCTGGCTTTTTTCCATACTGCTGGCGGTGTTTGCCATTTTGGGAATATTCGCCCTGACCTTCGACGCCAACCGCTACAAGCCCGATCTGATCTCACTGGTCAAACAGAAAACCGGGCGCGACCTTGAGGTTGCAGGCAAGATTGGGCTTTCCGTTTACCCGAATATTGCCCTGAAACTGGGGCAGGTCAAACTGGGTAATGCTGATGGTTTCAAGGGGGGGAACTTTGCCTCTGCCGACGACGCCAGGGTTTCCGTGCAGCTTATGCCCCTGCTGGAACAAAAGCTGCGTGTGGATGAAGTCACCCTGCAAGGGCTGAACCTGACCCTGCAACGCGATAAAAACGGCAAGACCAACTGGGAAGATTTGTTGTCTGCCGGTTCCGCGCAGCAGAACGGTGATGTCGGGCAGGTGGTCGCCCGTTTGCTGGGTAACTTCATGGTGGCCGGTATCAGCGTCAAGGATTCGCAAATCCGTTGGCAGGATGCGCAAACCGGACAGAACATGGCACTTGCCCCGCTCAATCTGACCACAGGGGTTGTCCGCCCTGGTAAACCTGTCGATATTTCCCTGGCAACCCGCTTGCAGGACAGTGCCTCGGCGCTGGATGTGTCACTGGATGGTTCTACCACCGCCAAACTGGCCGACAATGGCAGTGATTTCAGCCTTTCCGGCCTCAAATTGAAGGTTTCCGCGCATAACAAACCCGGTGCGGGCGATACCCTGAATGCCAACCTGAGTGCGGATGTCAACGGCAACCTGCAAACCAAAGCCCTGGCTGCCAGCGGGCTGGTGGCGGCGATTGATCTTGCCAGTAAGGCCAAAGGCAATATCCATGCGGATGTCAAAGGCACGTTGCGCAGTGAAACGGGGGCGCAACAGTATTTCATCCCTGACCTGCTGGCGACTGTCCAGTTACCCGGCCAGGGTACGGCGCAAATCAGCGGGCGGATGCAGGCAAACCTTACCCGGCAGGCCGTCAGCCTGGGGGGGATGAATATTCAGGCAAACCTCAACACGCCGCAGGCAGGTCAGGTTGATGCGAAACTGTCCGGTAACAGCTATCTGGACATGGGCAGCCAAACCCTCAAGATTGATGGGATGCAATTGCAGGCGAAATTGCAGGGCGGCAAGTTACCCGCCCAAAGCGCAGACATTCACGCCAGTGGCAGCACCCGTCTGCAACTGGCGCAACAGGAGCTGGCGATTGGTGGTCTGCAACTGAGCAGCAATCTGCAAGGTGGCAGCATTCCCGGCGGCAGCCTGCAACAACAGGGTTCGGGGGAAATCACCCTGAACTGGGGCAGTGGCAAGGGTGTTATCGACCTGTTCCAGACGAGTTTGAAGCTGATGGGGCAGCAACTGGCGGGCAAGTTGCAAATCCGTGACCCGATGGCAGCCATGAGCATGGACGGTTCGTTCCGGGCGGATACGCTGAATTACCCGCCTTTCCAGTTGCAAAAAGCCACCTTGGGCGTGCAGATGGCTAACGGTATCCTCACCTTGTCGCCGCAGGGCACGCTGTTCCGGGGTGGCTATCAGGGCAATATTCAGGTCAACACCAACAACACGCCTGCGACACTGGCCATGACCCACAAAACCAGTGCTTTGCGTACCGAAGACCTGTTTTACGCACTGACCAATGACAAGACCATTACCGGGGCGCTTGACCTGACGGCCAATCTGAATACGCTGGCAGGCGATGCGGCGGCATTCAAGCGGAACCTGTCCGGTACGGTTGATGTAGCGCTGAAAAATGGCACGATCCGCGATTCCAACCTTGCGCAAAAGACCAAACAGGTGGTCAAGCTGTTCGAGAAGGATAGCGTCAACAGCATGGGTGAAAAGGAAGTGGCGTTTACCACCCTAGGTGGGCACTGGTCGGTGCAGCACGGCGTCTTCCACACCGATGAAAACACCTTGCTGGCGCCTTATTTCCAGATCAGGGGTAATGGGGATGTCAACATCGCCAATGAATCGCTGGACATGAAACTGCGGGTTGGTGAAAAGCCCAAACCGGATAAGCCTGAGGGTCTTTTCGCCCCGCTGCACATCCATGGCCCGTGGAATAACCTCTCCTATGCGCTGGAACTCGATGTGCTGCTTAAGGAGTTGGCGCAACGCCAGTTGGATGATGAAAAAGCCAGGTTGCAGGAAAAGCTTGATGCCGAAAAGCAGAAACAGCTTGATGCCCTCAAGCAGAAAGCCGATGAGGAAAAAGCCAAGTTGCAACAGAAATTGCAGGATCAGGTAGGCAAACAGTTGGATGGCGTTGGCAAGGCGCTGGGCGGCCAGACAGACCAACTCCAGAAAAAGCTGCAAGACCAGCTTAAAGGTAAGTTGAAAGGCTTATTCTGATGGTATAACGATACCCCATATTTCCAGGCGCCTGGGGAGTATGCCCAGCGTCTTCCCCATGGCCAGTGTTTCTGCGACACCAAGGCCGTGGGAGGAAAAGGGAACTTCCAGGGGGACGAGTTCTTCCGGCTGGAGCTTGAGGATCATGCCCGGCGAATGCTTGTTGGAAACGACCGCATCCACCAGGATGACATGATCATGGCCGCGCATGTCTTCAAGCAGGCTCATGCCGGGGCGGTCGAGCTTCTTGATGACTAGTGTACCTGCTTCCCGCCGGGTTCTTACCCATTCTTCTTCTGCGAGCTGATCAACGGTGTCCCAACCCACGCAGTCATCGCCGAAGGGCGAGCCGATGCCAATGATGGCGGTTTTCATGATCTGTTTACCTTCAGTCGCAAAAAGTGCGTAGCACAGGAAATGCACGGGTCGTAATTGCGGATCACCTGCTCTGCCCGTAAACGTAAAGCAGTCGCGTCGTGTTCCAGCCCGAACGTCTGCAATGATTGATGCAAATCCTGTTCCATCCGCGCCTGGTTCTGGCTGGTGGGCGGCACGATACGGGCGGTTTTCACCGTACCATCAGCGTTGAAATCGTAGCGATGCCAGAGCAGCCCGCGCGGTGCTTCGGTACAACCAAAGCCGCTGGCTGCGCGGGTGGTGACGGGCACATGCGGTTGGTCGGGCAGGCTGTATTCCGCCAGCAAGCGGATGGCTTCATCCACGCTGTAAGCGATTTCCAGTGCCCGCGCTGCCATGCTGTGGAACATGTTGCGGCTGGGGAATTGCACCGGACTGCCCGCCAGCAGTTCCAGTAAATGCGACGGCAATTGCCCATGCAGCAAATTCACCCGCGCCAGCGGCCCGACCAGATAGGGCTTGCCGTGCAAATGCGCGTGCAAAGCAGTGGAATGCGGCATCTGAAACTCGTTGAAATGCTGCTCGTATTCCTCAATGCCAATATCCAGCCCGTCACTGGAAATGATGCGGCCTTGGTTGAACGGGTATTCGTCGGGGTGATGCAGGGCGACGGAGACGAAATCCTGCTGGTCATCCGGCATCGGCAGGTTGGCGACCCAGCGCACCAGTTCGTAGGCGTCTGCCCGCGCGGCTTCCAACTCTTCACGCAATGTCTGCATTTCATCCAGAGGCGGGGCGGAGTAGAAGCCACCAGCACAGGCATTGACCGGATGCACCGAACGCCCACCGACCACGCGCATGATGCGGTTGCCCAAGCCTTGCAGCTTCAGGCCACGGCTGACTACGCGCGGGAAGGTTTTCGCCATCGTCAGCGCATTGTCAAAGCCGAGGAAATCGGGCGCGGCCAGTAAATGGATGTGCAGCGCATGGCTCTGGATCCATTCCCCGCAATACAGCAGGCGGCGCAAGGCTCTTGCCCAGGGTGTGATCTGTACGGCAAACGCCATTTCCGCCGCATGTAGCGCACTCATCTGGTAAGCCACCGGGCAGATGCCGCAAATGCGGGCGGTGATGTCCGGCACTTCCTGAAAGTCGCGGCCTTCCAGCAGTTTCTCGAACAGGCGCGGTGGCTCGAAAATGCTGAATTTGAGGTTGGTAATTGTGCCGTTGTCGATGTCGAGTTCCAACGCGCCTTCGCCTTCCACGCGTGCCAGCACCGGGACGCGCACGCTGACTTTACGCTGCTCCTGCATAGATCACTCCTTGCGGGCCATAACAGCCGTAGCAGCCACGCCCCATGTGCGGGCAAATGGCATTACAGCCTGCGTGTGTATGCGGCCCGAGGCAATGCTGGCCTTGTGCCACCACCACGCAGACGTTGCCGCGCCGTTTGCATTCCGCGCATACACTTTCGCGGCTGACCGCCGGGTTTGCGCCGTGTAGCAGGGTGGCGACGGCCTGCATCACCTGCTGGGTGTTGACCGGGCAGCCCCACAGTTCCAGGTCGACTTTCACGTGTTTGGCAATCGCGGTGGCAGTGCTGAGGCTGTCGAGGTATTCGGGGTGGGCGTAAATGGCCTGATGCCAGCCGCCGTTGTCGTGGATGTTGCGCAACGCCTGCACCCCGCCCGCAGTGGCGCACGCGCCGATGGTGATCAGGTAACGGCTATTGGCGCGGACTTGCCGGATGCGTTCTTCGTCGTGATGGGTGTTGACGCTGCCTTCGACGAAGGCGATGTCGACTTGCACATCTTCATTCAACATACCGGCTTCGGCGAAATGCAGTATCTCGACCCGTTCCGCCAATTGCAGCAGCGCTTCCCCGGCATTGAGGAAGGCCAGTTGGCAGCCATCGCAGGAGGAAAATTTGTACACGGCGACCGTCGGTTTGGTGTTGTTCATTGCCATGTCAGAACCCCTTCACCCCTAACAGATGGCTGATGGCGGGCAGTGGAAACACCGGGCCATCCTTGCAGATGAATTGCCCGCCGAACTGACAGTGCCCACAATGCCCGACTGCGCAGTGCATGTTGCGTTCCATGCTCAGCCAGATGTCTTCTGCCGCCACCTGATGTTCCAACAAACGGTTGCTAGCGACCTGCATCATGATTTCCGGCCCGCACAGCATGGCAATGGCGTTGTCCGCTTCAAATACCGCCTTGTCCAGCAAATCGGTGACGAAACCTTTGTCGAACGCCCAGTGTGGGGTGGTTTCATTGGCCGCCAGCAGGATTTGCGTATTGGGCAATTGCGCCCAGCCTTCGTACTGTGCACGCCAGATCAGGTCGTTGGCGTGTTTCACACCTTGCATGATGATCAGGCGGGCGAAACGGTCACGGCGTTGTTGCATGAAATTGATCACCGACATGACCGGTGCACAGCCTAACCCACCGGTAATAAGCAGCACGTCGCGGCCTTCCGCTTCCGCCATTGGCCAGCCACGTCCGTAGGGGCCGCGCACGCCGATACAGTCACCCGCTTGCAGCTTTTCCATTGCCCGCGTCACCCGCCCGACCACGCGGATGGTGTGGTCGTACAGGTTGGTGTTTTCCGGGTCGGATACGATCGAAATCGGCACTTCGCCCACGCCATGCAGATAGAGCATGTTGAATTGCCCCGGCGCGAAGCTGTAACTGTTTTGCAGTTCCGGATCGGTGAATTGCAGGCGCAGGGTGAAAATGTCCGGCGCTTCCTGGATGCGCTCGACGATTTCAGCTTCGTGTGGGAGGTAAGCATTGTTCATGAGGTCAGACTCCCCACTTCTTCTGTGATGTCGATACCCACCGGACACCAGGTAATACAGCGTCCGCAACCGGTACAGCCGCTACGCCCGAACTGCTCATGCCAGCCCGCCAGCTTGTGGGTCAGCCATTGCCGGTAGTAATCCGCATGGCTACGCCGGATCGCCCCGCCGTGGATATGGCTGTGGTTGGGGTCGAAACAGGAATTCCACAGGCGTTCGTGGGTGCTGCCCGCGCCGTCCAGCGCCGGGCGTTCCACTTCCTGATGGCAGAAACAGGTCGGGCAGACGCTGGTGCAGTTGCCACAGGCCAGGCAGCGTGCGCCGACTTCCTGCCAGTGTGGATGCTGGAGTTGCGCATACAGCGGCGGTTTTTCAGGCAAATGGCGTTGCTGCTGGCGGGCAGGCTGCATCCGTTCCTGCGCGGCCAGTAACTGTTCCTGGGTAGCTTTGGCCAACGGCAGCCGGTCGGCAATCTGCTGGCCAGCTTCGGAGCCGGTTTGCAGCACAAAGCCGTCAGTGGTTTCGCTCAACAACAGGTCGTAACCGCTGAGGATGTCTGGCCCGTCACCGGTGGAGACACAAAAGCAGGTAGCTGCCGCATGGGTACAATTGACGCCGATCAGCAGCAGGTTTTCACGACGCTGCTGGTAATAGGGGTCAGAATACTGTCCGTGCAGAAAATGCTGATCCTGGATCGCCAGCGCCGCCAGGTCGCAGGCACGTACCCCAAGGATGGCGGTTTTGCGAGGCTTGGGCAGGATGGTCTTGAAATGCAGTCTGCCGGATTCGTCGCGCACGGCTTTCCACAGGCTTTCCTGCGGCGCGAAGGTGTGCGGCTTGATGGCGGACGCGCCATTTGCCCAGTTGAACCAGTAAGGGGAGCCGGTCTGGGTCAGGCGGTAACTGCCGGGTTGCT
>JBBIHI010000065.1:0-11683 GCA_037447095.1 Thiotrichaceae bacterium
TTACCGATAAAAACAGAGGAGGGCTTGGCAACATCCAGGGAGGATGGTTTATGTCTACTGCTCAGAAGCCCCACAGTATCGAAGAACTGAAAGACCTCATCATCCGCGACGGCGGCAAACACACCCGTCACCAGCAACTGCTGGAATGGGTCGCCGACATGGCGCTGCTATGCAAGCCCGCCCACATTCACTGGTGCAATGGCTCGGAACAGGAATACCAGCGCCTGTGTGACGAAATGGTGGAACACGGCACCTTCGTGCGCCTGAACCCTGAAAAACGCCCCAACAGCTTCCTCGCCCATTCCCACCCCAGCGATGTCGCCCGTGTCGAGGAACGCACCTTCATCTGCACGCCCCGTCAGGAAGACGCAGGCCCGACCAACAACTGGATGGAACCGCGCCAGTGCAAGCTGCTGCTCAAGGATATGTTCAACGGCTGTATGCGCGGGCGCACCCTGTATGTCATCCCCTTCAGCATGGGGCCGCTGAAATCCCCCATCGCTCACATCGGCGTCGAAATCACCGACTCGCCCTACGTGGTGGTCAACCAGCGCATCATGACCCGCATGGGGCAACAGGTGCTGGAAACGCTCGGCGAACACGGCGAATTCGTACCCTGTATGCATTCGGTCGGCGCACCGCTGGAGCCGGGGCAAGAAGACGTTCCATGGCCATGCGCCCCGCGCATCGAAGACAAATACATCGCCCATTTCCCCGAAACCCGCGAAATCTGGTCTTACGGCAGCGGCTATGGTGGCAATGCTTTGTTGGGCAAGAAATGTTTCGCCCTGCGCATCGCCTCGGTGATGGGGCGCGACGAAGGCTGGCTGGCGGAACACATGCTGGTGCTGGGCGTGGAATCCCCCGAACACAAGAAGATGTACGTGGCGGCGGCCTTCCCCAGTTCCTGCGGCAAGACCAATTTCGCCATGCTGCAACCCCCGCACGGCTATGAAGGCTGGAAAGTCACCACCCTGGGCGACGACATCGCCTGGATCAAGCCCAATCCCAACGACGGCAAGTTTTACGCCATCAACCCGGAAAATGGCCTGTTCGGGGTCGCGCCGGGCACCAATGAGATTTCCAACCCCAACGCCCTGCACGCACTGCGGGAAAACTGCATTTTCACCAACTGCGCGCTCACCGACGACGGCGATGTATGGTGGGAAGGCATGACCAAAGAGCCGCCCGCGCACCTGATCGACTGGAAAGGCCAGGACTGGACGCCCAGTTGCGGACGCCCCGCCGCGCACCCCAACTCCCGTTACACCGCACCCGCTTCCGCCTGCCCCTCCATCGACCCGGACTGGGAAAAGCCCGCTGGCGTGCCGATCAGCGCCTTCCTGTTCGGCGGGCGGGTCAGCCACCATTTCCCGCTGGCTTTCCAGAGCTACAACTGGGAACACGGCGTCTACATGGCCGCCACCATGGGTTCCGAAGCCACCGCCGCCGCCATCGGCCAGGCCGACATCCGCCGCGACCCGATGGCGATGCTGCCATTCTGCGGCTACAACATGGGCGAATACTGGCGGCACTGGCTGCGCATCGGGCGGCGCAACGTCAGCACCCCGCCGCGCATTTTCCGCGTCAACTGGTTCCGCAAGGACGAAGATGGCAAGTTCATCTGGCCCGGATTCGGTGAAAACATGCGCGTGCTGGAATGGGTAGTGCGGCGCTGCAATGGCTGCGCGCCAGCGGTGGAAAGTCCGCTCGGCTGGGTGCCTGACTATGACGCCTTCAACTGGGAAGGGCTGGATTTCAGCAAGGAAGATTTCTATTCCATCATGAACATCGACCGCGACATCGCCCGCCATGAAACCAACGAACAGGAGGAGTTGTTCACCCTGTTCGGCGACCACCTGCCTCGGGAGATGGAGATTGAGCGTGAACTGCAACTGGCGCGGTTGTATCATTCGCCAGCGGTGTGGGATTTGTCCGCTACCAGCTAAATGCCGCCGCCACGTTTTCCTACACAAGACTCAGCAGGAGTCCGGCCATGAGGAAGCTGATCAGGACGGAAATAACGCCCTGACCGATAGCAATCAGGATGCCACGGATGAACGTGGTTCCCAGCACCAGCGTATAGGCAAGCCCTGACAACGGCAGGGTAAGCAGCAGGCCATAGTGCATTTCCGCACCGGGCGCGAAAACGGTGATCCCTTTCTGGATCAAGGCCGCCAGGATCAGCGCCACCAGACAGGAAAACATGTCAGTATTCCGGGCGCCTGCCCATTCCGCCGCAATCTGTACCGGAATGATCAGCACCACCACAATGACAATGAACGTAATGAGCAGCAGCATCTTTTGCGCCTCCGTCAAACGCTATCCGTTCGTCTCCGCATGGTTCAATTTCCACATCACCAGAATCAGCACCAGCGCCACCATCACTGCGGCCAGCAACATGATCAGCCACAGGTAGCGCTCCACAAGCGTGGTGAGCAGCAGCGTCAGGAACAGCAGCAGGCCAACCACGTACAGTTTCCACGACACCAGCATTCCGTCAACAAAGGTGGCGAACGCCAACACCAGCAACACCAGCAAACCTGTCGTCCCGTAAGTCAGCCGACCTTGCCCCAACAGCAGGTAAATCACGGCCATGGAAACCAATGCAGCCCCCCACAGGATCATCTGCTGGTACAACAAACGGCTGCCTTGCGTTGCACCCAAGCGCCGCGAGCGCCATTCACCCCACAAGGTTGTTGCCAAAGCCATCAGGATCAGCATGTAACGCCAATAGGCATCGGCGTTGGCGCCTTGCGAACTGGTAATGCCAACCCCCAGCAATGCCAGAAACATGATGCCCACAAATAACATCGCATCAATTTTCAGGACATGCCGTGTCATTGCCAGACGTTCTGCCAGCGGGCGGCCATGCCCTTGCCCGGCAGCATTTGCATTCGGGGTAGGGACAGGTGTTTCCATGAGGATACCTCCAGTTTTGTATAAGGCCATTCTAGCGCATCACCCAGGTGAATAGCGCGGCACCAACATGACGGTTTGTACAGGATTGGCTGTACAAGCCTTTCACCTTACAGGATGGCGGTGGCCTTGATCTGGGCGAAAACAGCCATGCCTTTTTGCAAACCGAGGACGGTGGCGGATTTTTGAGTGATGTGTGACAGCAAGGGGGATCCACCCAGATTCAGCCGCACGATAGTCTGCCCTTCCTGCCCATGCGCCATGCCGGTAATCGTAGCGGGCAAGACGTTAAGGATGCTGGTCTGTTCAGGGCGTTGCAGGGTCAGGCTGACATCACGGGCGTAAACCCGCAGGCGCATGGAAGTGCCGACCGCCATTTCCTGCTGATACGGCAAACTGAGCACTCCTCCGGCAAAACTGACCTGGGTCAGGTGATATTCCGGCTCATGACCACAGATTTTTACCTGCAACACGCTGGATGCCTGTCGCCCTCTTGCCAAGGGAGAATCAAGCTGGGTGAGGGTTTCTTCCAGCGGGCCGGAAGCGATGACCTTGCCCGCATCCAGCACCACCAGATGGTCGGCGAGTTGGGTGACTTCCTGCGGCGAATGCGTGACGTACAGGATCGGCATCGCCAGCTCATTGTGCAGGCGATTGAGGAATGGCAGGATTTCCTGCTTGCGTTGCAGGTCGAGCGCGGCCAATGGCTCATCCATCAGCAGAATCTGCGGGCTTAAGGCCAGGGCGCGGGCGATGGCGACGCGCTGCTTTTCACCGCCGGAAAGGCGTTCCGGCATCCGCTCCAGCAGGTGTCCGATGCCCAACAAATCCAGCGCCTGTTCCAGGGCGATGCGGCGTTGCGCGGCGGGGATGCGTTTCTGCCCATATTGCAGGTTCTTGCGCACGTTCAGGTGCGGAAACAGGCTGGCTTCCTGAAACACATAGCCTAGCGGACGCTGGTAAGTAGGCAGGAAAAAATCCTGATCACTGTCCTGCCACAGCTTGCCGCGCACTTGCAGGAAACCGTGCGGGGCGTGTTCCAGCCCGGCGATACAGCGCAGCAGCGTGGTCTTGCCGGAACCGGAATGGCCGAACAGCGCCGTCACGCCCCTGTCCGGCAGTTGCAGGTCGGTTTCCAGCGTAAAACCGGGGAATGGCAGGCGGAAACGGGCTTCGATATTGGCCATCTCAGCGCTTGCTCCACGGATTCGGCGTCAGCGTGTACAGCACCAATAGCACCACGAAGGAAAACACCAGCATCCCGGCGGAAAGCCAGTGCGCCTGAGCGTATTCGCCTGTTTCGACATGGTTGAAAATCTGCATGGAAATGACCCGTGTCCGGTCAGGAATGTTGCCCCCCACCATCAGCACCACGCCGAATTCGCCGATGGTGTGCGCAAATCCCAAAATCGCCGCAGTCAGAAAACCGGGGCGAGCCAGCGGCACAACCACGGTAAAAAACGTATCCAGAAAACTCGCCCGCAAGGTGGCGGCCACTTCCAGCGGGCGCGTGCCGATGGCTTCAAACGCATTCTGCAAGGGCTGCACCACGAATGGCAGGGAATACAGGGTTGAGGCAACCACCAGTCCGCCGAA
This sequence comes from Thiotrichaceae bacterium, assembly GCA_037447095.1. Classification (GTDB taxonomy): domain Bacteria; phylum Pseudomonadota; class Gammaproteobacteria; order Thiotrichales; family Thiotrichaceae; genus Thiothrix. Next base: position 4,516 of record JBBIHI010000065.1, read on the forward strand.
GGTGAAAGGCAGGGTGCCCAGCCCCAGTAGCTTGGTGAACTGGCCGACCGGGCCGTGCGGCCCCATCAGTACCAGCAGGTAAAAACCCAGCACCGCTGGCGGTAATACCAGCGGCAGGGCGACCAGTGCGCCGATAATCCCTTTCCAGCGTGATCCCGTGTGCGCCAGCCACCACGCGATGGGTGTACCGACCAACAGCAGGATCGCGGTGACAAGGCTTGCCAACTTCAGGGTCAGCAGGATAGCGCCGAGGTCTTCGTCATTTGGCATCAGTCTTTGTCCAGCTTGGCAACTCGTAACCGTAGTCCTTGATCACAGCCAAGGCCGCATCGGAAGCGAGGTAGCTTATGAACGCCTTGGCGGCTGCGCTGTTTTCACCCGTTTTAAGCAGAATGGCATCCTGATACAGGGGCTTGTATAGGCTTTGTGGCACCATCCAGCTCGAACCACCTTTCTCCTTGATAACCTGGGATAAGGCCACAAAGCCCAGTTCCGCATTACCGCTGCTAACGAATTCCTTGGCCTGGGCGATACTCTCGCCTTGCACGATTTTGGGTTGCAGGGTACCCAGCAGATCCATTTTTTCCATCACTTTCATCGCTGCCTTGCCATAGGGAGCCGTTGCCGGGTCAGCAATGGCAATATGCTGGAAATCACCTTTTTTCAGGATTTCGCCTTGATCATCCACATAACCCGGTTTGGATGACCATAATACCAATTTACCGATGGCATAGGTAAAACGGCTACCGGATACGTCCAGTTTTTCCTGTTCCAGCTTGATGGGATTTTTCTGGTCGGCGGAGAGGAAGATTTCAAACGGTGCGCCGTTTTTCATCTGTTCCACCAGCTTACCGCTGGCACCGAATGAAGTCACCACCTTGTTGCCGGTGGCTTTTTCAAAATCGGCGGCAATTTTTTCCATGGGCTTGGTGAAATTGGCGGCAACGGCCACCTGTACGTCTTCCGCCCAAGCGGGGGCTACGCTGAAAGCCAAGGCTACAGCCAGACTGATGCGGGTAAATGCTTTCATGATGCATTCCTTCTTTAACAAGTTGATTGGAAAATAATTTAGGCGGAAACGGCGAGGATGATGTGCGATGCCTTGATCAGGGCGCAAACCCTGACGCCAACGGCGAGTTCCATATCCTGAGCACTTTCGTGGGTAATGATTGAAGTTACCGTCTTGCCGCCCGGCAACTCCAGGATGACTTCGCAGTTGATCGGACCCTCCTGCAAACTGACGACGTTGCCACACAGATTGTTACGGGCGCTGGTTTTGATTTTGCCGTCATCCTTGGCGAGGATGACCCATGGAGCCTTGATCAAGGCATAGGCTTGCTTGCCCGGTTCCAGCCCCAGATGATCGACACTGTTGTGGGTGATGACGGCGACGAGTTCATCCCCCCCACCGATGTCGAGGATGACCTCCGAATTGATGGGGCCATTGGTGACTTTGGTCACGGCGCCGAGAAACTGGTTACGGCTGCTGGTTTGCATGTCGAATCTCCTGATCAGCTCGAAATATTGCTCGAAATTATCCGCAACCTGTCCGAGCCGGGAGAGAATACGCGCCTGCTCTTTTTCCAGATGCCGGTAAACCGCCACCATGCGCCGCCCATAAGCAGTCAGGCTTGCGCCACCGCCATGCTGGCCCCCGGCCTGACGCTCCACTACCAGTTCCCCGGACAAATTGTTGATGGTCAGGACTGCTTCCCAGGCGGCTTTGTAGCTCATGCCCATGGTTTTGGCGGCGGCGGAAATCGAGCCGGAAGCGTCAATCTGCTCCAGCAGTTCCAGATAGTCCCACCGCCGCCCACGCCTCAAGGGGCTGGACATCAGTTGTTCCATCTGCATGGACATTTCCTCATTCATACGGCCTCCGTTATTACCTTCAACTACATAACGCCCGGTAAATTTTTTTTCAGCAGTCTTGCCAGTGTTTAAGCAAATTTTGTACCAACTAAAAATCTAATAAATATCAATTAGATAAAATTTCAATTTATGTCATATTCGCGACAATCACAACAATCCAGTTCCGGTTTGTGGCGTTTGTCACGTTATTCTCAAGAAAACATAACGCATAACAAAAAATTTTACAGGTTCAGCGATTCTGAGCGCTTGTCCAGAAAATCATCAAAATCACTCTTGACCGCCCAGAACAGTTCAATGGCTTTTTCACCCATCTCGGTCAGGCTCGCGCCACCACCACCTTTGCCGCCCGTCGCGCTACTGACCAGCGGAACATAGCTGTGGGTATTCATGGAATTGACCAGCTCCCATGCTTGCCGGTAAGACATTTTCATGGAACGCGCGGCTGCACTGATGGAACCCTGATCACGGATTTGCTCCAACAAAGCGACGCGCCCTTTTCCGAGGAACGTGCCTTGCGGACTTTCTATCCAGAAGCGCCCGCGTAAGTGATAGGTGTAGGCTGATGTATTCATATTGCGTTATGTATCATGAAACATAACGCTTAGACAAGAAGCCTGCTGCACGAATGCGATGGCTTCCCATCGGTACATCATGTTGCGGTAAACTGTTTCACATTGCACCAAATTGGTATGAAACAAAGCAGGAAAACCATGAGCATCGTCGACGAAAAATCCATTTTCATCGCCATGAAACAGGACGGCCCTTTCGCTGTCCGCGACCAGATTCTGTTTGGGCACCCGTTATCCCGGCACAATCGGCAATGGGCGGACATTTTCCGGCATGACCGGCAGATGGCGAGCAAATACCGTGCGGTGCGTGACCAGTTGTTTGACCTGTTACAGATCGAACGCTTCGATGAAATTCCCGGTCTGCTCCATTCCCCTGCATTGCGAGAACAGCGTACCGAACGCGCCTATCGGTTACTGGGCAGCCTGTTTGGCATCAGCGGCGGCTTGTCGGAAATCCGGGGCAAGATTCACGAGTACATGAACACTGCCGATGCCGTGATCTGGTACCTGAAAAGCAAGGTGCTCGCCCCCTACAGTTCCCACATCGAAATCAGCAACGAGATTGAAACCTCGCAAAACCCGGTTGACCTGTTGCTGACCATCTTCGACAACCGTTACCACAAGAAACTCCGTTTTGAGGCCAAGCGCAAGCTGGTATTGATGGGTCTGGCAGGCTCGATTGAACAGCGTGAACGTGAAACCGATATTGAAAACAAGTTTTCCAGCTTCCTCAATTTCCTCAACCAGTACGTGTGGAGCCCGCAGCTCAAGATTGGTGAACTGGAAATGGCCTACCTGCACAGCCGCCACGATGCCGATGATTTCAGTTGCACCCAGGTGGAAATCGTGGATTTTGACACCGCACAACACCTGCACGAATTCGCTGAACAGGAAAAGCTGACCCTGGTCAAACGCCGCCTGTTCCAGAACAACGGCCAGGAAGTCCCGGTCTATGTGACGGTGCGCAAAAAGGATCCGGCAGCCAAGGTTCTGAAGCTGGTGCTGGATGCCGACAGCGACCCGGCTGTTGCGGTGGATGATGAACTGGGTTTGATGGCCGTGCTGGATAACCCCAGCCACGTCAAGCGTTTCGTCAGGCACCTGACCCGTGCGGCGGTGAAGGCTGGTTCCTTCATGATACTGGAAGACATTTCCGACAGTCTGGCGGGCAACCATTATAAATCCACCTCAATCGGTAGCAGCAGTAATACCCAGATGCTGAAATTTTTCGCGCGGATGGGGGGAATGCGGGTGGAATTCATCATCCACACCAACCAGAGTTACCTGAATTACCGCTACCAGCGTGGCACTTCGCATGACGAGTATGAGGTGCGGCGTCTGTTTGATTCCGGTGTCACCGAATTCCTGTTCCCTTACGACATTTACCGGCTGGATATGCAACAGGTGCGGGAAAAACAGCTACAACGTTTCCGGCACAATATCGAACGGCAGCGGTAGGAGATTACGTAGTCAGGCCGCGTCAGGCCGCCGTCATTTCCGCAACGACTTCCCGCAGGATGCCCACTGCCTGCTGATATTCGCCGCTTTCCGCATTGCTGGAATAGATGAGATAAGCAGGCAAACGGAATTGCGGGCTGCCCGGTACCCTGCCCAGCCTGCCGGTTGCCGTGACTTCATCCGCCATGCGCTGGGGCAGGAAACAGGAGCCGCCGTTTTCCAGCACCAACTGGATGGCCAGCCAGCCAATATTCGCCAGCAATGCCGGGCGTTCCAGCTCCGGGAAACTGTTGCTGTGTTCCGCATAGAAACCCGGCCCCCAATCCACATACACGTAATTTTCGTCCGGCCAAGGCTTGTCCGGATCGGAGGAAACCAGCACCAGGGTTTCGTCGAACAGATGTTCCACCTGCAAGCCCGGCTGATGCTGCGGGGTATACATCAGGCCAATGTCCAGCGTGCCTTCGGTCAGGCGGCGCATCAGGTCTTCCTCGAAACCGATTTCACTACGGATCGACACATCCGGCATCTGCACCCGCATCCTGCCTACCCAGCGCGGCAGCAAAGCAGCATCCCACAAGGCAATCCGCGCCCCGACCGTCAGGGTGGCACGGTATCGCCCCGGCAAGCCCACATCATGCCGTGCCTGTTCCATGGTCAGCAGCAGGGTCTTGGCGTGGCGCAGGAAACGTTTGCCCGCCGGGGTCAGGGTCGCCCCGGAACGGTTGCGCACAAACAGCCGGGTACGCAGGTATGCCTCCAGGTTCTGGATGCGGGCGCTAACCGTGGACTGGGTGACATAGAGGCGGGAAGCCGCTTCCAGAAAGCTGCCATTGGCGGCGACGGCGAGAAAGGTGCGGACCTGATCAATATCCATGAACAGGATTATACGTCAGGCCGGACGTTTGAATGCAGCCGGATAACGCCGCCAGGGAAACGGGTAATTGAACAGGACAGCAATCAGTAAAATGGTGATCGCGTTGAGCATGACCGGCGTCAACAGGTACTGGTAGCCAAGCTGGTGCACCGCCTGCCCGCCCACAACGGCACTCAGGGCTGTTGCACCGCCAGGCGGGTGGATGCAGTTCAGGTAATGCATTGCACCAATCGCCAGCGCCACGGCCAGGCCAGCGGCCAATATCGGGTCATGGATGAGGTTTGCGCATGTTATCCCCACAAATGCCGAAACACCGTGCCCGCCCAGCAATGGCCACGGCTGTGACAATGGCCCATGTGGAACCGCAAACAGCAGGACAGCGGATGCCCCCATGGATGCAACCAGGGTAGAAGCACCCTCCATGCCGAGGCTGGCGTGACTGATCAGCAAGATACCAATGAGGCTGACCAATCCACCCAAGGCGGAAATCCATTTTTCCAGATGTTCAGTTCGCTCCAGCGCAAATAGTGACAATAAGTGCTGTTTCATGGGCATTCTGCGCCTCAATATTTGACCTTTTTCAATGCATAAGCATCACAGTAGTGCATGTTTTGCATTCTATTGGTGCGCAGATTGTGCGTATAACGATTTTTATTGCTAGCTAGTATCGGATGTTTCGATATGACTTGTTCTACGCAGATGGGTCTATCTGATCTTACAGGCATACGATGCACAACAAAAACAGGCATTTTGCTGCGCGGTTCATCGGAGATGCAGCATTTCTCATCAAGAATGTTTGACTTTGTACAAGGTAGGGGCAGCCTGATTGAGGCAAGTTTCAGCCTTATGTTAGCGATGTAGCACTTTGGGGAGTATGAAAATGAACAAATATGTATTGCTGTTGTGCCTGTCCGCCCTGCTGGCAGGCTGTGGTGAAAAGGCCACCGAACAAGCGTCCGGTACCGCCAATACTGGTGCAGCAGCGGCACAGGCAACACCTGCCACCCCTGACAAGGCGGCACTGGTTGAATCCGCCAAAACCGCTGTCCAGGCCATGGCTGGCCAACTGAAAGGTGAACTCGAAGCGGGCATGAAAGCCGGTGGCCCGGCCAATGCCCTGGGTATTTGCAACACCAAGGCAGCCGAGATCACCAAGGCTGTTTCCGCCGAAAAAGGCTTGCTGATCAGCCGCACCAGCCTGAAAGTCCGTAACCCGGACAATGCCCCGAATGAGTGGCAAAGCAAAGTACTGCAAGACTTTGAAGCCCAGAAAGCGGCAGGCAAAGACCCCGCAACCATTGCTTACGCTGAAATTGTTGGCAATGAATTCCGTTTCATGAAAGCCATCCCGACCGGCGCAGCCTGCCTGAATTGCCACGGCACTGACCTCAGCCCGGCAGTCACGGCCAAACTGACCGAACTCTACCCTCAGGACAAGGCGACCGGCTTCAAGGAAGGCGACCTGCGTGGTGCTTTTGTGGTGGTGAAAAACCTTTCCCAGTAAGCCATTGGCCTGAAAACAAATGGGCAGACTTTGGTCTGCCCACACGTGCCACGACCCATGTCATGACGGGGGTTAAGGCTTGTTGATGGCGAGGAACCGGGTTTGACCGTCCTGGATGACCAGCAATGCCAGCGGTTTGTCCTGCGGAGCCGCTTTTACTGCTGATTTTAGTTCCTCTGCCAAGTGAACGGGGGAATTATTGACGGAAACAATAATATCGCCCTGTGCCAGCCCGGCTTTTTCCGCCACGCTGCCGGATACCACCTCCTGAATCAGCACACCCTCGTCCTTAAGGTTGTTTTCCTTGCGCTGCTGCTCGGAAAGGTCATTCACGACGATTCCCAGTGTACCTTTTCCGGCATCCGCAACATCCAGGTGCTTACTTTTGCCGTTTTTGTCGGTCAGTTCTTCAACCGTGACATCCACGCTTTTTTCTGTCCCGATGCGCAGCACTTTGACCGGCACTGTCGTCCCGACCGGCGTGTTGCCTACCAGCAATGGCAGGTCGGAAGCCGATTTCACCGCACCTGTACCAAAGCCGGTAATCACGTCACCTGCCTGGATACCTGCCTTATCTGCCGGGCTACCCGGTTCCACGCTGCTGACCAGTGCCCCGGTTGGCTGGGCAAGGTTGAACGAGCTGGCCAAATCCTGATCCATATCTTGGATGGCCACGCCCAGCCAGCCACGGCTGACCGTGCCCTTGGACTTGAGGTCGTCCACCACTTTCTTGACCACATTCACCGGAATGGCAAACGAAATGCCCATGTAACCGCCACTACGGCTGTAAATCTGCGAATTCACCCCAACCACATGCCCGCCAAGATCGAACAACGGGCCACCGGAATTGCCCGGATTCACCGCCACATCGGTCTGGATAAACGGCAC
>JBBIHI010000066.1:0-11670 GCA_037447095.1 Thiotrichaceae bacterium
GGCGCTGTACAGCGTCGCGGCAGTTTGCCCCTGCGCCTGCCACAGCGCCAAACTGCCCACCGCCGCCGTATGCCCTTGCAGGATGCGCCGGGTGACGCCGGTTGCTACATCCCACAGGCGGATGGTGTTGTCGCTGCTCGCGGAGGCCAGCAGCCCGTCGGGGAGGAATTGCAGGCCGAACACCATGTTCTGGTGGCCTTTGAGTGGTTTGCCGATTGGCTCACCTGTTTCGGCATTCCACAACAAAATGGTGTTGTCGTAGTTTGAGCTTGCCAGTTGTTTCCCATCCAGACTGAACTCCACACCTATGCGTCCTTGTAATTGATGAGTTTCTTTTCCGTTCTCCCAATCCCACAAGCGCACGGTATTGTCATACGAAGCGCTGGCGAGTTGCCGCCCATCCGGGCTAAAGGCCAAACCACTCGTTTCAGCAATCATCTGGCTATGCCCTTCCAGCACCCGCAACAGCTTCGGCGGCGCGTCGTCTTTCCCCTCCCCGATCGCCCATAAGCGTATCTTGCCATCATCATGCCCACTGGCGAGCACCTTGCCATCCGGGGTCAAGGCCAGTGCGTTCACCTTGCCGAAAGCTTGGCCTTGCGCATCTGCCGACCACTGTTGCAAGCGCTTGGCGGGCTGCCCGTCGTGCGGCAACGCCCAGCGGATGATCTGACCATCCTCACCACCGGAAAACAGCCAGGGTTGTTTGGGGTGGAAAACAATATCCCACACAGCACCTTGCTGGCCTACGTTTCCATCATGCCCTTCCAGCTTCTGCACCAGCTTGCCGCTGGCGCGTTCAAACAGCGCCACCGTGCCACGTTCGCCGGAGGCCGCCAGCCAGTGCCCGTCCGGGCTGATGGCGACATCGCCATCTAATTGGGGCAGGGGCTTGTCGCTGTCCTGATAGGTGGCTTGCGCCGCGCCGCCCATGATGGCGGTGAAGCCCGCCAGCAGGTCGCGGGCATGGCGGCGGGTAGCGGGCACCGGCCGACCGAGTTTGCGGGTGCTTTCCAGCTTGGTGCGGGTAGCGGCGAAGTCCTCCACTTTGGTCAGCAGCGAGGCATGGGTCACGGTCGAATCGAACAAACCACTCACCGCCTTTTGCTCGGCAGCTTCCGCATGGTTGCGCTGAATCATGCCAAACACCGCCAGACCCGCCGCAATCAGGAAACCCACAAACGCATACAGAAACTGCCGCCGCACCCGCGCCAGTTCCGCCTTGCGCCGCGCCTCCGCTTCCGCCTGCTGGCGCTGCTCCTCGGCCTCGCTGGCCGCCAGGAACCCCATCGCCAGCGCGAAACTGCTGGCCGCCGCCATTCCCCCCATCCCCGGCCATGCAGGCGCATACCGCTGCGCCCACGCAGCATCAGGCGCACTCTCCTCACGCCACTCCCGCCCCCGCGCCAAATCCGTGCCATGCCACAACTCACCCTGCCCGGCTGCATGACGCTGCGCCGCATCCAGCAGCCGCAGATACATCGCCGCCTTGTCGCCTTCCGCCGTCACCCAGCCCTGCAAGCGCCACCACTGGCGGATCAGGCTTTCATGGCTGATGTCCAGCACCGTATCCGCCGTCAGCGCCACTTGCGGCGGCGGCATCAGGAAATTGCGCCCCGGCTGGCGGAACACATCGACAATGCGCGTCAGGCTCGGCAAATCGCTGGCGGTCATCGCCAGCAACGCCTGCACCTTGAGCGGACGGCGGATGTCCTGCCCATCCTTGCTGCGTTCGGTCAGGGCGCGGAACATCGTCTCGGCAATCGCCTGCCCGCTGGCGTCCAGCTCATTCCAGGCCAGCTCGGCATGGTCGTTCAAGGCTCCGCGCAGGCCATTCAGCCCCCGGTATTCCGCCAGGGTGAGGATTTTGTCGGCATCGGTTTCCCACATCCGCATCAGCGCATGTTGCAGCAGTGGCAACTGGTCGGGGTCATTGCCCGCCTCGTTCAGCAACTGGTTCGCCAGCGCGTCTCGATCCCTGCCGGAACACAGTTGCGCCGGTAGCGTAATGGCCTCGCGCAACTGTTCGCGTGTCAGGCGCGGCGTCAGGTACAAACCTTCGTTGATCGCCTCCGGCAGCCCGTGGAATTCCGCCGCCGCACCGAGGAAATCGGAACGCATGGTGATGACCACGTACACATCCGGGTGCTGACAGGCTTCCAGCAGCAGGGCGACGAAGGCCGCCGCCTGGTTTTCCTCCTGCTCGCGGAAGCGGAACATTTCCTCGAACTGGTCAACCAGCAGCAACAGGCGCGTGCCCTCGGGCAGTGGCGCATGGGCAAGGATTTCGTGCAGGCTGCGTGCGCCCCGGCGGAGTTCCGCCGCCAAAGAACCCTCACCCCCAACCCCTCTCCCGGAGGTAGAGGGGAGCAAAGATTCGGTTGCTTGCCCCTCTTGCCCCCCCTCTACCTCCGGGAGAGGGGGGTGGGGGGTGAGGGCTCCCCAGCTTCCGGCAAACACCTTATCCCCCAGCAACGCTTCCGCCAGCCGCATGAACGGCTGGTCGCCGGGGCGCATTTCGGCAATCGCCCAGCGCGAACCGACTTCGCCCATGTAGCCCTTTTCCAGCCCCGGCAACAACCCGGCTTTCACCAGCGAGGATTTGCCGCTGCCGGAAGCGCCCAGCACGGCAAGGAAATGATGCTGCTTGAGGCGCGTCAGCAGGTCGTCGACCTGTTGCTGGCGGCCAAAGAAAATGCGTGATTCGTGGCGTTCAAACGCCCGCAGGCCGGGGTATGGCTGGAGTTTAGGGCGGCTCATGCTTCCACCTCCGCCAGAAACTGCTCCAGGCAGTGTTCGTCGAAATTGTTTTTGCAAATCAGCGTCGAGACGCCGGGCGGGATAAAGAACAACTCTTCCGCCCCGTCCGCCTGACAGATCAGGATATGCGGCTGGGTGGCGCGTTTGAGGTTGGATACCCGCGCTTCCGACAAATAGTCTTCCACCACATCGGCAGGTGCACTCTGGTGCAGCAGCAACATCACATCGCAATACTGGTAGCCGCGCTCAATACTTTTGCGGATGCGTTCCGGCTCACCCTGATAGCGCGGCAAGGCAATCCCGTAGCCTTTCTGGCGCAAACTGCCTGCCACACATTTTGCCCGCTCGAAATCATCCTGACTGGCATGGACAAACACCATCTTTTCCCCGTTCACTTTGGGTGTTTCCTCATCCAATGCCTTGGGTTTGGGCAACACGGCGTCACGCACCATACGGATGAAATCGGACAACGGGGCGGCAATCACCGTCTTGCCTTCCAGCAATTTGCGGTGCTCTTCCGGCACATGCCCGCCAGAATAATCCAGCTTCAGCTCACGCCATTGCAGGATCGGCTTGTTGGCAGCATCAGCAGTGAGGTGCTGGTTGACCGGGATGCCCATCGTGTAGTTCGCATCCAGCAATTGCACGAAATACGAACACTGCGCCAGATTGACGTCCATATTTGCATCCGCCGTATTGCTGCGAGGCAGGGCATCAATCCCGAACTGGCGCAATTCGCTGATCAGGTTCTGGCGTTCGCTGTAGAGGGAATCGTTGACCGGCGCGACATAAACCGTCGCTTTGGATGGCTCTTGTGGCAGCGGGTTGCCTTGCAGGGTTTTCAGCGTATTAGCGAGGTCATGTGACAAATCCACCAACCGCCCGAAATAGTCCTCATCACTGGCTTTGGGCACGGGGTAGCCCAACTGCCGCACCCGATCCTTATCGGTCACGCGCCAGAACGGGTAATTGAGCAAATCCTGCATGACCGGCGGTTTATCTTCCATGCTGAAGCGTTCCAGCTCGACCACGAAAATCCGTTTGCCCACATCCGGGTGGCTAGCCAGAAACAGCGCCAGTTCCTTCTGGCACCATGGCGAAGCCATCCAACCGGTGGAAAACAGGATCAGCAAAATCCTGGCTTGTGTTACCTGCTGCTCGATTTCCGGCGTGACGGCATCATTGCCCTGCAAACGGAAATCCTTCCAGAAGCTGTAATTGTCCTTACGCCCCAGCTTGCGGCTGAGTTCATTACGCAAATGCGTGGTGAAATGGGTAATCCAGCCCTTTTCCTGATCGGCAAACGGCTGGTCATCGACATGGGCAAAGCTGACAAAAATATCCGACGACACAGTTGGGGTTCCCTATTGCGTGATGATAAACACACCCACCCGAACTATAGCCGCAAATCGCCGGATAGTTAATGCCTTAGCCGATATTGGCTATGCTTATTCGCCCTGGGTTTGCTCATGCGCGGTTTTCAGTTCAAGGTAATGCCTCTCGAATAAAACTTCCAGCTCATCAATCACATCGGGGGCAGCCCTGCCGTGGATCACATGCGCCATCATCAGGCTGGAAGTTTCATTGAGCAAGCGGTCACGGTTAACCATCGGATAAGTCGCGGTCAGGCGCTTGATGGCCTTGACCACGCTTTCCTGCTGCGGGCGTTCAATCGCTTCCGGCTGGGGGAATTCACCGGACAGGGCAGGCTCTTCGCTTGGTGAGGCCGCGAGAAACTCGGCGAAGCGCAGCAGCGCAGCCTGATCCTGCGGGTTCATGGCACGGAACAGTTTGCGCAGACGCTTTTCATCGGCAGAGCCGGATTGTTGGGGTATGGCAGGTAACATGTGCGCTCCCTGATTCGCTAAATGGGCGGAAATCAGGGCATCTTAGCGCAAAGCATCAGTCATTGGCGTGTTTTTCACAGTAACCACGGGCAAATTCGAGCAGCTCTTCCATCGCCCGCACCTTGAATTTCTGGCGCTGGCGCACGAATGAGAAGTCACGCGACAGTGGCGGGTCAAGCGGAATGGACACCAGCGACCCCAGTTTGAGTTCCTTGGTGATACTGGCACTGGAGACGATAGTGATGCCCATACCGGCTTCTACCGCACCCTTGACCGCTTCCGGGCTGCCCAGTTCCAGGCAGTTGTTGAGGGCGTGCTTGTCCATACCGAGGCTGTAGAGGTAGTCGAGAATGACTTCGCGCGTACCGGAACCTTCCTCGCGGCAAATGAAGGGGTAGGAAACAATATCCTTGATCCTGATACTGTCGTGGCCAGCCAGTTCGTGTTTGGGCGGCACGATCAGCACCAGCTCGTCCTGACGGCAAACTTCCACCAACAGGTTCTTGTTATTGACCAGACCCTCGACCACACCCAGATCAATGATGTTGTTTTCCACCATCGACACAATGCCCTCGGTATTGGACACGCGCAGGCGCAGGCGTACATCCGGGTTACGGGTATTGAACTCGCCCAGCAAAGCCGGGAGCATGTATTCGGAAATCGTGGTACTGGCTCCGATGGTCAGCGAACCACTGATGTCATCGGTCATCTCGCGGATGGCATTTTCCATTTCCGCGTATTGCTCGAAAATCTTTTCCGCGTATTCAAACACAATCCGCCCCGCTTCCGTCAGGGAAACGCGGTTATGGGTACGGTCAAACAAACGGGTATCAAACTGTTCTTCCAACTGGCGTATCTGGAACGTGACCGCTGGTTGGGTCATATGCAGCACTTCGGCTGCCTTGGTAAAACTCAATAAACGAGCGACTGCGTGAAAGACTTGTAATCTTCTGTCCGACATACGGCTACCTATTCTCCTTAATCAACGTCACCCAGTACATGGAACTTGATGGCATAACGCATATGATTTTTATACGCTTGGGGTTTCATGCCAGTCATCCCTTACCGGATATTCATCCCTAAACTACCGACCAAGAACACGGCGGGGGACACCAATGCCTTTGGCCTTTGTATGCCTATCTTCCAAAGGATAGAACAATTCCTGAAGTATGCCGGGGTATGCCTAGAATATGCTCAAAAAATTCGACAGACAGTAGCATTAAAGGTAATAAGCGCTACCTTTAGCCTGAGCAATCAGGAGTCGGAAGGTTTTTTCCCGGAATCTTTGCTGTTGCCGGGGATGCGGGGGTCGTCGTCGTCCATCAGGATACGGTGGGCTGGCCCTTCCAGATCGTCATACTGGCCACTTTTCACGGTGTAAATGAAAGCAACCACCACTACGATCATCACGCCAACAGCGATTGGAATCAGCATGTACAATGCGTCCATAGTGTAGCACCTGTAACAAGGGAAATTTTGATTATACGGCTAACACATCAGTTTTTCAGGCGTAATGCATTCAGCACCACAATCAGGGAACTGGCCGACATGCCAATCGCCGCCATCCACGGGGCAATCACACCACTGGCCGCCAGCGGAATGGCCACCAGATTGTACAGGATCGTCCAGGCAAAATTCTGCTTGATGATGGTTTGCATCCGCCGCGCGGTCTTCACTGCAAATGGCAACTGGTGCAGGTTTTCGGTCAACAGCACCATGTCAGCACTGGCCTGCGCCAGTTGTGAACCGCTGCCCATGGCAATGGACACTGCCGCCCCGGCGAGTACTGGCGCATCATTCACACCATCGCCGACCATGGCCACCACGGCGCCCTGTTCCTGCTGCCGTTTCAGGTAAGCGAGTTTGCCATCCGGCAACTGCCCGCCCAGGGCATGGGGGATCCCCAGTTGCTGGGCAACCTTGTCCACCACCACCGGCACATCACCACTGAGCAAAGTCACATCAATGCCAAGCGCACGCAATTCCTGCACCGCACCTGCGGCATCCTCACGCAAACGGTCAGCCAGCGCAATACGTGCCAGCCAGCCCTCTTCGGAACCGAGGAAAATCACCGAGTTGCCGCCGTTGTCCGCACGCTGCTCAAGCGGCAAATCACGCCCGGTCAGTTCGCGCACGAAACTTTCCGTGCCGATACGGTAACGTTTCTGCTGGTACACACCCTTGATGCCACGCCCGGATTCCGCCGTGAGATTGGTAAAGGCTGCGGGGGCATCGCTCAAGCGCATGACAGCGTGGGCAACCGGGTGCTCGGAAGCCGTTTCCAGCCCGGCAGCGATATGCCTGCAAAAACTTTCAGTGGCGTTCCCCAGGCTCTGGAAACCGGTCACTTCAAGCTGCCCGTGGGACAAGGTACCGGTTTTGTCAAAAATGATGTGGTTGACCCGCGCCAGGGTTTCCAGCGCATGGCCGCGTGTGGTCAGCACGCCTTTCGAGGTCAACAAGCCGGTGGCGGCAGTCAGGGCTGCCGGGGTGGCCAGCGAGAACGCGCAGGGGCAGGTAATCACCAGTACCGACAGGGCGATCCAGAACGCACGGGATGGCTCCAACTGATACCACACCAGGAATACACCTACGGCAATCAGCAAAATGACCGGCACAAAACGGGACGCCACCTTTTCCGCCAAACGCGCCAATTGGGGCTTTTCAGCCTGGGCACGTTCCAGCAGGCGGATGATGGAAGCCAGCACGGTATTGTCGCCCACCTTGTCCACCTGCATGGTCAAGGGGCTTTCAATATTGACTGTCCCACCGACCAGCGCATCGCCCACCTGCTTGTGGCAGGGCAGGCTTTCCCCTGTCAGCAACGATTCATTGGTACTGCTCGCACCGTCAATAACCTGCCCGTCGGCGGGCACGACTTCACCCGGCCTGACCAGCACATGGTCGCCAAACTCCAGTTGGCTGACCGGAATCACTTCCTGTTCGCCATTACGGAGCCGGGTAGCGGTGGCAGGCATCAGCCGCACCAGTTCCTCGGCCACCTGCCCGGCCTTGTGGCGTGCCGCCATTTCCAGATAGCGCCCGCTCAGCAGGAAGAAGGTGAACATGGTGACGGAATCGAAATAGACTTCGCCGCCGCCCTTCGGACTGAACCATACACTGGCGCTGAAGGCAATGCCAATCGCCAGCGACACTGGCACATCCATGCCGAAGCGCCCACGCCGCAGGTCACGCCAGGCCGAGGTGAAGAATACCCGCGAGGAATACAGCACCACCGGCGTGGTCATGACCAGACTGATCCAGCGCAGGAAATCCCGCATCTTGGTATCCATGTCCGACACTGCACCGATATACATGGCCACCGCGATCATCATTACCTGCATCATCCCCAAGCCTGCCACGGCAATACGGCGTAAGGCAGCGGATTTTTCCTTTTTTTGCAGGGATTCAAGGCGACCGGGGTCAAACGGATGGGCGTGGTAGCCAATTTCCGAAATGGCTTTCAGCACATCACTGAGGTGGATGACATCGTTGTCCCATTTCAGGGTGGCGCGGTGGGTGGAGTAATTGATGCGGAAATCGTGGATACCCGGCAGTTGCTTGACATGGTTTTCGTTGAGCCATACGCAGGCTGCGCAGACAATGCCTTCCAGGATCAGCGACGCTTCGCGGACATTATCCCCTACTTCACGCACGAAGGATTTCTGCAATTCCGGCGCATCGTATACCTGCAACTGACGCAGGGCTTCGGGAATCAGGTCTTCCGGGCGGCTGCCGATTTCCGTGCGGAAACGGTAATAATCGGTCAGGTTGTTCTCAACGATGGCTTTGGCAACCGCTTCGCAACCAGTGCAGCACATTTCGCGCACCTGCCCGTCAATTTCAACCGGGTAGTGCGCCCCGGTTGGTAGCGGCTGACCGCAGTGGAAGCAATCCTGATGTGGCTGATCGGTCATGGCTTACCCGGATACTGCGACCAGGGTTTCCCCTTTGGCCTCGTAAGCATCCTTGCCATGGTTAACATTGATGAGCAGCGACCATGCCCCGGATTCCGGCAAAGTGACAGGCTGGCCGTAGAAACCCGGCTCCACTTCCGGCAGGGTGATTTCGCTGTCCTGCTTCTTGTCTGCTGTGAACATGAACTGCACAACAACGGTTGCCCCTGTTACCGGCATCCCTTCATCGTCAATGACCCGCAAACGGAACAGGGCAGGCTTACCGGCAACCGGCTTGTCGACCCAGCCATCCATGATCCGCCAGCCCAGGGTTGCCTGCTGGCGCAGCTCATCAACATAGCGGTTATATTGGGCAACATCTTTCTGAAAATCCTTGGCAACCGTACCCGAGAAAGCCGAGGCAACGACTTTGCCCACTTTTTTACTTTTCGGCGTTGGCAGGAATTTTTGCACGAAATTGGCGCTGGCTCCCTGGTTGACCAGGGTAATGATGACCGAATCGACCGTTGCCAATACCAGGAAAAAGGCCACAACAGTCAAGGGAACCCAATGGAAAAACCGTGACTTTGGCTTGTTTGCAGCATTCGGGTCTTTGTCGTCCTGATTGCCAAAGATAATCCCTAGCCCGGCAGGCACCATGGTGTAAAAGGCGAAATGGATGGCAAAAACATCCAGCCCGCTCCAGTGCAGGGCTGACCAGGGGATGTAAACCCCCTCGACAATCAGAACCGTCAGCAGGGCTGCCAACTTGGGCGGTTGGCGCAACCCTTTGAGGATGAAGAACAGGATGAACGAAGCGGAAACGCCCACCCCCAGCGTTAGGAGTAAATTTTGACCGTCCATTTAACCATCATGAGCTGATAAAGTGCGCAGGAATGATCACAGGCTCTTTGACCTTGCCTTCCAGCGGCGTCAAGCGGAACTGGAATTCGCGGTTCTTCTGTGTATCGCCAGGCTGCGCAGTATACCGGACTTTCACCAGAATACGTATGCTGGAGTCCGGTTTCAGGCTAATATCACTGAATTTGCCCATGTCCAGCTCGGCAGATGGCAGATTTTCCATCTCCAGCTTGTAACGGCCAGCTTCCATGGTCTTGTTGTTGATCTTGACCTCGTAACTGTTCTGGATACGCCCATCCGACAACTGCACGAACAATGGGCTACGGACTTGTACGGCGGTCGCTTCCAGCAGTTTGCTACTACCGATACTCCAGATCAGGTAAACGGTTGCCAGCAGGGTTGCCAGACCATAACCGATGGTACGCAGTTTGAGGATTTTGGTTTTCTTGCCTTCCAGCCCATGTTCGGAGGTATAACGGATCAAGCCACGTTTCCAGCCCTGCTTGTCCATGATCCCGTCACAGGCATCAATGCACAGCGCACAGTGGATACAACCGATTTGCAAACCGTTACGGATATCGATACCGGTTGGGCAAACCTGCACACACAGGCCGCAATCCACGCAATCCCCATGCCCGGCAGCCTGACGGTTGCCCTGATCACGCATATCCTTGATGGGCTTTAACCGCCCAGCAGTACCTTCACCACGGTTTTTGTCATACGAGACAATCATGGTGTCCTGGTCGAACATAACGCTCTGAAAACGGGAGTAAGGGCACATGTGCAGGCACACATATTCCTTCGCCCAACCTGCGGTCAAATAAGTTGTCAAAGTCAGGATAATCACCGTACCGTACATCGCTGCTGGTGCAGACCCGGTAAAGAAATCGGCTGTCAGCCCGAAAGCATCCCCCCAGTACAGGGCAAAGCTGATCGCTGTCCACATCGCCAATGCAATCCATAGCACATGCGTGCCACCCTTTTTGATGATCTTCTCGGCATTCCATGGCTGTTTGTCGAGACGCAGGCGGGCAACCCGATCCCCCTGGACAAAGCGTTCGAGAAAGCGGAATGCATCTGTCCACAAGGTCTGGAAGCAGAAATAGCCGCAGAACACCCGCCCGAACAGGGTTGTGACAAAGAACAGTAATACCGCAGCCAGGAACAGTAAGGCTGTCAGCCAGAAAATGTCCTGCGCGTGCATCACGATGTCGAAGATGTAATAACGTCGCCCAGAAATATCGAACAGCACTGCCTGATCAGGGCCAACTGCGCGGTGCCAGCGCAACCACGGCAACAGGAAGAAAACACCGTAAGCCAGTAATAAAATGCCTGTCTTGATATTACGGAAACGTCCTTCCACCGAGCGCGGTTGCAAGGAAGACTTCGGTTCAACAACTTGTTCAATACTCATCGTGGGGAAATCCAATAAGCCAGATGGCTTGCATCATACGGAAGTTTATTGCGCTTGCCTTGCGCTTGATCAAATGGCGGGAGGAACTTTAACATTTTCTAATATTTCTCAATAGAACAAAGACACCCCCACAAACAAAAAAAGGCCGGAGATCATCCGGCCTTTTCAGGTTCCACAACAAATGTTCTGTTACTGGGCAGCAGTCTCAGAAGACATTTGTTTCAGGTAAGCAACCAATACCTTGATTTCAGTGTCATCCAGACGGGAAGCCCATGCAGGCATCTGACGGTGGACACCGTTGCTGATAACAGATTCAACCGCAGCCACTTTGGCTTCAGGCGTTTCAGCCGCAGGCACGTTGGCAATCGTCCAGATTTTATCGGTCAGATTGGCAGAACCTTGTGCGTGCATACCAGTGCCTTCCTTGGTGTGGCACATGTAGCAACCACCTGTGTCACCCTGGAAGATTTTCTGGCCTTCCGCAGCAGCCGCTGCGTCATGCGGTTCGCCAGACAGGCTCAGCACATAGTTGGCAACCTGCTTCAACTGCTCATCATTGAGGGTGTTCTTGAAAGAAGGCATATAACCCAGACGGCCACCACGGATAGTGGTTTCGATGGTTTTGGTATCACCACCCCACAACCAGTCGTCATCCACCAGGTTAGGGAACTTGCCGACCACACCCTGACCACCACGTTGATGGCAGGCCGCACACTTGTCACCGAACTCACCCGCGCCGTAGGAACGCACGAAAGCAGACATGTCAGGGTCTTGTGCAATCTGGTCATAGGAAGCTGCACCAACCTTGGTCAGGTATTCCTTCTGCTTGGTTTCCTCTGCACCGTTTTGCATGTCATGAGCCAGCAGCGCACGCATGTTCCAGTGAGTGGAC
>JBBIHI010000067.1:0-11596 GCA_037447095.1 Thiotrichaceae bacterium
AGTCCATTGCTCACGCTCAAATACCTGCAACTGCCCCGGCTGTGCGCCATACAAGCTGCTGAAATAGGCTTGTATTTCACTGGCTCGCCCTGGCAGTTGATGTTCGGTTTCCATGTTCACCACTATTTGCGCCGGGCGGGACAGCAGCAGGAATACCCGACACCCGGCTTGCAGCAGGCATTCCAACAGCCGCAAGCCGTATTGCGCCCCCGAAGCACCCGTCATGATCAAGGTGATGGTTTGTTTACCCCTCACCCCAACGACCCCAACAGCTTGTCATGAATGCCACCAAAACCGCCATTACTCATGACCAGCACGTGGTCTCCCGCCCCTGCCATTGCCGTCACTGCGGCCACCAAAGCATCAATGTCGTGGAACAGATGGCCTTTACCATCCAACCCGGCAACGACATCGCCCAAATCCCAATCCAGCCCCGGTGGCTGATACAGGAAAACGGCATCTGCTGCCCGCAAGGATTCTGCCAGTTGTGCCTTGTGTGTCCCCATCCTCATGGTATTGGAACGCGGCTCCAGCAAGGCAATGATCCGCGCCTGCCCGACTTTTGCCCGCAAACCTGCCAAGGTTGTGGTAATCGCTGTCGGGTGGTGGGCAAAATCATCGTATACCGTGACATCACGCACGCTGCCACGCACCTGCATCCGACGTTTTACACCCTTGAATTCAGCCAATGCAGCAATCGCGTGGACAGCCGGAACACCCGCGTGACGTGCGGCAGCAATGGCCGCAAGGGCATTGTTGACATTGTGCTCGCCCAGCAAGTCCCAACGCACCACACCTTGTTCCTCGCCCTGACAGAACACCCGAAATTCACTGCCATCCCCTTGCAGGTATCCCGCCCGCCAATCGCCATCAGCGAAGGTTTCCACTGGCGTCCAGCAACCCATTGCCAGAGTGTCACGCAGATTGGCATCCTGTGCATTGACAACCGCCAAACCGGAACCGGGCACAGTGCGCATCAGATGGTGGAACTGCGTCTTGATCGCCTGCACATCCGGGAAAATATCCGCGTGGTCATATTCGAGGTTATTCAGGATGACTGTACGCGGGTGGTAATGCACAAATTTGGAACGCTTATCGAAAAAGGCCGTGTCATATTCATCCGCCTCCACCACGAAAAACGGTGACTCACCCAGCCGCGCCGAGACGCCAAAATTTTCCGGCACACCACCGATCAGGAAACCCGGTTGCAAACCCGCGTATTCCAGAATCCAGGCCAACATGCTGGAGGTGGTGGTTTTGCCGTGCGTACCGGCAACCGCCAGCACCCAACGTCCGCGCAGGATATTTTCCCCCAGCCACTGCGGCCCGGAAATGTACGGCAGGTCATGATCCAACATGTGCTCGACAACATCCAAGCCCCGTTTCATCACATTGCCCACCACGATGGCGTCAGCATCTTCCGGTAAATCTTGCGGCTGGTAGCCTTGCAGGAGGTCTACGCCCTGCCCTGCCAACATGGTGCTCATCGGCGGGTAAACATTGCTGTCAGAACCCGTCACCACATGCCCTTGCGCCCGCGCCAGCAAGGCAATCCCACCCATGAAGGTGCCACAAATCCCCAGAATATGAATTTTCATGCCATTACCCCTTATAAGTGGTGACGCTGAATAACCTCATCCAGCGGGATTGGTTTGGAAATGCCATAGCCCTGGCCAAAATCCACCCCTATGTCGCGCAGAATCTGGATGATCTGGGTATTTTCGACATACTCGGCGATAACCTCCACCCCCATCAGGTGGCCTACCTGGGTCACTGAGCGCACCATGGCTTCAGCCACCTGGTCGCTGGCAATTTCCTTGATAAAGCTGCCGTCAATTTTGAGGTAATCCATAGGCAAGGATTTCAAATAACTGAATGAACTCACCCCGGTTCCAAAATCATCCAGGGAGAAACTGCATCCCAGTTTTTTCAGCGTTCCAATGAATTTCTGTGCCAGTTCCAGGTTATGGATGGCAACCCGCTCAGTAATCTCGAAGCACAACATGGCCGGACTGATACCCGCCTGACGGATTTCATCCAATACAAAGGACAGGAAA
Organism: Thiotrichaceae bacterium; assembly: GCA_037447095.1. Lineage (GTDB taxonomy): Bacteria > Pseudomonadota > Gammaproteobacteria > Thiotrichales > Thiotrichaceae > Thiothrix. The sequence continues at coordinate 2,058 of JBBIHI010000067.1, forward strand.
TCCGGCTCGTCCAGACTCTGCCCGGACAGGTTGACCGCAAATACCGGGCGCGGCACTTTCTGGGTCACTTCTTTCAGGGATTGCAATAACTTGCGCACTACCCAGCGATCTAGGCGTGGCATCATGGAATAGTATTCAGCCGCCGGTATAAACTCATCCGGGGGGATGGGCTGGTTGTTCTCATCATACAGGCGTATCAGCACTTCATAGTGGGAAAACGGCCTCTGGAAAGCCGCCTCCTCCAGCAAATGGATCGGCTGGGCAACCAGACGGAAATTCCCGGCCTCGAATGCCTTTTTAAGCCGCCCCAACCAGACCATATTGCCGCGCTGCTTGAGGACATCCTGATCATTGGGCTTGTAAATATGGATGCGGTTGCCGCCCTTGTCCTTGGCAACCCGACACGCCGCATCTGCCATGGACAGGATGCGGTTAGGCGTATTCAACCCCTTGAACAGGGGCACGAAACCGATGCTTGCCGTTACCTTGTGGCTGACCTTGTTCCATTCAAATTCGTAAGATTCCAGCCGTTGACGGATTTGCTCAGCCGCACGGATAGCGACAGCCGGTTCAGTCTCCAGAAACAGGATACCAAATTCATCCCCCCCCAGACGCGCCAGCACATCATGTTTGGCATCAACCTCATCCCTGAGAATGCGGGAAATCCGCTCAATCAGGACATCCCCGGCGCTATGCCCCAGGGTATCATTCACCAGTTTGAACTGATCCATGGCAATCAGGCAGAATACGTGCCTGACCCCATGCTGGCGTACCTGATCCAGCGCGAGTTTCAGACGGGACTCAAAACTTTTGCTGTTCAGCAGCATGGTCTGCTGATCATGCATTTCCATGTGATCCAGCCGCAGTTGCAAGGCATTCAGTTCCGTCTGGTCACGCAATAACAGCAAATACCACGGCTCCTGGCTTTCTGCGTAATGCATTTCCTGCACACTGTAGGCCACCCGCAATTTGCTGACTGAAGAAGTGCTCAACAAGCACTCGCCTGAAAACTGACGGCTCCCCGAACGTGCCTTGTCAAACCACGCCAGCGGCTGGCTTGAATGCAGGTCAAGCAGGCTCAGCAATTCACTATAATGCTTGCCCCGCACACTGCGCTGTTTGTACTTGAATATATTTTCCGCAGCCGGGTTAATGAAATCAACGATACCATCCCGGTCAACCAACAAGGCAGTTTCGGAAACCCCGCCCAGACTAACGGCAAGCATCTGTTGCTGCGCCCATTGCAAGCGCCTACGGGTACGTTGACGGATAGATAGCCAGAAATAGACGGCACTTGCAGCCAGCAGTATTCCTGCAAACAAGTACCAGTATGAGGCAGGTATCACATCCAGGAAATCTAAAAGCATCGCCCCTCAGACCTCCCGATGGAACACAAAAAGCCGACAGACCGGGTGAGTACTGTCGGCTCCATGGTATGATAAACGCCGGATCAGACCTTTTCTTTGATACGGGCAGCTTTACCGGTACGGCCACGCAGGTAGTACAGCTTTGCACGGCGGACATCACCGCGACGCTTTACCTGGATACCGGCAATGCTGTTACTGAACGTCTGGAAGACACGCTCAACGCCTTCACCATAGGAAATCTTCCGAACTGTAAAGGAAGAATTCAGGCCACGGTTACGCTTGGCGATAACAACACCTTCATAAGCCTGTTGACGTTCTTTGTCACCTTCCTTGACGCGCACTTGAACCACAACGGTATCGCCCGGATTGAAATCAGGGATAGCCTTTGTCATCTGCTCTTGTTCAAGTTGTTGAATAATCGTGTTCATGATGATCCTCTAATGAAGTTCCGTACTTCTCTCAAACTCGTTTCTATATTCGTCCAACAGCGCACGTTCGCTGCCACTCAACTGTCGTGCCTGCAATAATTCCGGCCTGCGCTGCCATGTCCTGCCCAATGCCTGCTTTTTACGCCAGCGGGCAATGTCAGCATGGTTGCCGCTTTTCAGGACTGCCGGAATTTCCAACCCTTCCAGACTTTCCGGGCGGGTATAATGCGGGCAATCCAGCAACCCATCAAAAAAAGAATCTTCCGCTGCCGAATCATGGTGACCCAAGGCACCGGGCAACTGCCGGGTCACAGCATCAATCAGCACCATGGCTCCCAGCTCTCCGCCACTCAGCACATAGTCACCAATCGAACATTCCATATCGACTTCCAGCTCAATAACCCGCTCGTCGATACCTTCGTAACGCCCGCACAGCAAAACCAGTCCCGGCTCCTGCGCCAACGTGTTAACCATTGCCTGATCCAGTGGCGTTCCCTGCGGACTCAGGTAAATTACCTTGCCTGTATTCTGATCGCGGGCATCGCGGATCGCCGGAAGCAGGCAATCGGCTTTCATCACCATTCCCGGGCCACCACCGTAAGGCCGGTCATCCACACTGCGATGAACATCCGTCGCGTAATCACGTGGGTTCCAGTACCTCAATGCAATAAGCCCACGGCTTGCCGCCCTGCCTGTCACCCCACTGTCCACGACGGCATTAACCAGTTCGGGAAACAGTGTAATGACATCAATTTGCATTGCCATACTAGAAGTCGGGATCCCATTCCACCAGAATACGACTGTCTTCCAGTGAAACCGAACGGATCACATCCCCCATAATCCAGGGGATCAACCGTTCCCTGTCGCCCTTCACCACCAATACATCGTTGGAACCGGTCTCGAACAAGGAGTCAACCTTGCCCAGCCCAGCGCCTGCAACAGTAACAACATCCATGCCTTCAAGGTCAGTCCAGTAATACTCATCCTGGCGGAGTTCCTGCAATTGCCCACGGGGAACGGCAATCTCACACCCTTGCAGAGATTGAGCCTGTTCCCGCTGTTCAATCCCTTCCAAGCTGGCGATAACGCCTTTTCCTTGCAATTGACCGGCTTTTAGTGAATAAGCCCGCCACTCGCCACCGACATGCAGGAACCACGGATCATAATCCAGGATGCCGCCTCGTTTCTCAGTGTACGAGAATACTTTCACCCAGCCCTTCACACCAAAAACACCGGAAATCTTTCCCAATGTAATCATGTCAGGACGGGACATAAGCTTATGCAGCAGCCTGCTCAGCCGTTTCCTTCAGCAGTTTGGCAACGCGGTCTGTTGGTTGCGCACCACAACCCAGCCAGTAAGCCACACGATCCTGCTCTACATGCAGGCGTACTTCCTGACCACGCGCAACCGGGTTGAAATAACCGATACGCTCAATGTAACCACTATCACGTGGCTTGCGCTTGTCACTGACCACGATGTGATAGAATGGGCGCTTTTTCGCACCACCTCTTGCCAGACGAATGTTGACCATTACAAAACCTTACAATAATACTGCTAACACAGGGTAAGTTACCTACCCCAAAGTAAACGCGGAATTGTACGTTAATTTCAGAAAAAGTGAAGTACTGATTCACGCCCTGCCAAAGAAAAAGCCCCTGCCAGAATCAGAGGCTTTTATCAGAAGCGAACCAGGGAGCCGACAGCTACCGGGAGGCGTACTGCCTTCCTGCACTCACACGCGGGAAATACCGATAATGCCCGGAGATTGGCATTTGGAACAGCACATCTTCAATGCGCTCGCCCTCACCTATATTATGTACGATCATATAACGGTCAGGGTCGGCCTTCGACTTGCGGTCAACCACGATACCAATATGCTCCTGATCCCCACCCAGATTCCAGGTAACAAGATCACCCGGCCTATAGTCACGCGGATTTGACGTAATCGGAAGCCGCGCACCATGACGGGTAAAGAATGCCTTCAGGTTAGGCACCCGGCGATGGTCAATATTGGCATCCGGGCCTGTCAACCCCCACTTGGGCAAGTTTGGATACGAATAAAAATTACGTTCCATATCCTCATGAACCAACCGCTGCAAATCAACGCCCATCTTGCGGTAGGAACGTATCACCGTATCCGTACACACACCAACATTCGCAGGCACATCACCATTTGGATACCCAATCGGGAAGTAACGGCCATCATACATCACCCGGTGACGGAGCCTGTCGAGTGCCGCATACGACAAACGTTCAGGCGTGGCCAGCGAGTAGCGTGCCGCACCTGAACGTTGCATATTGGTAGATTGGGAGCTTGACTGACTGGAACACCCCCCCACGACAAAGCCGCCAAACAACACCGCCAATAATCCGTAACCAGAAATTATCGACACACTTCTCATTAATCCCTCTCTTGCTTACCTACTTTGAGCCGTACAAAAATAAACAGGAGACGCTTCCTAATCATGCTTATATCGTTGTCTGACCAGCGTCAGTTCGCAAGCTTAATCCGCCGAAAGGATACCCAACCTTAATAGCTGGGGCAGCCTGAATTAAATGGCGTCTTTGCAATACCCCAGCGATATGGCAATGGTGCATGTGGATCAGAAACCAGCGATCCAGCATCAACGTTCTGACGCAGTTCACGCAATGTCATGTAGTAGTTTGGCTGACCATCGTCCACCAAAGTCATTTGCACCATACAGAAGTTGTTCAGGCTTTTCATTTCCTGCGGCGGCGGCTGGTCATTGGAAAAGACCGCTTTTGCCCAGCGTGCAGGCTGCGAACGAGGATCAAAACGCCCGACGCGATCCAGATGACGGCGCAATGAATCGAAGAACATCTTCAAACGCTTGTCCCGCCCCGGCGTTGAATGGTCGTCATATTCTTTTGCATTCATGCAGCGACGGCCCTCACCACGGATTTTTTGCAAATACCACAGTGCATCATAGACATACACGCTGCGGTCATTTGCATACATGCACAACGCCAACAGCAAGCGCATGGTTTTTTCTTCCGGCCTCTCTTCACGCTTACCAAGTTTTTTGGAGATAACATCCGTAAACACGACGTAATCATAATTTACGTCAGCAGCCACCTTAAACTGCTCTTCACTGTAGCCGGGCTGCTGGTTGGCTGGCTTGCCAATATTCTGTGGCTCCTTGAAACGGCGATAACCATCACCCAGACGCTTGTCTTCCGGCACGTAAAACGGGAACGATGGCGTTTTCAACAAATAACGCGGCTCCTTGGGGGTAGTGGAGGCCATGACCTCTGCAATCCCCGCGTCTGTCACATCAGCAATCTGGTAAGAGTGGACACCAGGCGCCACGTATACATCACCCGGTTTTATATCATTCAGTGCAATCGGGTAGGTATCATTACGCAAGGATTCACTACTGGTCATGTCAGCGACATAATCCATGAATGCACGAACCCGGCGAGGAGGTGGAAGGTTATCCCACATTCCCATGCTATTGCTGACAACCTGACCCGCCTTGTCACGGTTATTGATCACATAGGGCAAACGGTTTTCAAATGAAAAAATGAGACGCATGGCATATGTCGCATCGGCACAATCTGTCTCATATTTGTAGTAAATCGGTTTGGACGGATCCATGAAAATATCATCTCTCCAGTTCGTCACCACCCAATGGCGATAACGATCCTCCCATGTTGCATCCCATTGATTTTCATTTGGCCAGACCTCGGCCCACACGGAAGACGGCACGCAGAAAAACAGCGCAACCAGCAAAGAATATAAATTGATTACTTTCTTCATGGAGATACAACTTGATTAAAATTTACCGACACTCTCAAAAGACACTGACTAAAGCCGACACCCGTCAGTAATACCTGCGATAGGTTAGCCCTCAATGCAGAGGACTTCAACCAAAAAAACGCCCGACTGACAAAACAATCGGGCATTTGAACAGAGCCACATCACCCGACAGCAGCACATACTGCTGCTGTTAAAGGATGGTTACTTCTGCTGATATTGCTGCATGGTTGCCTGGCTGGCATCATCCATGGCGACAGGGCCTTTGTAGTTACCTTTGGCCTTGACGTGAGGAATCTGCGGTTTGGAACCACCGAGGCAGCCATAAGTATGCTTGTGGTTTGGATCCTTGTATGGATGGCTATGCCATTTGCTCATGGCGCAGTCAGGCGCTTCTGGATGCTGGTGGCAGTTTTTGTCTGCTTTTGGGTCACAACCCTGGGCAGAAGAGCCGCCAGCTCCACCATTATCAGTAACCTGCTGACCACCTGCGGTTTGCTGACTGCCCGCAGATTGTTGTTGGCTACAACCCGTAGCGAACATGCCAGCAACAATCAATGTTGCAAGTGTGAGATGGGATTTGATTTTCATCGTCTTGGTCTCTTTCGTTGTTTAAGGGAAAGCACTCGAAGTGTAGCAGAAGAATTATTTCTTTCTACTGCACCCAATAAATTTAGCATGGTTTTTGGCAAAAACCGACCCATCATCTTGAAATCGACATACCAACACTTCAAAGGCGAGCCCCACCTTACCGGCAGAGACTCACCCGAAAGTGATGACAGATCAATGTTGATATTGCTGCATCATGTTCTGTGAAGACTGATCCATCTTCACTGCACCCTTATAGTTACCTTTTGCCTTGACAGAAGGAACCTTCACAGGTGGCACATACTGATGGCGAGGTGGTGGAGCATAGTGCCGTGGTGCAGGAGCAGGCGCCGGTGCAGGAGCAGCCGTCTGCTGTTGTGAAGTGGTTTGTTGGGCACCGGCAGATTGCTGCTGGCTACAACCCGTTGCAAGGAAACCTGCACAAATCAGGGCGGTTAATGTCAATTTGGACTTCAATTCCATGGCTTTGGCCTCATTTCATTAAAAAATTAGTCATCAGAGAATGCTTCTGAGTGTAGCAAGAGTGACGCATCCTTACTGCACACGTAATACTATTTAGTACAAATTCCCCCTAAAAGCCGACCAACGGCAAACTTTCTTTAGCCATGCACAAAAAAAAAGCCCCTTGCCAAGACAAGGGGCTTCGGAACCGCCACCCGAAGGTGGCTAGCTGACAAGAATTACTTCTTGTACTGTTCCATTTGAGCAGCAGAAGCAGCGTCCTGAGCGACAGGGCCTTTGTAGTTGCCCTTAGCTTTTACATGAGGAACAACTGGAGCGCGAACAACTGGAGCAGCAGGAGCAGCAGGAGCAGCAGGAGCTTCAGCAGCTTGCTGTTGGGAAGCAGTTTGTTGGGAGCCAGCAGATTGCTGTTGGCTGCAACCAGAAACCAGCAGGCCAGCGAACAGCAGGCCAGCGATAGCAAATTGAGATTTCATGTTCATAAATCAAACTCTCTCACGTTGATGGAAAGGGATAATGCACCAGACCAATACCGATCTGGAACAAAAGCACATCCAGTCTTCAGCACAACAACCCCCGTCATGCCTATCTCATCGAACATCTGGACGAAGCGCATCATACAACTAGATAATAGAACAGGCAAACTTCTCTTATCATGACATAGGGCAGAGATTACAAAAAAACCGGACTTATGCTGATTTCCTATCCAGGGAACCCACCCATGGGCGGAAAACCACCAGAGGGTAATTTGCCTTTCAACCCACCCATCAACAACTTACGCATCCCGCCCTTGGAAAACTGCTTCATGGCGCGACTCATCTGCAAGTGCTGCTTCAGCAAACGGTTCACGTCCTGTACCTGCAAACCACAACCTGCGGCGATCCGGCGCTTGCGCGATGCCTTGATGATGTCAGGATTACGCCGCTCATCCAGCGTCATGGAGTTGATGATGGCAATCATCCTGCGGATTTCCCGGTCATTGGCCTGATCCTTGACATTGGCAGGCAGGTTGCCGACACCCGGCAACTTGTCCAACAATCCTGCAACCCCGCCCATATTCAACATCTGGGTCATCTGGTCACGTAGATCCTCAAAATCAAAGCTTTTGCCCTTGTGCAGTTTTTTTGCCAGTGCCTGGGCTTTTTTATGGTCAACCTTGCGCTGTGCCTCTTCAATCAGGCTGAGCACATCCCCCATTCCCAGGATACGCGAAGCCATACGGTCAGGATGGAAAGGCTCCAGCGCATCCAGCTTTTCACCCACACCGATGAATTTGATCGGCTTTCCGGTAATATGCCGCACGGAGAGGGCCGCCCCGCCACGGGCATCACCATCGGCCTTGGTCAATACGACACCTGTCAGGGGCAATGCATCACCAAACGCCTTCGCCGTATTGGCCGCATCCTGCCCCGTCATGCTATCAACCACGAACAGGGTTTCTACCGGCTTGGCTGCGGCATGGATTGCCTGGATTTCAGCCATCATCTCGGCATCCACATGCAAACGCCCTGCCGTATCAATAATCAGCACGTCCATGTATTTGCGCTTGGCCTGCTCCAGCGCCGCTTTCGCAATATCCACCGGCAACTGGTTTGGCTCACTGGGGAAAAATACCCCGCCCGTTTGGCCTGCAACCGTTTCCAATTGGCGGATGGCCGCCGGGCGGTACACGTCACAACTGACCACCATGACTGATTTGTTTTGGCGCTCCTTAAGGAAACGGGTCAGTTTACCGACAGTGGTGGTTTTACCTGCCCCCTGTAAACCAGCCATCAGGATGACTGCGGGCGGCTGCGCATTTAGTGACAGGCTTTCGTTGGCCTTGCCCATGATGGCCACCAACTCGTCATTGACCACCTTGATCAATGCCTGCCCCGGCGTCAGGCTTTCCAGCACTTCCTGACCGACGGCACGCTCACGCACCCGATTGATGAACTCACGCACCACCGGCAAGGCGACATCCGCCTCCAGCAAGGCCATGCGTACATCACGCAAGGCATCCTTGATATTTTCGTCGGTCAGACGCGCCTGACCACGCAGTTTTTTGACTGTCTGCGACAGACGTTCACTCAAATTCTCGAACATGTTTGACTTCTTTCTAGTCCCATTCAGGCACAAGTTGCTATCATACCACTAAAGCAAAAATGAATGCTTTCCCACAGAAGCAGCATAACGCTTGAACATTGCGGATTAAGGCTAACCTACGAAAACCCTGACGAATGACAATAACGATCAACCTGTTTGCGACACTGTTATGGCTGGTGACATGGCTATTGATTGGCATACGCCTGCGTAACCGCTTTCGTGGCCAGCCGCCCGCCTACCGGCATTTGTTGGTGATGGCATGGTTGGCAGCGGAAACGCTACATGCCGTAAGCATCATTGATGCCATCTCCCATAGCCCTGGTATTTCCATTAATTTTGCAGCAGCTTCATCCATTGTCATGTGGCTATGCAGCCTGCTGTTATTTGTCACCATGCTAAGCCGCCCACTGGAAACGCTGGGCATTTTCGTCGTGCCCTTTACCCTGAGTGCCATGCTGTTGCCCATGCTGGACGCGGATAACAGCCCCCTGATCAATCTGGCAAGCGGACTCGGCGTGCACGTTTTCACCTCCTTGCTGGCCTATAGTATGTTGACCCTGGCGGCCTTGCAGGCCATTTTACTGGCTTGGCAGAACCGCCACCTGCACAACCATAATCCGGTTGGACTGATCCGTACCCTGCCACCACTGCTGGATATGGAAGCGCTGTTATTCAAACTGATCCTGGTGGGGGTTATTTTACTGACGTTTGGCCTGCTCAGTGGCCTGCTGTATGTTGACAACCTGTTTGCCCAGCATCTGGTCCACAAGACCATCCTGTCGATTATTGCCTGGATCACCTTTACCACC
>JBBIHI010000068.1:0-11504 GCA_037447095.1 Thiotrichaceae bacterium
CCGTGCTGCGCAACGGGCGTGCGTTGAAATTGATGTGCAGTTTCTGGATCAGACAGTAGCGCTGGAAAGCCTCAAGCCAGCCCGTAACCGGCAGGGGCATCTGGTCTGGCGGCGGGTCTACGGTTTCGAGTACAGCATTCAGGGGGTGGAACGGCGCAGGGGGCGGGCAATCCTGCGCGGCAAGGTGCTGGAACAGATGCAGCTTGATGGGGATGGGGGAACCACCATCGAGCAGTACGATAGCCAGCGACCATAAGCCGCCCTTACCCCTGTTGGGTTTCGAGTGCAGCGAGGCGTTTTTCCAGTGCTTCCAGTTTCTCGTGGGTGCGTAACAACACGGCAGACTGGATGTCGAACTCTTCCCGCGTCACCAGATTCATTTTTTGCAGGCCGCTTTCGAGCAGGCCGCGCATGTTCTTTTCCACATCTTCCTGCATGTGACGTACCGGCTCTGGCAAGAGTGAGGAAAGCTTTCTGGTCAGGTCGTCCAGGTTGCCGAAGTTTTGCATGGCTGTATTCCTTTTCTAGTAGGGTGGAAGTGCACCGCATTGTAGCAAATCCGGTGTTTCTGGAGGGTATCTATTTATCATGGTGCATTAGCACATCCTAATGCACCATCTTTGTGCTGAATAGTCGCCATGGTTCGGCATCCATTACCTGCCTCTGCGGCCTTTTTACAACACTGTGCCTGTTTACAACGCTGTTACACGGGTTTGCTCGTGGGTTGGCACGGCAATTGCTTAAGTAAATCCTGTCACAAGATTTGAATTTTCTTAACAGGAGATATTGAGATGAAAAATGGCCTTTTGTTGACAACTACTGTGCTTGGTTCCCTGTTCATCAGTACACAAGCTTTCGCGGGCGCAAGCGCCAACATTGGCGCCACTACCAACTACATGTGGCGTGGTGTGACCCAAACCATGGACGGTGGTGCAGCACAAGCAGGGCTTGATTATTCTGCTGACAATGGCCTTTATGTAGGAACCTGGACTTCCAATGTGCGTTTTCCTGGCACTGATTCTGCCGGTAACGCAGTGAAAAATGCAGGTACTGAATTAGATGTTTACGGTGGTTACAAGAAAGAGCTGAAGTCTGGATTTAGCTATGATGTCGGGGCTATCCGCTATAACTACGCACCCGATGCCATTGCCCAGGACTTTACTGAAGTCTACGGTAAGGTTGGTTACAAGGGGGTAGGCGCAGAAGTGGATTATACAGTGGATAAAGAGTCTCCTGTTACCACACCTAAACACGATGTTTATTATGCGCTTGGCTATAACGGCTCCTTGCCTAATAACTGGAGTTATGGGGTTAAGGCTGGGCGGTATAACTTCGATGATCCTAATACCAGGGATTACAGCCATGCACAACTCTCTTTGACCAAAACAGTAGGTAAGGCCGGAGATTTCACCCTGGCTGTTGATAAGCCAAGCGGTTTGTTGACGACTACTGATACGAAAGCGAATGCAGCTAAAGTCAGCCTGTCCTGGAAAAAATCCTTCGATTTCTAAGTCCTGTCCTGTCAGCCCTGCCTGCAACGGGCGGGGCGCTTAACGCAAGGAGTAAATCTTTATGAAAATGGTTACAGCCATTATCAAGCCTTTCAAACTTGATGATGTACGTGATGCGCTAGGGGAAATTGGCGTCAAAGGTATCACGGTAACGGAAGTAAAAGGGTTTGGCCGTCAGAAAGGCCATACCGAATTGTACCGTGGTGCGGAGTATGTGGTTGATTTCCTACCAAAAATCAAACTGGAAGCAGCGGTTGACGCTGGTCAGGTGGACCAGGTTGTTGAGGCAATCAGCAAGGCGGCCAATACCGGCAAAATCGGTGATGGAAAGATTTTTGTGACTTCCATTGAACAGGTTATCCGTATCCGTACAGGTGAAAGCGGCGTTGAAGCCCTGTGATCCCAACCGTACACATTTCATAGGAGAACGTTATGTTTAAGCAGCTCAAGGGGCGTTCTGCTGCCCTGATGGTAGGATTGCTCGGCTTGTTACCCGCTCTGGCAATGGCTGACGATGCCCCTACTCTGGATTCCGGCAATACCGCATGGATGCTCACATCTACTGCGCTGGTGTTGTTCATGACCATTCCCGGCCTGGCTTTGTTCTACGCAGGTATGGTGCGCTCCAAAAACGTGCTGTCAGTGATGATGCAATGTTTCGCGATCACTGCCATGGTCACTATTTTGTGGACTGTCGCGGGCTACAGCGTTGCCTTTACGGATGGCGGTGGCCTGAACGCTTACTTTGGCGGCCTGGGCAAGGCTTTCCTGGCCGGGGTTACAGGCAAAAGCTTGCAAGGGTCGATACCTGAAACGGTGTTCATGACCTTCCAGATGACCTTTGCGATCATTACCCCGGCTTTGATCGTTGGTGCTTTCGCTGAGCGCATGAAGTTCTCCGCCATGCTGTGGTTCATGGGTCTGTGGCTGCTGGCGGTATATGCCCCAATCGCCCACTGGGTCTGGGGTGGCGGCTGGTTGCAGGGCAAAGGCGTGCTCGATTTCGCAGGCGGTACAGTAGTACACATTAACGCGGGTATTGCCGGTTTGATGGCCGCGCTGGTCATGGGCAAGCGCAAGGGCTTCCCAACCACTGCGATGGCTCCGCACAACCTTGGCTACACCGTTATTGGCGCTTCCATGCTGTGGGTCGGCTGGTTCGGCTTCAATGCAGGTTCTGAACTGGCGGCTGATGGTACTGCCGGTATGGCGATGGCTGTTACCCAGATTGCCACGGCTGCTGCGGCACTGGCCTGGATGTTTGCGGAATGGATTGCCCACGGTAAACCTAGCGTACTGGGTATCGCTTCTGGTGCGGTCGCTGGTCTGGTTGCCATTACGCCAGCTTCTGGTACGGCTGGCCCAATGGGTGCAATCGTTATCGGTGCAGTGGCTGGTGTTGGCTGTTTCTTCGGCGCCACCAAGCTGAAGCGCACACTGGGCTATGACGATTCCCTCGATGCCTTCGGCGTACACGGTATCGGTGGCATCATCGGTGCACTGCTGACCGGCGTATTCGCTGATGCGAGCCTCGGTGGTGCTGGTCTGGCTGATGGCGTCACCATCGGTGGCCAGGTAATGACCCAGGCAATCGCGGTTGTAGCAACCATGGCCTATACGGCGGTTGTTTCATTGATCCTGCTCAAGGTCATCGACACGCTCATCGGCTTGCGCGTTACTGATGAAGAGGAAACCCAAGGTCTCGACCTTTCCCTTCACGACGAGCGCGGTTACAACCTGTAAAACAACACGGCATATTATTAGCCCATCCATTTCCAGGGTGGGCTTTCCCAGAGTCGACTTGAGGCGGGCATTCCCCGCCTCTTTCTTTTTTGGACGCCTTGATGCGGGCTGACATCCATGGAAATTAAGCTGGCGTCCTGTTTTGGTCGCCTACAATAAACCCGGCAAAGCTGGGGCAAATGATTAATTATCCATGAGTAAAATAATCTGGTTAGTGCTGGGGAGCATCATCGTGATTGCTGGACTGGGTGTGACAGTCGTGCATCCGGGTTTACCGGTTTTGCTCATCAACGACACACTTCCCAACGGTGCCTATTTCACGCAGGAAGATTGCTGGTTTGAAACCGACAGCAGGCATTCGGTTTATTGCGGCTGGTTACATACCGCGCCTGCGCAGCAAGGCCAGGCTTCCCGTTTTCAGCTTCCCGTCGTTATCATCCGGCACATCGGTAATCGCCATAAGGCTGATCCGCTGGTTTATCTGGCAGGCGGGCCAGGCTCTGCAACAGGTGTGGGCAGCCGTGAGGACATTGCCGACTGGTTAAGCTGGTTTGATCACCGGGCAGAGATGAAACGTGACCTGATCCTGTTTGACCAGCGGGGAACGGGTTTGAGCAAGCCTGCCCTGAACTGTCCCGAATACCGCGACCTGAATGCCGCAATCCTCTCAGCCCCCGGTTCGCCGGAAGAAAATGCCGAGCGTTACCGTGCGGCAACCAGCCAGTGTCATGAGCGCCTGCTGGCATCCCGGATGCCCCTGAATGAATTGGGGACAGCTTACAGCGCCCAGGATGTCAACGACCTGCTGGAATTGTTGGGCTATGATCAGGGCAACCTGCTGGGCACGTCTTATGGAACCCGTCTGGCACTCGAAGTCCAGCAGCGTTTCCCCAACAAGGTGCACAGTCTGGTGCTGGATTCCCTGTATTCACCGCAGGAACATTTGTTCCATGACTGGCCGGAATTGCTCGATCAGGGTATTGAACGTATTTTCCGTTATTGCGATACCCATGACCGTTGCCAGCTTGAAAACCGTGATTTGCGCGAGCGCTACACGGCGCTGATGGCAAAATTGCGGGAAAAGCCATTGGCTGTTTCTGTTGCCCACCTGCATCTGGACAATCTGGATACGGTCTACCTGAACGATGAAATCCTGCTGTCGATCCTGTTTGATGCCCAATACAGTAGCCAGAACCTGCCGAAATTGCCGACCCTGATCCGGCATTTGCAGGAAGGGCGGGTCGATCTTGCCCGTTGGTTTGTTGAGGACTATTTGTACCGCCAGTTTGATGACAGTTTCAGTGAGCCGGTGTTCTGGTCGGTGGAATGTGCCGATAATCCGGTCATGTCGCAGGGGGATATGATTGCCAGGGCTGATGTTTACCCCGAACTGAGTTATTACCTGCCATCCAGTTTCAATGTTTGTGATGTATGGGATTCGGGCAACCACCCGCGTACCCTGACGGGCTGGAAAGGTAAAATCAATGCGCCGTCATTGATCCTCTCCGGTGAGGATGACCCGATTACTCCGGCAAACTGGGTGGGTAAAGCGGTACAGGATCATTTTTCCATGGATACCGCTTATTTGTTCCGTTTTCCGCATATTGCGCATAATGTGCTCGACCATAAGCCTTGCGCCAATGACCTGTTTGTCCATTTCCTGAATAATCCATCGGAACGCCCGAGTGCTGACTGCCGTTTTGACCTGCCAGCCCATGATGAGGCAGCCGATGAATCGGAAACGATTGCTGGCCTGTTTGACTGAGTTCCGGCTTTTCCATTTGTCGCCAGTTGCTTGAGCAGAATGGGTGCTCGCGGCACAATCCGGTAAAATCCATCACAATAACAGGGTCTGCCGAATGAGCCTCGCCATTGTTTACTGCCGCACCAACAGCGGTCTGGATGCCCCACTGGTCAGTGTGGAAGTGCATCTGGCCAACGGTCTGCCGGGTTTTTCCATCGTTGGCCTGCCGGAAACGGCGGTCAAGGAAAGCCGTGACCGGGTGCGTGCGGCACTGGTCAATTCCGGCTACCATTTCCCCTTGAAACGGATTACCGTGAACCTGGCGCCTGCGGATATTCCCAAGGATGGCGGGCGTTTCGACTTGCCGATTGCCATCGGTATGCTGGCTGCCAGTGACCAGTTGCCTGCCGAGCCGCTGGGCAATTACGAATTCATCGGTGAACTGTCGCTGGGTGGGCAATTGCGCCCGGTGCGCGGTGTGTTGCCAACGGCGTTTGCTGCCTTGCAAGCCGGGCGGGCGCTGGTTGTGCCGCAGGAAAATGCCGCCGAAGCCAGCCTGATCCGTGGCCTGAAAGTCTTTGCCGCCAGCCACATTACCGAAGTGATTGACCACTTGCACGGCGATGCGCCGCTGGTGCGTTGGGAACAGCAGATTGAAACGGCAGAAACCCATTACCCGTTTGACCTCAGCGATGTGAAAGGGCAATTCATGGCGCGGCGTGCGCTGGAAATTGCCGCTGCGGGTGGCCACAACCTGCTGATGGTGGGGCCGCCCGGTACGGGCAAAACCATGCTGGCCAACCGTCTTGCCACCATCCTGCCGCCGCTTTCCGAAGAGGAAGCGCTGGAATCTGCCGCGATTGCTTCCATCAGCCATCACGGTTTTGAAGCCAGCCGCTGGGGGCAACGCCCAGTGCGTGAGCCGCACCATACCTCGTCCGGCGTGGCGCTGGTTGGTGGCGGGTCACAGGTCAAGCCGGGGGAAATTTCCCTTGCCCACCACGGCGTTTTGTTCCTTGATGAACTTACCGAGTTCGACCGTAGCGTGCTTGACGTATTGCGTGAACCGCTGGAAACCGGGCGCATCACCCTTTCCCGTGCGGCGCGGCCTATCCTGCGCCCGGCCAAGTTCCAGTTGGTGGCGGCCATGAACCCCTGCCCGCAAGGCCGTGCCTGTGATCTGCGGGACAACTGCGAATGCACGCCGGAACGCCAGCGCAAACACCGCAGCCGCATTTCCGCGCCATTCCTCGACCGCATTGACCTGCAAATCGAAGTGCCACGGGTCAGGCACGAAGACCTGCAATCGCTCAAATCCGGCGAAAGCAGTGCCGAGGTGCGCAAACGGGTGGAATCCGCCCGCAGCCGCCAGCATGACCGGCAGGGCAAGATCAACAATGCCCTCAACGGGCGCGAAATCGACCGGCATTGCAAGCTGGCTGAAAAAGACCAGAACCTGCTCAATAATGCGATGGAACGTTTCAAACTGTCGGCGCGTGCTTATCACCGCATCCTCAAGGTTGCCCGTACCATTGCGGATCTGGCGGAAAGCGAGGCCATCCGTACTGCGCACCTGACCGAAGCACTCAGTTATCGTGCCCTGGATCGGCTGGCAGCATTATAAGGACTGCAAAATCTGCATTCTTCGCATATAGTTATGCGTAGTTATTGTTGCGGAGAGTGAGCATGTCCCACCAATCAACCCCGGATTTCCTGCAAAATCTGCGCCCCACCGAATTAAAAACCGCCGCTGCCCGGCGGTTTGCCGATTTCTGTTTGCAGGACTTTGACCATCAGGCAGGCACAGAAGGCTTCGACCCTGAAGCCTATGCCGATGCTGTCAAACTGGTGGTCGGGCGTCTGGAAGCCTTACGCCACAAGGAGCAGGCAGCATGATCATCAAGGCACTGGCGGTACAGGACTTCCGCAAGTATGCAAACCTGCAACTGGATAATCTGCCCGAGCGCGGTTTGCTGGCCGTGGTCGGTGGCAATGAATCCGGTAAAAGTACGGTGGGTGATGCCATCCTGTTTGGTTTGTTCGGTAGCACGAGCCAGATGGGTGCGGGCGATGCAATCCGGCTGATCCGCTGGGGATGTCCGCAGGCAACGGTCACGTTGCGCCTGTTGCTGCGCGGGCATGAATACCGTCTGACCCGTTCGGTCAACCAGCAGGGTGATGTCATGGCAACCCTGTTTTCCACCGAGGAAAACCTTACGTTGGCGGATACACCCGACGCTGTGGCGGCACAATTGCGTTCACTGCTGGGGTATAACCAGAAAAGTTTCGGGCAGGCATTCTATTGGAGCCAGCAAAGCGCCCATTCCCCGCAGGAGGATGCTGACAGCTTGTTGTCGCTGGCAGGTCTGAAGGAATATGCCCAGCTCAGTGAGCAGTTGCAGGATGAAAATGCAGCGCGTGTCAGCAATATTGCCAGCAGGGAAGTGCGGCGTGAGGAAACCCTGACCGGGCTGGATACCTTGCACATTGACGATGCGCATTTGCCGCATCTGGAACGTGTCAGCAATGTGCTGGAAACCCGCCAGCAACATTTCCTGCAATTGGCGCAGCGGATAGACAAGGAAACCGAGCAGTATGCCGCCAACCACGAGCCGTATCAGGCATTACGGGAACATGCCAGCAAACTGGGGTTCTGGACGCGGGTCGGCCTGTTCCTGTTTTTGCTGATGTTGCTGACAGGCCTGTTCCTGCTGTTTGCCCCCGGCCACTTGCTGGCAGGCATGAATGGCTGGATGCGTGAAATGCTGGGGCAGGCCACCATCCGTATTGCCGTACTCCTGGCCTTGGGTGGGGCAGCTTTGCTGATCTACGGCTGGTATGTGGACATGCGCCGCATCAGCCCGTTACGCAAACAGGCCGGACATCTGGCCAATACCTTGCTGGACGGGTTT
Source organism: Thiotrichaceae bacterium (assembly GCA_037447095.1). GTDB lineage: Bacteria > Pseudomonadota > Gammaproteobacteria > Thiotrichales > Thiotrichaceae > Thiothrix. The sequence goes on from JBBIHI010000068.1 coordinate 7,911, forward strand.
GCTGCCAATAACACCCCGGCAGTGGAACAGGTGGATGATGAAGCAGCCACTTACTTGCGTGAAACCGGGTTGGACATGCCGGAACGTAGCAGCGAACACCCCGACATTGCCGTCATCCCGGAGTGGGCGAAAGAAGCGCAGGGTTATCAAACGTCACCGCAAAACATCCAGGCTGCTGCTGACGCGCTGAATGTCAGCATGGAAAGCCGTAACCGCGAGTTCGGCAATTATTTGCAACATGTGCAGAATGCCATCCAGACCGAGCAGGGCAGGCTGACGACGCGGGAACAGATGCAGGCCAGTCTTGCCCGTCAGGATGAGGAGCTGGAGCAGGAGCACCATCAGCACATTGTGACCGAACTGGCCGTTGGCTTGCTGCAACGCAATGGCAGCAATGCTGTCAGCCGTTTCAACCAGTTGGTACAACAACGGTGCAGTGAACTGGTGGAACAGTTTACCAGTGGGCATTACCGCCAACTGGAGCTGCTGCCGGATTTCAGCCTGCGGGTATTTTCCAGCGAAAAGGATGACTACCTGGATTTTGCCGAAACCTCGACCGGAACCCAGCGCCAGATTGCCCTTGCCATGCGGGTTGCAGTGGCCAATGCACTGGCGGATAGCGCCCATATACCGGAACAGATGCTGTTTCTGGATGAGCCACTGGCCTTTTTCGACCCTGAACGCACCAGCAATACCCTGAAAAATCTGGAAGAAAATGCCCCCGGGGCAGTATGCCAGATATGGCTGACTGCACAGGTGTTGCCGGATGGGGCAAGCTTTGCCCAGGTTATACATTGCCCGCAGCACGGTAATACATTGGCAGTTTAGGCTTTATTCCTTGATATTTATCAATCTATAATCTTCCTGCACCATAAAAAAGTTTGAGAGGAGGAAAATTATGGCGTTTGAAGATTTTGCGTCGGCGCAGTCATTTTTGCTGACGGCGGGTTTTATCATTGCCTTTGTCATGGGGCTGATCGTCCAGAAAACACACTTTTGCACCATGGGCGCGGTTTCTGACTGGGTGAACATGGGGCATACCGGGCGTTTCCGTGCCTGGGGGCTGGCCATCGGTGTGGCCTTGCTGGGCGTGGTGATACTGGAAGTGCTGGGCATGGTTAACCTCAATACCACTTACCCCCCTTACCGGAATGGGCAATTGATCTGGATAGAAAACCTGCTGGGTGGCCTCCTGTTCGGTATCGGCATGACCATTGCCGGTGGTTGTGGTAACAAGTGCCTGGTACGTATTGGCGGTGGCAATCTGAAATCGGTTTTCGTGTTCCTGATCATCGGTGTGGTTGCCTATTTCATGCTGAACCCGTTCCCCGGCTCTGACAAGACCCTGTATTCGGTGCTGTTCTACCCGTGGATGCATCCGCTGGCGATCAATATTGGCACTTCCCAGGATTTGGGTACCGTGCTGGCAGGTGAAGGCAATGCCGTAACAGTACGTTTGGCAATAGGTCTGGTTGTTGGCTTGTTCCTGGTCTGGTTGGCTTTCAAATCAAAAGATTTCCGGGGTAACGCGGATTTTGCCATCGGCGGCATTGCGGTCGGGCTGTGCGTGTTGGCTGCGTGGTACGTTTCCAGCAACGTCATCGTTAATGTGGATGGTGAAGGCTACCCGTTGACCCAGTATTACACGGAATGGGACATGCTGGCGGATTCGGATGCAGGGAAACCCTCCATGGGCGCTGCCCTGGGGCCGCAATCATTCACGTTCATCAATCCCATGGGACAGGTAGTCGGCTATTTTGCCGGTGGCCTGAACAGCAGCCTGTTGACGTTTGGCATCATGGCAGTCTTCGGCGTGTTTCTGGGGGCGCTGAGCTGGGCGCTGGTGAGCCGCACTTTCCGTATCGAATGGTTTGCTTCTACAAGCGACTTTTTCAACCATGTATTGGGCGCGGTGCTGATGGGTATCGGTGGTGTGCTGGCGATGGGCTGTACGGTCGGCCAGGGCATCACGGGTATTTCCACTCTGGCGATTGGTTCCATCATCGCCTTTGCAGGAATTGTGCTGGGCAGTGCCATGACCATGAAGGTGCAGTTCTACCAAATGATGTATGAGGATGATGCCAGTTTTGGCAAAGCCTTCATCACGGGTCTGGTTGACCTCAAACTGCTGCCGGAAAGCCTGCGCAAACTGGAAAAGGTGTAAAAAACGCTTGAAACCGGAAGGCGCTTCCGTATAATAGCGCCTTCTTCGGGACATTAGCTCAGTCGGTAGAGCATCTGACTTTTAATCAGGTGGTCGTGCGTTCGAGTCGCACATGTCCCACCATCTTCAAAAATGCCTGCATTTGTCATAAGATGCAGGCGTTGAGATGAGCGGGCACTTCCATAACCTCCGCTTAGCAAAAGCGAACACTGCCAGTGTTCGCTTTTTTATTTTCTGGCAATAGATGCCTAAGCCGCACCTATCTTGCACGCATTCCCTGTTGCAATTCAAGCACATTTTGCATCACGGTGGCAGAACCATAGGGATTGCTGCCACCGCCACTTGGAAACCCCAACATCCTGTCAGATGCCGCGTATGTTCGCCGCCATCCCCCGCATACTTTCCGTGTCCGAATGCACATAACCCAGCGTGGTCTTGATGCTGGTATGCCCCAACATGTGTTGCAGGTGCTTCAGGTTTTGCCCGCCCTGGTTCGCCGCCTCGGTGGCAAAGGTGTGCCGGAAACGGTGCGGGCTGAGGCTGACCTGGTAACGCTGCGAAACCCGCCTGAACCAGCCAGTGACCTGTTCCGGCTTCATTTCCTTGCCCCGGTATTTGGGGTGGAACAGGGTGATGTTGAACACCTGGGCACTGCGTAGGGAACCCTCACCGCTTGCCCCGATCCGCTCATGCGTCCTGTGCCTGACATACAATAACGCCGCCGCGACCTCCGGCACCATCGGGATATGCCATTCACGGCGGGTTTTGCTGCCCTCGGCACGCAACAGGATTTTCCGGTGCGTGAAGTCAATGTCCTCCCAGCGCAGCGCCGCCAACTGCCGCCGCCGCATCCCGGTATAATACAACACCTTGACCACCGCCTCCCAGAACCAGTCGGGCTTGTTCTCATCCGGGAACTTGCGGATCATCCCCAGCAGGTTGGTGATGTCAAGGTGTTCGGCAGTGTGTTTGAGCCGGGTGTATTCCGGCACAAACTGGATGTTCTGGAACGGGTTGTGGGAGAGCAGGCCATGCTGCAAGGCACAATTGAACAGGGTGCGCAGGGCACGCAGGTAGGTATTGACGGTCGCCTCGGATGACCGCCCCTTCACCAGGGTTTTCCAGCCACCCAGGACAGCATGGGTCACGCTGGCAACCTCCGTGCAGCCAGTTTCCCGTTTGAACAGGTCAAGGACTGACCGCAGCCCCCTGAGCGTCGCCGTTGAGGGGCCACGTTCCGTGACATAAAAAGCCAGCAAATCATCCAATGATTGCACATCTTGGTGCATACACATCCTCCATGAAAAAAGTGGCATTTTTAACCACATGGTTCGGATGTGTTGTATTCCTAAACAAGCCGTAACCCTACATTGGTAAAGCGTAGGACAAATTCCGGGCTATTGCTGGTGTTCCCCCTGTTTTGCCGCTGC
>JBBIHI010000069.1:0-11460 GCA_037447095.1 Thiotrichaceae bacterium
CGTACTGACGATCGTCAGTACGTGCGTCAACCGCCGATTTCACGCGGTCAACCATTTCCTGCAGGGAAACGATCGCCTTGTTGGGGCGGTGGCCGCAACGCTTCTGCATGACCTGATCTTCGATGTGGAAACCGGCCACGCCTGCCTGGATCATTTCACGGGTAGCGCGGGCAATGTTGAAAGTGCCGCCCCAGCCAGTGTCTATGTCGACCAGCAGTGGCAGGGAAGTGACTGCGGTAATGCGCTTGGCGTCTTCCAGCACGTCGTGCAGGGTGGTGATGCCAAGGTCGGGAATGCCCAGCGAGGAGGCAGCCACGCCGCCGCCTGACAGGTACAGAGCCTTGTGGCCAACCTTTTCGGCAATGATGGCGCTATTGGCGGTTACGGCCCCGACGACTTGCAGGGGGGTGTTCTGTTCAACTGCCTGACGCAGTTTTTGTCCGGGAGACAAGTTTTGGTTTGCTGTCATAGTCCTCATCCATCATGTCACTGATACTTTTCCATGCACCGCTGATATGACGGCGCATGAGCATTTCGGCCAGTTCGCCATCGCGGTCGGCAATCGCCTCGACGATCTGGCGGTGTTGTTGCAGGGCGGGGCGGGTGCGTTTCGCCAGTCTGCTGGTGCGGTAACGGCACATGCGCAGCAACTGGTATAACTCACCTGCCAGCAGGTCGATCAGCATCTGGTTACGGCTGCCCAGTGCGATCTGGTAGTGAAAGTCGAAATCGCCTTCACTCTGTATATATATTTGCCCGTCCGTTGCTTCGATCTGCTCGGCGTGTTGTTCAAGCAAATCCCGCAGGGTTTCAACTTCTGCGTCCGTCATGCGCTCGGCGGCCATGCGGCAGGCCATGCCTTCCAGTGCCTCGCGCACGGCGTATAAATCCGCCATCATTTCCCTGTCGAGCTGCACGACCCGTGCGCCTGCGTGGGGGATGCGCCGAACCAGACGCATTCCTTCCAGTTGGCGCAGGGCTTCACGCAGGGGGCCGCGCCCGATGCCAAAACGTGAAGTCAGGTCGGCTTCATTTAACTTTTGCCCTTGCAGCAGTTCTCCGGTAATAATGGCTTGTACCAGCCGGGTGGAGGCTCTGTCCGCAAGGGTTCCTTCTTCTACAGGGGTAAGATGTGGTGCTGTCATTGTTTATCTCCAGATTGTCGACAATCCTTATTTGAATCATACCATTTGGCGGAAATAATGGAAGCCTTCCTTGTTATTTTGTAGACAAAAACGCAAATCTGTCTTATTTATTTGTGTTGAGTTGCCCAGCAGGCAAGCAGCTGTTGACAATCAAGGCATGATGCTGCAATGCACATTGCGCTAAAACCTTGCATGGACACTCCGTCGGGCAGGGAGTAAAATGCCCCCCTACAAACTTTGACGGGATGAGCGTGCCTCATCCCGTTTCGCATGTAGACTTCGGAGGTTCGTTTGAACAAGCAAGCACTACTGGTGCTGGAAGACGGGAGTGTCTTTCACGGTCGTTCCATTGGCTGCGACGGCCAGACCACGGGTGAAGTGGTTTTCAATACGGCGCTGACTGGATACCAGGAAATTCTCACAGACCCGTCCTATTCCCGCCAGATCGTTACCCTGACTTACCCCCATATCGGTAATGTTGGCGTGAATCAGGAAGATACCGAATCCACCCAGGTGCACGCAGCGGGGTTGATCGTGCGTGATGTGCCAGCGGTTTACAGCAATTGGCGTGCGGAAGAATCCCTGCCGAACTATCTCGTCCGTAATAATATAGTAGCAATTGCCGACATCGACACACGCCGCCTGACCCGTATCCTGCGGGAAAAGGGTGCGCAGCGTGGTTGTATTGTTGCCGGTGAAAACCTTGACGAGGCAAATGCTCTGGATGCCGCCCGCACCTTCCCTGGCCTGAAAGGCATGGATCTGGCCAAGGAAGTCACTGTGTCCGAATCCTACGTCTGGACTCAGGGTAGCTGGCAGCTTGACCCCAGCAAGCCGCGTGCATCTACCGCCGAGTCTGCCGAATTCAACGTGGTTGCCTATGACTATGGTGTGAAAACCAATATCCTGAGGATGTTGGTTGACCGCAGCTGCCGTGTTACTGTCGTGCCTGCGCAAACCCCAGCCTCCGAAGTGCTGGCGATGAACCCGGACGGCGTATTCCTCTCCAACGGCCCCGGCGACCCGGAGCCATGCGACTACGCGATTGCCGCCATCCGCGAAGTACTGGAAAAGAAAGTGCCAACCTTCGGCATCTGCCTCGGCCACCAGTTGCTCGGCCTTGCCAGTGGCGCGAAAACTATCAAGATGAAATTCGGCCATCACGGTGCGAACCATCCGGTGCAGGATCTGGACAATAAACACGTCATGATCAGCAGCCAGAACCACGGTTTCGCTGTGGATGAAAGCACGCTTCCGGCCACTGTCCGCGCGACTCACCGCTCGCTGTTCGACGGAACCCTGCAAGGCATTGCGCGTACCGATTGCCCGGCCATCAGCTTCCAGGGGCATCCGGAAGCCAGCCCCGGCCCACACGACGTTGCCCCTGTTTTCGACCGCTTCATTGACATGATGCGTACCGCAAAGAACTGATTGGTGAGAGATCATGCCTAAAAGAACGGACTTTAAAAGTATCCTGATTATTGGCGCAGGCCCGATCATCATCGGTCAGGCTTGCGAATTCGACTACTCCGGCGCGCAGGCGTGTAAGGCGCTGCGTGAGGAAGGCTATCGCGTCATTCTGGTCAACTCCAACCCGGCGACCATCATGACCGACCCCAACATGGCCGATGCAATCTACATCGAGCCAATCCGCTGGGAAACGGTCGCGAAAATTGTTGAAAAGGAACGCCCTGACGCGATCCTGCCCACCATGGGCGGGCAGACCGCACTCAACTGCGCTCTCGACCTCGCTCGTAACGGCGTGCTGGACACGTTCGGCGTGGAAATGATCGGCGCCAAGGAAGAATCCATCGACATGGCGGAAGATCGCCAGAAATTCCGCGTCGCCATGGATGAAATCGGCCTCGAATCCGCCCGCTCAGGCATCGCCCATACGATGGAAGAAGCCCGCGCCGTACAAGCCGAACTCGGTTTCCCGGTGGTTATCCGCCCCTCATTCACCATGGGTGGCAGCGGTGGCGGCATCGCCTACAACAAGCAGGAATTTGAAACCATCGTGGCACGCGGGCTGGACATGTCCCCCACCACCGAAGTCCTGCTGGAAGAATCCCTGCTTGGCTGGAAAGAATACGAGATGGAAGTCGTGCGTGACCGCAACGACAACTGCATCATCATCTGTTCCATTGAAAACCTTGATCCGATGGGTATCCACACCGGCGACTCGATCACGGTAGCGCCAGCGCAAACCCTGACCGACAAGGAATACCAGTTGCTGCGTAACGCCTCGTTGGCGGTACTGCGCAAGATCGGTGTGGATACCGGCGGTTCCAACGTACAATTCTCGGTCAACCCGAATAACGGGCGTATTATTGTTATCGAAATGAACCCGCGCGTATCGCGTTCTTCCGCACTGGCCTCCAAAGCAACCGGCTTCCCGATTGCCAAGGTCGCGGCCAAGCTGGCGGTGGGGTACACGCTGGATGAACTGCGCAACGAAATTACCGGTGGGGCGACGCCTGCTTCGTTCGAGCCATCCATCGACTACGTGGTCACCAAGATTCCGCGCTTCACCTTCGAGAAATTCCCCAAGGCTGACCCGCGCCTGACCACGCAGATGAAATCCGTCGGCGAAGTCATGGCGATTGGCCGTACTTTCCAGGAATCTTTCCAGAAAGCCCTGCGCGGTCTGGAAACCGGTATTGACGGCCTGAGCGAACGTGTTGATCTGCAAGACCCGGATGCGAAAGACATCATCCGCCGTCAACTGACCGAAGCCAGTTCCGAACGCATTTTGTACGTCGGTGATGCTTTCCGTATCGGCATGACGCTGGAAGATGTGTTCGCCCTGACCAGCATCGACATGTGGTTCCTGGTGCAGTTGAAGGAACTGGTCGATCTGGAAAACGGCCTGAAAGAACGCATCCTCTACGACATCAGCGCTGATGAAATGCGCATGTTGAAGCGCAAGGGTTTCTCCGACCGTCGTCTGGCAAGCTTGACCCACGAAACCGAAAAATCGGTACGTGCAGCGCGTCAGCGTCTGGGCGTGCGTCCGGTTTACAAGCGCGTCGATACCTGCGCGGCAGAATTTGCCACCAACACGGCCTACATGTATTCCACCTACGAGGAAGAGTGCGAGTCCAGCCCGACTGACCGCAAGAAAGTCATGGTGCTGGGCGGTGGCCCGAACCGTATCGGTCAGGGGATCGAATTTGACTACTGCTGCGTCCACGCGGCGCTGGCCTTGCGCGATGATGGCTTTGAAACCATCATGGTCAACTGTAACCCGGAAACGGTTTCCACCGACTATGACACTTCTGATCGTCTGTATTTCGAGCCGCTGACGCTGGAAGACGTGATGGAAATCGTTGACCTGGAAAAGCCGATGGGTGTGATCGTACAGTACGGCGGCCAGACCCCTCTGAAACTGGCACGCGACCTGGAAGCGCTGGGTGCGCCCATCATTGGTACATCCCCTGATTCCATTGACCTGGCGGAAGACCGTGAGCGTTTCCAGCAACTGATCAACAAGCTTGGCCTCAAGCAGCCGCCCAACCGCACGGCAAGAAGCCTGGATGAAGCCGTGCGTCTGGCGGATGAAATCGGCTACCCGTTGGTGGTACGCCCGTCTTACGTCCTTGGTGGTCGCGCGATGGAAATCGTCTACCACGAAAACGAACTGCGCCGTTACATGAACACCGCTGTATCGGTTTCCAACGATTCCCCGGTACTGCTCGACCGCTATCTGGACGACGCCGTGGAAGTGGATGTGGACGCCATTTGCGACGGTGAAAACGTCCTGATCGGCGGCATCATGCAGCACATCGAACAGGCCGGTATCCACTCCGGCGATTCCGCCTGTTCCCTGCCGCCTTACTCGCTGAAACCGGCGGTGCAGGATGAACTGCGCGAGCAAATGGTGCGCATGGGCAAGGCGCTGAACGTTATCGGCCTGATGAACGCCCAGTTCGCGATCAAGAACGATGAAGTGTATGTGCTGGAAGTGAACCCGCGTGCGTCCCGCACCGTGCCATTCGTCTCCAAGGCGATTGGCCGTCCGCTGGCGAAAGTTGCCGCCCGTTGCATGGCTGGCCAGACCTTGGTCGATCAGAATGCGCTGGATGAGATCATTCCATCCTATTACTCCGTCAAGGAAGCGGTATTCCCGTTCATCAAGTTCCCTGGCGTTGACCCGATCCTCAGCCCGGAAATGAAATCCACTGGCGAAGTCATGGGGGTGGGTAAAAGTTTCGCGGAAGCGTTTGGTAAGGCACAATATGCAGCTGGGGAAAACTACCCAACTTCCGGTGTGGCCTTCATCAGCGTGCGTGAAGCTGACCGTAAGCATCTGGCTGAAGTAGGCGGAATGTTGACCGCGCAGGGTTTCAAGGTCATTGCGACCCGTGGCACTGCGCGTGAATTGCAAAATGCCGGTATTGCTTGCGAAGTGGTCAACAAGATGCGCGAAGGCCGCCCCAACATCGTCGACATGATCAAAAATGAAGAAGTTGACCTGATCGTGAACACGACCGAAGGTGAGCAGTCTACCAAGGACTCCTTCGAGATTCGCCGCGAAGCCTTGCAGCACAAGATTACCTATACCACCACGATTGCGGGCGCCCGGGCATTGTGTAAGGCCATGGCCTACACTGACAGTGAACAGGTTTACTGCTTGCAGGACTTACACCGGGAAATAGCACAATAAGGAACCATAACGAGACATGAGTACAAGACCACCCCTTACCTCACAAGGCGCAGAACGTTTGAAAACCGAGTTGCAGCGTCTGAAAACCGAAGACCGCCCGCGTATCATTCAGGCCATTGCCGAAGCGCGTGAGCACGGCGACCTGAAGGAGAATGCGGAATACCATGCTGCCCGCGAGCAGCAGAGCTTTTGTGAAGGCCGCATCAAGGAGCTGGAAAGTATCCTGTCCTTGGCCCAGGTCATTGATGTGGCGGCGGTCGGCAAAACCAATCCGGGTAAAGTGGTATTCGGTGCGACGGTTGAACTGGAAGAAGTGGAATCCGGCAATACCATTACCTACCAGATCGTTGGTGACATCGAAGCGGACATCAAGCAGAACCGGGTCGGTGTTTCCACCCCGATTGCCCGTGCCATGATTGGCAAGGAAGAGGGTGATGTGGCGGTAGTGCAGGCGCCGGGCGGCATCCGCGAATACGAGATCATTGAGATACGCTACGAATAATAGCGTCTGCTTTGCGGGGGGGAGGGCATGGTAAAAGCATTTTGGCGTTCGTTTCAGGTTGCTGTAGCGATGCTGACCCGTTTTCCTGCCCCTTCCCTTGAGCAGTTCAGTGCGGAGGAAAAAGGCCGTGGCCTGATCTGGTTCCCGGTTATCGGTGGCCTGATGGGCTTGATACTGTGGCTGGTAGCCTGGGCAGGCTTGCGTAATGTGGAGCCGATTCTGGCTTCGGTTATCCTGTTGACCGTATGGTTGCTGGTAAGCGAATTGCGTCATCTCGATGCACTGGCGCATTGCATCAGCCGCTGGATGTTTGCTTCCGGGGACAGCGATGAAACACAGCAGGCATCTGCTAGCCATGTGGGTGTGATGGGGGTGGTTGCGCTGGTGATGATGATGAAGTTCTCTGCGCTGGCGGTATTGGTGGAATACGGTGCATTGCCTTATATCCTGCTTGCCCCCGTCATCTCGCGTTTGCTGGTCATTGCCCTGATCGGTTTTACACCGGTTGCCGAGCATGGAATCCAGACCCGGCAATTCCGTATCGAGTTCCCTTACATGGCACTGTTTGCGTGGCTGCTCATGGCTGTACCGCTGGCCTTGGTGACGGGACTGCCCATGTTTGTGGTTTTCGTTGCGTTATTGCTGATACGCATCCGTATCATGCAGCGCAATGGTGGGATTACCTGGGAAGCAATCGGGGCAAGCATTGTATTGCTGGAGGCGATCAGCCTGTTTGCCTCAGCCGTTTTTCTGGATTAATTGAAAAAAGGGGCAACGCTTGTTGGTTGCCCCTGTGTGTTCAGAAGGGAAAATATCTCCCACCATTTCAGGTGATGACGTCCGCTACTTCGCGTCCGGTAAATTCCGTAATTCTGGCCACAGACCCTGCGATCTTGATCAAATCGGCAAGTGCTTCCTGCACATCCTGATCGTGTTTGCTGCTGTCAGCTTGGTATTTTTCCAGATACACCCGCAGGGTAGCCCCCTGGGTTCCGGTGCCTGACAGGCGGAAGATAATCCGTGAGCCGTCGGTAAACAGCAGGCGAATGCCCTGATTTTTGCTGACAGAACCATCAATCGGGTCGGTATAGGTGAAATTGTCCGCATCACCGATGGTCAGGCTGCCGAAAGCAGTTCCGCGCAATTCCGGTAGTTTGCTTTCCAGTGCTGCCATCAGCTCATTGGCGGCTTTCAGGTCAATCTCTTCGTAGTCATGGCGGGAATAGTAGTTGCGCCCGTATTCCGCCCAATGCTTGCGCACAATGTTTTCTACGGAATCCTGCTTTTCTGCCAGCAGGTTCAACCAGAACAGTACTGCCCACAGACCGTCTTTTTCACGCACGTGGTTGGAACTGGTGCCGAAACTTTCTTCGCCGCACAGGGTAATTTTCCCCGCGTCCAGCAGGTTGCCGAAGAATTTCCAGCCCGTCGGGGTCTCGAAATGTGGCAAGCCCAGCTTGGCAGCTACCCGGTCAGGTGCCTGACTGGTCGGCATGGAACGGGCAATCCCGGCGATACCCGCGTTGTAACCAGGGGCTGCGGTGGCGTTGGCTGCCAATACGGCGAGGCTGTCACTCGGGGTGACAAAGAAATGTTTGCCGAGGATCATGTTGCGGTCGCCATCACCGTCAGAGGCAGCGCCGAAATCAATGTCGCCATTGCGGGCGTAAAGCAGTGCCATCAGTTCCTTGGCATGTGCCTGATTGGGGTCAGGATGCCCGCCACCGAAGTCGGCAAGCGGCAGGCCATGCATGACAGTCCCTTTCGGCGCACCCAAACGCTCTTCCAGAATGCGGTGGGCGTAAGGGCCGGTGACAGCGTGCATGGCATCGAAGCGCATTTTGAAGGTGCCGGACTGGAGCAGGGCGGCAATCTTGTCGAAATCAAACAGGCTTGCCATCAATTCTTCGTAATCTTCAACGGAATCAATGACATCAATCTGCATTCCGGCGAGTTCGTAGCTGCCCAGCTTGTCCAGCGGAATCGGTTGGATAGGGGCAATATGGTATTCGTTAATGTCCTGGGAAGCGGCAAAAATGGCTTCCGTCACACCCTCCGGGGCAGGGCCACCATTGGCAATGTTGAATTTGATGCCGAAATCACCTTCCGGGCCACCTGCATTATGGCTGGCGGACAGGATAATACCGCCCAATGCCTGGTATTTGCGGATCAGGTTGGATGCCGCAGGCGTGGAAAGGATACCGCCTTGCCCGAGGATAATCCGCGCCACACCCGAGGCTGCCGCCATGCGCACGATAATCTGGATGGCTTCACGGTTGAAGTAGCGCCCATCGCCACCGAGCACCAGTGTGCTGCCCGGTATGCCGTCAATGGTATTGAAAATGGCCTGGACAAAGGTTTGCAGGTAATCAGGCTTCTGGAACTGCTTGACGCTTTTGCGTAGCCCTGATGTGCCTGGTTTCTGGTCTTTATACGGTGTGGTTTTAACTGTCTGGATAGTCATAACGGTACGCTTCCGGTTGTTATTCTGAGGCTTGTTTTTCGGCACCTATTATGGGTTTCCGGTTGGCAAAGGACAACCGTGAATGTCATTAATCCGGTATTTTCATGAGCTTTCTCATTCCTCTCAAGACATCATCCACCAGTGTAAACACGACCGGCACGACCAACAGGCTGAGGAAGGTTGAGGCAACCAGCCCGCCAATCAGCACCACCGCCATCGGCGCACGGAAACTGGGGTCAGCACCCAGCCCCAGTGCCGTCGGCAACATCCCTGCACCCATCGCAATTGAAGTCATCACAATCGGGCGGGCGCGTTTGTGGCAGGCATCCAGCAGTGCCTCAAAGCGTTGCAAGCCATGTTCATGCAAGCCCAGCATGGCGTAATCCACCAGCAGGATCGAGTTCTTGGTCACAATACCCATCAGCATCAGCAGGCCAATCACCGATGGCATGGAAATGCTGTTGTGGGTAACGAGCAAAGCCAGTAACGCGCCACCGACTGACAGGGGCAGGGCAACCAGAATCGTCACCGGTTGCAGGAAATCATGTAGCAACAGAACCAGCACGATGTAAATGCACATGACGCCAATCAGCATGGCCGTGCCGAAACTGCCGAACAACTCGCCCATGGTTTCCGCGTCACCGATATTCTGGCGCTTGACCCCGGCGGGCAGGTGTTGCAGGGATGGCAACTTGTCCGCTTCCGCCATGACTTCGCCCAGGCTGCGCCCGTTGAGTTCCACATCCAGCGTGACATTCTGTTTGCGGTCGAAACGGTCAATTTGCGCCGGGCCGCTGCCCATGCGGATGTCAGCCACATTCGCGAGATTAACCATGCCATGCGTACCGGGAATCCTGAGCTGGCCGATTTGCGCCAGATTTTCCCGGAAAAATTTGTCCAACCGCACCCGGATCGGAATTTGACGCTGTGGCAGGTTCAGTTTCGGCAATTGCGCGGCAAAATCACCGCTGCTGGCAATCTGGATGGTGTTGCTCAGCACTTGAGCAGTCACACCGGCATTGGCGGCACGCGGGAAATCGGGGATGAGCTGGATTTCCGGGCGTTGCAGGCTGGCGCTGGAGCTGATATTGCCGATTCCCTTGAGGGTACGTAAATCCTTGACCACGGCACGGGCAGCGCGTTGCAGGGCATTGCTGTCATCACTGCTCAATACGATTTGCATCTTTTCACCACCCAGACCGACCGTGACCCGTGTTCCGGGCAGTTTCTCTAAACGCTGGCGGATGTCGGTTTCTATGGCACTTTGGCTGCGGCTGCGGGCATGGCGGTTTTTCAGGGTAATACTCAGCGACGCCTTGCGCACATCAACGCTTGCGCCCATGGCAAACGGCCCACCATCGCCGCTGAAATAACCGGCAGTGGTGAAAATCTGGGTGATTTCCGGGATGTCGGCCAGTAAATGGCGAGCCTGTTCTGCCACGTCACGGGTTTCTTCCAGCGTCGTGCCCGGTTGCAGCTCGAATTTGGCGGCGGTTTGCGTACCGTCATCCGGTGGAATGAAACCGGTCGGCAATAACGGGACAATGGCGAGTGAAGCCACGAATAAACCGATGGCGGCCAGCAGGGTAAGCCAGCGGTGGCGCAGGCACCAGTTTGCCAGTTGCAGGTAATGCTGCATGAAGCCCCCCATCCCCAGCCCTTCCCCCGCAAGGGGGGCAGGGGGCAATGTGGAGGAAGACGTGTTCTCTTGTCCCTTCCCCCCCTGCGGGGGAAGGTTAGGATGGGGGGGATTCGGAGCTTTCATGAGGTAGGCCGCCATCATCGGTGTCAGCAAGCGTGCGACTGCCAGCGAGAAGAAAATGGCGACGGCAGCAGTAATCCCGAACGGCTCGAAAAATTTCCCTGGTATGCCCCCCATGAACGCAGTCGGCAGGAACACGGCAATCAGGGTAAAGGTAGTGGCAATGACTGCGAGGCCGATTTCATCTGCCGCTTCCATGGCTGCCTGATACGGTGTTTTACCCATGCGTAAGTGGCGCTCAATGTTTTCCACCTCGACGATGGCATCGTCCACCAATACCCCGACGACCAGCGCCATTGCCAGCAAGGTAAGGATATTCAGTGAATAGCCGAAATAATGCATTACGGCAAACGTCGGGATGATCGCCAGCGGTAGCGCTGCTGCCGAGACAACGGTTGCCCGCCAGTCACGCAGGAAGACCAGCACCACCAGAATGGCCAGTACCGCACCTTCATACAGCAGCATCATTGAACCGTCGTAGTTTTCCTGCACCGAAGCAACCATGTCGATGGCTTCACTGAATGTGACATCCGGGTAAGCGGCTTGCAGGCGGGCGATGGTTTCGCGGGCAGCCGCGACTACCGCCACTTCGCTGGCGCCTTTGGTACGCATGATCTGGAAGGCAATCACCGGCTTGCCATCCAGCAGGGCGTAAGTGCTGCGGTCAGCAACCGTATCGGCCACATGCGCCACCTGATCGAGGCGGATTTGCCTGCCATCTGTCAGGGGAATATCCAGCGCGGCAATCTCGGCAGCAGTCCCGACAGCGGCAAGGGTACGGATGGATTGCAGACCACCGCCTACGTCACCTTGCCCACCGGAAGCATCCTGCTGCACACGCTGTATCTGTGCGGAAATTTCACTGGCGGTTACGCCGAGACCATTCATCAGCACTGGATCAAGATTGACCTGTACTTCACG
>JBBIHI010000070.1:0-11436 GCA_037447095.1 Thiotrichaceae bacterium
GGGGGAAATACAATCCCCGCCAAAAACCAGTTTGTTGTCCAGCGAGGCTATGCCGCCGATACGGGTATAGTCACTGATCAGGCATTCGCTGATTTCCGCACCGGATTCGACCACACAATTGGCGCCAATCATGCACGGGCCGGTAATGTGGCTGCCTGCCTCAATTCGGGTGCTGCTGCCAATATAAACGGGCGGGGTTATCTGTACTTCATTCCAATCGACACTGACATTGATCCCTGTCCAGACACCGGGAGCCACCTGCTTGCCAGGCATCTGGAAGCCGTGGATTTCCCCCTGCAAAGCCATACGGCTAGCCGCCCAAACATCAGGTACGGAGCCTATATCAACCCATTGGAAATCCATTGGTACGCCGTAAAACTGCTCGCCTGCGGCCACCAATGCCGGAAACAATTGCCCACCGATGTCATATTCCACGCCTGAAGGGATGTAGCGGAAAATATCCGGTTCAAAAATGTATATTCCGGTATTGATCAGGTTTGAAACGGCATCTTCCCGTTTCGGTTTTTCCTGGAACTGCACAATGCGCTGATTATCGTCCAGTTTGACTACACCGTATTTGTGCACTTCTTCAGGCGGCACTTCTTGCAGGATGATCGTGGCAATACTGCCTTTTGACTTGTGGTAACGCAGGGCAGCACTGATGTCCAGGTCAATCCACGCATCGCCACACAGTACGATGAAGGTTTCATCGAAAAAGCCGGAGAATTCCTGAATGTGCTTCATGCCACCTGCCGAGCCAAGTGCCTTGCCCTCCAGCCCTTCGTCAGTCATGTAACCTTCGTAAGAATAGGCAATATGCACACCCCACTGGCTACCATCGCGGAAATAGTTTTCAATGACCGGTGCAAGGTGGCTGGTATTGACCACAATTTCATGCACGTCATGGGCACGTAACAACTCCACAATGGATTCCATCACTGGCTTGCGCAGGATCGGGATCATGGGTTTTGGCACTTCATTGGTAATGGGGCGTACCCGCGTCCCCTTCCCTGCTGCCAGAATCATCGCTTTCATGGAAGCTCCCCCTTCTTGAATATTTTCCACTTAGGCAGCAAGAGGTTCCAATGCCGCATCAACGCTTGGAACCATGCGGAAAACACGATCCATGCGGGTCAGTTTGAACAGGTCGGCAACGATGCCTTTTGCCCCGGCAATGATCAGGTCGCCACGGTTACCTATCATTTTCAACAGGCTGACCAGTGCGCCCAAGCTGCTACTGTCCATGAACTGCACGGCGCTGATGTCCAGCACGATACGGGTAACGCCATCCGCCAGGAGCTGGCTGATATGGTTCTTGAGTTCAGGGGCAATGGCGGCGTCCATCCGCACTTCTTCGATGGTAGCGATTGTGAAGTCACCTTCAGTACGGGTAGAGATTTTCATTCTTGTTGTCCTCGTTGTAGATGTTATTGGTATGTTTTATTGATCTATGGATAAACTATATCTATAAACGTTTGCCTTGACTAGCCACAAAAGTCGATTGTCAGCAAGGAAATATCGTCGGGTCGGTCAATGCCACGTTGGGACAAGCCCAGTTCCTTGTTCAAGTGTGAAATGACCTGCCGGGCAGGCAGCCCCATCACTTCCTGCAATTGCTCCTGCAAATCTGTTTCCGTGAAACACTCACCGGAAGGTTTCTGCAACTCCAGTATGCCATCCGAATACATGATGAACCTGCTGCCGGGTGGGAAAGGTAGCTGGATGGTTTCATACTCCATATCCGGTAACAGGCCGATCGGAAACCCGGTGCAATCAATTTTTTCCACCCTTCCGTTCAACGGGTCATACAGGAACGGCTTTGGGTGGCCTGCCTGCACAAAGTACAAACGCTCCTCGACAATATCCACCAGCCCCATGATCAGGGTCAGGTAATGGTCGCCGGTATCCAGCATGTGGTTAAGGTGGTAATTCAGGCGTTCAGCCAGACGTGATGGGAATCTGGCAGCATTGGAACGGGTCAGTTCATCCACACAATACAGTTCCCCGGTAGAACTCAGCAGGGTCTGCAAGCACATCGACAGTAACGCCGAGGAAATGCCATGCCCTGATACGTCTATCGAGTAGAAAAACAATAACTCATCATTGATGGGAAAATAGTTGAACGTATCCCCACCAATGTATTGGGCAGGTTCAAAATGCCAATCGACACACAGGCGGGTAAACAGTTTCTGGCTGGGAAGCACACCAGTCTGCAAGGACGCCGCCCGTTGCAGGTCATTCTGGATGAGCTGCTGAGCCGCAGACAGCGATTGGTTAACCCGTTCCAGATGGCCATTTTTTTCTTCGAGCGTGTGTTCCAGATCCAGTATCCGTTGCGCCGCCCGCAAGCGTACTTCCAGCTCTTCACGGACAATCGGCTTGGTCGCAAAATCATCCGCCCCCGCATCCATTCCGTGTATCAGGTTTTGCGTGCCGGACATGCCTGTCAGCAAAATGATGTAAACATAATGGGAAAGGTTCGCCTCACGGATCGTCCGGCACAAGGTAGGCCCGTCCATCACCGGCATCACCCAGTCGCTAATGACAAGCTGGAAGTTGTGCTGCTGGATAAGTTGCCATGCCTCCTGACCATTGCCCGCCAGCATGACCTGATGTCCCATCAGGGTCAGGATACGGCGCAATATCAATTGCATGTCTCTGGCATCGTCTACGACAAGAATGTTCATGAATAAAGCTGTTTTTTATGATCTTATTAACACCCAGATGCAGCCATGCTATCATCAAACCAAAGCGTACCGGTATAAGCTCGAATTATAAAAAACACAATTCCGGCGAACGGTATGATTGACCCAATTAGCAACTACATAAAACAACGGGTTAGCTCAAATGACAACAATGACACCCTCCCCCGTAGATGAAGAAACCTATTCCCAACTGCTCGAAATCATGGCGGATGAGTTTGCCGAATTGGTGGACTGCTTTCGTGACGATGCCGATCAGGTTATCCCGCAACTCCAGCAGCATGTTGCAGATGCTGACAGTGAAGCTGTGGGATGCGTATGCCACAAACTGAAATCCAGCAGCAAACTGATTGGCGCGTTCGGCATGGCTGAATTTGCCCGCCTGCTGGAAGACTACAAAACCCATCAGGATCAGCAACAAGCTGCAACGCATCTACAGCATTTGAACGAAGAATATGCACGTGTCAAAGACTGGCTCGATACCCATGCAGTGATGAGCTAAACCAGCGTATACCAATAACAACAGACTTAGGGGGATTTCATGAAAGGTTTGGTTTTCACTGAATTCATGGAAATGGTTGAGCAGACGTTTTCTGCTGATATGGTTGACGACATCATCGAGGCATCGGCCTTGCCATCGGGAGGCGCTTACACCGCAGTGGGCACTTACCCGCATTCTGAAATGGTTTCCCTGGTACAGAACCTCTCCAGACAAACAGGCGTTAGCGCACCTGACTTGATTAAAACCTTCGGACAATACCTGTTTGGCCGCTTCATCAAGCTGTATCCGATGTTCTTTATCAATACGCCGGATGCGTTTGACTTTCTGGAGTCCATCGAAAATTACGTCCATACCGAAGTGCGCAAACTCTACCCGGATGCAGAATTGCCTACCTTTGAAATCATCCGCGACGGGGAACGCAGCCTGACCATGATTTACCGTTCACAACACCCGTTTGCCGCCCTGGCAGAAGGGCTGATTGAAGGTTGCCTGGAACATTATCAAATCAAGGCACAACTCGGAATCGTCGACCATGCGCAAGGCCGGGGTACTCATGTTGCCTTCCACATTACCCGGATGGATGCGTGATGATGGATGAAGTTACCCGTTTGCAGCGACGGCTGGAGCGGGAAAAACTTGCCCGTAAACAGGCTGAACAGCTCCTGGAAAACAAAAGCCTGCAACTTTACCAGACCAATGTTGAGCTGAGGGCGTTAGCTGATTCACTGGAACACACCGTGGAAGAGCGTGCCCGCGAGCTGATTGAGGCAAGGGATCAGGCCATGGCAGCCAACCGATCCAAAAGTGCCTTCCTCGCCGCCATGAGCCATGAAATCCGCACGCCCATGAATGGCATCATCGGCATGGCAACCCTGTTACAGGATACTCCCCTCGATGATGGCCAGCAGCATCAGGTTTCCACCATCCTGCAATCAGCGCAGGCGTTGTTAGGCATACTGAATGACATTCTCGACATCTCCCGTCTGGAAGCAGGCAAACTGGAACTGGTATCTGCACCCTTCAGGCTATGTGAACTATTACCCGGCATACTGGAAACCATGCAGGCCATTGCCCGGCAAAAACATCTGGAACTGATCAAGCTTGTTTCGCCAGAGATGCCGGAAATTTTGTACGGTGATGCATTGCGCTTGCGCCAGATATTGATCAACCTGATCGGCAATGCCATCAAATTCACCCATCAGGGAAGCGTAACCTTACGGATCGCACCTTCACCCAATGCATCCGGCCATATCCGCTTCGAGGTGGAGGATACTGGTGTCGGTATTCCACCAGAAAAGCAGGAACGTTTGTTCCGTGCCTTCAGCCAGATCAGCCGCTACGACCAGCATAACAGCAGTGGCACGGGATTGGGCTTGGCTATCAGCCGTAAACTGGTCAACCTGATGGAGGGGGAAATCGGCCTGGAAAGTACACCCGGCATTGGCAGTACATTCTGGTTTGAGATTCCCCTTGCGGCAACGTTTGAACAAGCCGCCGCAGAATACGCGACTACCGGCACAGCATTACCGCTATCGACAGAAGCGTGGGAAATAACCGGCCAGCACGTGCTGGTCGTTGAAGACCACAAGGTCAACCAGATGGTGGCACGTGGCATGTTGAAGAAACTGGGCTACGAAGTCACGCTGGCTGAAAACGGGCTGGACGCCCTCGAATTGTTGCGCGACCCGGAGCAGGCATTCGACCTGATCCTGATGGACATCCAGATGCCGGGCATGAATGGCATGGAAGTCACCCGCATCATCCGCAACGAATTCCCGGATCGGCAATTGCCCATCCTCGCCCTGACCGCCAATGCGATGAAAGGCGATGAACAGGAATATCTGGCATCAGGGATGGATGCCTGCCTGACCAAGCCCATCCAGATTGACAAACTGGCTGAGGTACTCAAGGAATGGCATCCGGTTCCTGCCGAATAATAAAAAACAAAGGGCTATACCCATGAACAGTTTTCAACACATTCTGATGAGTACTTTGCTGGCGCTGCTGGTTTTTCTCGTCTTCCAAAACCAGCAAATACGTGCCGACCTGGATGCCCTGAATACTGCGCAACAGGGTTCCGCCAAGACCCTGACGGAAACACTGGCTCCGCTGCTGGAAAAGCTTGACAGCATCAACGCCGTCACCACCAAGCTGGGCGGCGCTGCCGATGAGGAATCCAACAAGAAAATCAGCGCCCTGCAACAACGCCTTGACCTGTATACAGCATTGGCCACCGTCAATCAGGCCAACCAACTGCGGGCAACGGGTAAAGGTGCGGAAGCCGCCGACAAACTGGGCAGCACCAAGAAACCAATCTGGCAGGCAGGTGAAGCGCTCAACGCATATAAAGCCCGTCTGCAAGGGCTGATGCAACCCATCGACAAACTGATGGCAGCCTGGAAAGCTGGTGATACCAGCACAGCCCCTGACGAAATCCGCAAAGAACTTGAAGCCATCCTGGGAGAGCTTGGCAAATGAGTGAACATAACCATAACCGCATCACTTCCCTGCTCGCCCACCGCCCGCTCAGGATCGGGTTTGCCTGGCTTGCCGGTCTGGCATTGGCAGGTCTGATCATCTATCTGGCCAATAACCACACACCCACAACAACCAGCAATACCGGCATCATGCAAATGTTGCAATCTGGCAGTGATGCGCATTCAGGCACTTTCTGTGCCCTGACAACCGGGCCGGACAATTCCTGCCTGGGCGACCCCAAATCCCTGTGCAGCAAGGACATGGAAATAGCACGCATTGCCTGGAAGTATTTTGAGAATAATTACAATCCCAAAACCGGCCTTTATAACGCGGTAGACAAATACCCCTCGACCACTATGTGGGATACCGCCTCGGCACTGGCCGCCACCATTACCGCACACGATTTCGGCTTTATCGACGACAAGGTGTTTGATGAACGCATCCAAGCCATGTTCAAGACCCTGAGCAACATGGAGCTGTTCAACAAGGAAGCGCCCAATAAAGCCTACAATACCGAAAAGGGTGAAATGGTGGACTACCGTAACCAGCCTACACCGGATGGTATCGGTGTTTCCGCACTGGATCTGGCGCGTATGGTGTCATGGCTGAATACCCTTGCCTGTATGCACCCCCAATATGCCTACCCCGCCAAAAAAATCATCGGGCGCTGGGACATGAAGCGCCTGCTGGTGGATGGGCAAATGAATGGCTTGTACCGCGACCCGGTATCCAAGGAAGTCAAGGTCGTGCAGGAAGGCCGCCTGGGATACGAACAGTATGCAGGCAAGATTTTCCGCGACCTCGGTTACGACCAGCACATTTCCGCCACGTACAACAACGAATTCCGCGAAACCACCAGTATCTACGACGTGCCAATCGCCTACGACCAGCGTGACCCGCGTGATCTGGGTGCCTATAACTACGTTGTGACCGAATCCTACGTCCTGGATGCGATTGAAAACGGCCTGGATGTGGAAAACCGCCCCCTGCTGGAAAACATTTACAAGGTGCAAAAACGCCGTTGGGAAGAAACCGGCATCGTCACCGCCGTATCGGAAGACAATATCGACCAGAAACCGTATTTCCTTTACAACACGATATTCACCGCCGGATTGCCCTGGAATACCACCACCGACAAGGGCGTGCGTTACGACAACCTGAAAACGGTTTCCACCAAGGCAGCGCTGGCATTGGCATCCCTGTTCCCGGACGACCCTTACAGCAAGGAACTGGCGTATACGGTCAGCCATGCCTATGACCCGGAACGTGGCTGGTATTCCGGCATTTACGAAAGCGGTGGCGGCTACAACAAATCCATTACCGCCAATACCAACGGCATCATCATGAGTTTGCTGTTATACAAAAAATACGGGGAATTCCACCCATCCTGCCAACGTTGCAAACGTAAACTGACGATGGACATCAAGCCCGCAACCTGCAATGTCTGCGCAACTCCGGCTAAATAGGCTGCTGCTGATAACGGGGAGCGGCTTGCTGATCAATCTGGCAGTGGCCAAGGAAGCACCTTCGCCACTGCTGCAAGTACTGGAACAACTGGAATGCGCGGTTGATGCCAGAAGCGCCCATTCCGTTCTGGACAAGCTGTTCAACATCTCCCCGCCCGGTCAGGAATGGCCGGACGAATGGCTGGGGAAAAAACCTGCGACACCGACACTGTTCGCAGGCACACTGGACATTGCCCTGAATACCCTGAAATCCACCGCAGAGCGTTTTCCCGAATTGCGTGAAGACAGTGAGCGTGTTGCCCTGCAATGGAACTACTGCGATATTCTTGACGACCAGCATTTCCAGAACCTGTCATTGGTGCGGGATAGCGTACAAACCGTAGAAGCGGCTGACGATGCGCCCCTGAAATGGGCAGGCTTCCGGCAATGGGGCTTCCTTTCCCCTGACCCTGCAAACCGTTTTGTCCCCCGTTTGCTCGATGAAATCCGATTGGGGCCGGAGGCTTACCACCTGTTTCTGTTCCGGGCTTATCGGCAACACTGCTTTCCCCACCCGGAAACCGGTCTGCTGGTCAGTGAAGCGGAAGCACCCCGCGAACCGGCGTTATTGCATTCCTTGGTCAACGAGGTAGCGTTGCCACAAGCCGTGCCCTACCCCTTCACCTGGAACCCTGCCTGCCGGAACAAAGCACTGCAAAACAATATGGTGCCAACAGAAAAACCCGCCCGCAAACAGGTTGCAACAATCCATCATCCTGCACCAGCTAACCGGCAAATACCTGTTCGTGCTCCAGTGCGGGCAAATATCCCACCACCACAAATTCCCGCTGAAACCGGAACACCGGATCAGCCACCTGTTGTAGCGGCACCCACACCATCGCAAACAAAAGCCAAACCTGACGGTAAGCTCGGAACAACGCAAGCCACCATAAGCCTGAGCGAGTTGCTTAAACGTTCCAGCCCACCACCCGGCAGGGTCGTATTACCAGCAGCCATGGCTCCACCGGATAATCCGGTTCCGGTTTTTTATGATGAGGAGGAGCTGGCGGCGATGGAAACCAATGCCACCGGACATGAACCACAGGCGCATGGCACGACCGGCATTATTGATGATGCGGATAAAAAGAAAAAACTCCGGCTGGCTGGCTCGATTTCAGACACCTATTCGCTTAAAGACGGCAGCAATACATTGTCGGCCAGTGCCACCTGGTCGCCTAAAAAGAACTGGTTTGTCAGCGGTAATGTTTCCCTGAAAGACAACGGGCAGCCGGGTTATTCCTGGAGTGCTGGCTATGCGGACTGGAAACCGGGAACCTGGTCAGCCCAGATCAATAACTGGGGGCCATTGAAACCGGGCGAAGGCTTGGCTCTGGATAAAGCAGTTGCAAACCTGTCCTACAAGGTCAAATCTGCAACGCTGGAAAAACACAAACTGGCAGCGTCAGCCAACCTGAGCGCCCCTCTCAATGGCAACAAACCGGAACTGAGTGGAACCCTGCAATGGAGTCCGAAAAACAACTGGTATATCCGCACCACCGCCAGTGTTCCCGTAACGGGTGGCAGACCGAACTGGACTTATGGCTTTGGTTATGCTGACCAACGCCCTGGCAAATGGCGGGTGGAATACGCCAATTATGGCAAGAATGCAGTACCGGGCGACAACTTCAAGAGTGGCTCAATTACCATTAGTCGGGGCTGGCAATATTAACCTTGCGTGGGCAAACCCACATTCAATAACATACTGTAAACCCATTATAAAAATACAGGATGGAAGCCATGACCACGCAAACCCTGTCTGCGCCCCGCAGCCTGTTTTCCCTGCCCGAAAGCTGGATCTACCCTGATACCGGCGCTACCCGTGACCTGCGCCTCGATTTCATGCGCGGCTTTGTTATCCCGCTGCTGTTTGCCAGCCACTTTGAATACTTTTCCGCCCTGATGTTCATCGGCTGGGAACGTATCGGTGTGGTATCGACTGCAGAAATCTTCGTTATCCTTTCCGGCATTGTGGTCGGCATGGTGTATGGCAAAAAGGTGAAGAAAGATGGCTTGAGTGCCGCAATACCCGGCCTGATCAAACGTTCGGTGGATTTGTACCGGATCAGCGTGGTGATGATCCTGATTGTGGCGGCCATCCGCTATATCCCGTGGATTGACAGCACCGTCATCACGACCTTCCATAACCCTTATACCGGCGATACCTACCAGCTTTACCCACCGATGGAAGCCAGTATTTTTGAGGTGGTCAGCAAGGCATTGCTATTGCAGATCGGGCCGCACCAGTTCCAGATTATCGGCATGTATGTCGCCATGTTCATCCTGTTTACGCCCCTGGTATTCTTCATGATTAGCAGACAACGGGTATCGCTGTTGCTGGGGCTGAGCTGGGTGGTTTACCTGATCAATTTTGGCTGGCCTGAACCTGCGCCTGCCACAGCCGCTATCCGCCTGACCGGAGCACAATTTGAATACGCCTTCCCGATCATGGCATGGCAACTCATTTACGTACATGGTGTTGTCGCGGGTTATTACAAGCGGGAAATCCTGGCATTTTTCAGCGGTACGGAATGGGGAAAATACCTGCTGTCCGTGTGTATCGCGCTGACCATTGGTTTTATCGTGCTGACGCTTAATCACCCGCTGCCACAGTTTCCTGATTGGGCAAAGCTGAACCTTGTACCGGCGGATACATTCGGCTACCTCTACGACAATTATTTCCAGAAATACAAACTGGGGCCTGGGCGCCTGCTGAATGCGGTAGTGCTGTTCATCAGCATCTACGCCCTGCTGACCCGCTGCTGGCAACCGATCAACAAGGCACTGGGCTGGTTCCTGATCCCTTTGGGGCAGGCATCACTGTATGTATTTTTTATCCATATCTTTTTGCTGCTGGCCATCGCCAATACCGCGCTGCCGGGTTACAACAATTTCTGGATCAATACCGGCATCCACGCAGGACTATTAATGCTGGTATGGGTGATGGTGAAAAAGGAATTCCTGTTCCGCTGGATTCCGCATTGATCAGGTCGTTTCGGGTTTTACCACTGCCCTGATCCGTGCTTCACATTGCGCTGCCAGCACCTTGCGTTCCTGCCCAGCAATCTGGATGGGGGGCAGGAAATGCACTTCGGCGTGCAGCCCGGACTCACCGAGTATGCCTTTCAGGTTGTCCCACAAGGATTGTTCGTCGATATAGGGAATGGCCGGGCTGGTTTGCCCGTCCAGCCCCGGATACCGGATAGCGACCGGCTGGACAGCCCGGTTGCTGTCAATCGCAGGTGCCAGCAAGCGCCCATGGAAAGTTTTTACGTCATTGCCGGATGTGGTGGTTCCTTCCGGGAACAATAATACGGGTCTGCCCTGCTGCAATGCCTGCTGGATGGAAGCTGCCGCCTGCGCCGCTGCACCTGCTTTGCCACGGGTAATGAACAATGTGCCGGACGTTTCTGCCAGCCAGCCAATAACCGGCCAGTGGCGGACTTCCTGCTTGGAAAGGAAACGCGGGTTGGCCGCTGTGCCACCCAACAGTGCAATATCCAGCCAGGAAATATGATTGGCAACCAGCAGGGCTGCATCGGGTGATGGTTCCCCGTGAACCTTGACCTGTATCCCCAGTACACGCGGAACACGCCCCAACCACCAGCGGATCAGACCCCGGTAAAACGGCTGGTTGAATGACTGGCGCAACAAACCGGTAACCAGTGCAGTCAGGATAATGCCGGTAAGGATATGGACGGCCAAACCCGTCAGGCGTAAGGATTTCATGAGCCTCTTTGCCCCAACAGGAATCGAACTTTCACTGTAACAATATGATAATAAAAGTGGTCGACTTATTCACAGAAAAATCTAACACACAATCTACTACACACTTTCGTTTTTCATCGTATGCCAGCCCCTTTTTTACCATAACGACATTGCCCACGCTATCGCCGAAAGCGTCATTCCGAAGACGAATTGCGCCCCGTCGTTTCCATTTGGTTGCAGCTTTCGCGCTTTGGGGAAGATCAGGCCAGCCGATACCGTGAACAGCGATACTTGCACCAAACCAGCAGCCCTGCCCCAGTTTTCCCATAGTTCCATCATGTCTGGCTGTACCAGCACCCAGACCATACCCAGCAACAGGCAGGCATACGCCAGCCGTGCCCATTGTTTCCAGTCCTGATATACTTTAACCGCCCATAATTGCTGATTTTTCGAAGGTCTGAAAATTGAGCGTTAGCAAGGAATCCAGCGCTTTCTTATGGGTCGTGTGGGTTTGCGCCAAACATGCATCAATGGTCCGGGTAAA
>JBBIHI010000071.1:0-11398 GCA_037447095.1 Thiotrichaceae bacterium
GACCAGAAAAGGCATGAAAAACTGTTTCATGACGAATATGCCCTGCGGTGGGAAAACGGAGGGTCGCTAGTGTAACAAATTAGCAAACACTAATGCACCTTCCAAAACTGCATATGGACACAGTTTTATTAACATTTTGTAATCTGCCGCAAGCACAAACCCGGAATCCGTAGGTTGCAAAAATTTAATGACCGTCTGCACATTTTTTTGGAATGATGGGCAACTTACACAAAGCAATAACAGGTAGAGGATAATGAAACTTTTTTGCATGTCCCTGAGCGTAGCCGCCCTGATGCTGGGCTATTCCGGGCTGACGTTGGCCGATGAGCCAAGCACGTTTGAACAACACGGCAAACATGAGCACGGCACAGCCACCCTTTCCATTACGGCCAGTGACAGCGGGGTAGAACTATTTTTAGACTCCCCCGCCATCAACCTTGTCGGTTTCGAGCATATGCCCGCCAACGATGACGACAAGGAGCATCTGGATGATGTGGTGAAAAAACTGGAAAACGGCGACGAGTTGTTCACCCTCAGCGCTGATGCGGGCTGCGAACTGAAAGACACTGAAGTCCTGTCCGGCCTACTTGGCGACAAAATGGACAATGGGCAAGGGCAATCCGCCCCTGAAAGCACGGGCGCAACAGCTCCTGCCGACGAACATCAGGATATGGAAGTCACCTGGGAATACACCTGCTCCGCACCCAATAAACTGAAAGACATCCAGACCAAACTGTTCAGCGCCTTCCCGAACGGATTCCAGCGTATTCATGCTGAATGGGTAACGGGTTCCGGCTCATCCGCCACCGAACTGACCCAGGACGACAGCATCAGGCTGGAATGATGGACGTTATCAGGCTACAGGAACTGCATTACCGCTGGCCGGGGCAAACCCGCGACACCCTGGCAATCAGGGAACTCCAGGTACGTCAGGGGGAACACCTGTTCATCCGGGGTGCCAGCGGCAGTGGTAAAACCACCCTGCTGAACCTGCTGGCCGGGATACTGGTTCCCGCCAGTGGCAAACTGACCCTGCTGGGAAAAGACCTGCATGGCATGGGCAGTTCTGTCCGTGACCGTTTCCGGGCTGACCACATGGGGGTGATTTTCCAGCAGTTCAACCTGTTGCCTTATCTGTCGGTGCAGGAAAACGTGCAGTTACCCTGTCATTTTTCTGCCCTGCGCAAACAACGGGCGGGCGACATGCAGGCCAGCACCGGACGTCTGCTGGATCATTTGGGGCTGGATGCAGGCTTGCGTTCCCGTCCGGTCACGGAACTCAGCGTGGGGCAACAGCAGCGTGTTGCCGTTGCCCGCGCCCTGATCGGCAACCCGGAACTGATCATTGCCGATGAGCCGACTTCGGCGCTGGATAGCGATACCCGCGATGGTTTCCTTGACCTGCTGTTCCAGGAGGCGGAAGCGCAAGGCAGCACCATTGTGTTTGTCAGCCACGACCCGCACATTGCCAGCCATTTCCCGCAGACAGTGGATTTGCGCGAGGTGAATGGTTTGCCCCCCCACCCCAGCCCTACCCCACGGGGGAGGGGGAATACCCCATGATCCTGCTCAAACTGACCCTGCGCAGCCTGTGGAACCGCCGTACCAGCCTGTTGCTGACCCTGCTGTCCATTTCCATCAGCATCATGCTGTTGCTGGGGGTGGACTACATCCGCAAGGAAGCGAAAAGCAGTTTCTTCAGCACCATTTCCGGCACCGACCTAGTGGTAGGCGCACGCAGTGGCCCGGTGCAACTGCTGCTGTACAGCGTGTTCCGCATCGGTGATGCTACCAACAATATCAGTTGGCAGTCTTACCAGGACATTATCAGCAACCCACTGGTGGCATGGTCGATCCCGTTGAGCCTGGGGGATTCGCACAAAGGCTATCGGGTCTTGGGAACCAACCAGGATTACTTCCGCTATTACCGTTACGGCGACAAGCAGTTGCTGGCATTCGCCGAGGGGAAGCCGTTTGAGGGCGTTTTCGACGCCGTGCTGGGTTCGGAAGTCGCCCGTAAACTGGGTTACAAATTGGGTGACAACATCATTCTGGCACACGGTACAGGTTCGGCCAGCTTTGCCGAACATGCCGACAAGCCGTTCCATGTGGTGGGCATCCTCAAACCAACCGGTACGCCGATTGACCGCACCGTACATGTATCGCTGGAAGCCATCGAAGCCATCCATATCGACTGGGTAAATGGCGCACCGATTCCGGGTTATCACATCAATGCGGATGATGCGCTCAGGAAAGACCTGCACCCGAAACTGATCACCGCCTTTCTGGTCGGGCTGAAAACCCGTGCCGCCGCTTTCCGGGTGCAACGAACCATTAATGAGTACCCGCGCGAACCCTTGCTGGCCACCCTGCCGGGCATTGCGCTGGCCAACCTGTGGCAGGCCATCGGCATGTTTGAAACCGTGCTGCGCATCATTACCGGCTTTGTGGTCGTGGCAGGTTTGCTGGGAATGCTGACCGTGCTGCTTTCCACCCTCAATGAGCGGCGGCGGGAAATGGCCATCCTGCGGGCGGTGGGGGCACATCCCCGACAGATTTTCCTGCTGTTTGTGCTGGAAGCGCTGGTATTGGTGGTGTTTGGCTGCCTGCTTGGCATGGGTTTGCTGTATACCGCCCTGTTTAGCGCCCGCCCGTGGGTGGTCGCCGAGTATGGCTTTTACCTGCACACCTGGATACCGGATGCCTCCAACCTGTTGCTGCTTGCCGTCGTGGCAGGGCTGGCGCTGCTGTTCAGCCTGATTCCGGGGGCAATTGCCTACCGCCGTTCATTGCAAGACGGTTTAACTGTAAGGGTTTGAAATGAAAGCAAGGCTATTCCTGATCCCGCTACTGACCATCTTCCTCTCTGCCTGTGGTGGGGGAAAATCTGCTGACCAGCAGGCCAAACCCGCCGCACCCGATGCAAATGCGGCGCAAACAAATTTGCCTGCCAATGCACCAGCCGTCGGCACACAGATCAAGGATGTCGCCAAACCTGACCCCAGCAAATCCAAACAGGACGGTGAATACACCGTGCTGGCCTGGGAAGACCTGGAAATTCCCGGTAAAGGCATGGATGACATCGTTAAAAAGTACCAGCCACAAATTGACGCCATTCCTGAAGGCGACCCGAGGGAAAAGGCTGTCATGGAAAAAATGCAGGCGGACATGAACAACGCCCCGGTCAACCCGGCCCTGAATGGCAAAAAGATCAAGCTACCCGGCTACATCACCCCGCTGGAAGTGGATGAAAAGCATGATGTGGTCAAGGAGTTTTTACTGGTTCCCTATTTCGGCGCGTGCATCCACGTCCCGCCACCGCCCCTGAACCAGACCATCCTGGTCAAAACACAACCGGGCAAAGAGGTCAGCATGGGCGACATGTATTCACCCATCTGGGTCTATGGTACGCTCAGCACCGACTTTTCACATACTGACCTGGCCGATGCGGGCTACCAGATCAAGGCTGACAAGACGGCCATCTATCAGGAGAACGTTCCTGGCAGTGACCCGATCCCGCCGGACAACAGTAGCACCGTCAAACCGTAAGAAGCTGCTTGCGGTTTTATACCGAAGCTTCACTGCAAGGGTTTGAAATGCACACAAGGATTCTCACTGGCGTATTACTTGCCACGACATTGGCTGCCTGCGGTGGCGACAAGAACGCGGGCAATACGGCCAACCTGCCCGATAATGCGCCTGCCATAGGCACTGCCATTCAGGACATGGAAAAAAATGCCGCTGGAACCCCCAAACGGGACGGCGAATACACCGAACTGGCCTGGGAAGACCTGGAGCTGCCCGGCCATGGCATGACGGAAATCCTGAAAAAATACCAGCCGCAAATTGATGCCATCCCCGAAGACGACCCTTCAGAAGCCGGCGTGCTGGAAAAAATGCAGGCTGAAATGAATGCCGCCCCGATCAACCCGGCACTGGACGGCAAAAAGGTCAAGTTGCCCGGCTTCATCGCCCCCCTGGAAGTGGACGAAGCCAAGGGCATGGTGAAAGAATTTCTGCTGGTTCCTTATTTCGGCGCGTGCATCCACGTCCCACCCCCACCGTTAAACCAGACCCTGTTGGTCAAACCGCTGGAAGGCAAAAGCATCGGCATGGAACGCATGTACGAACCTGTCTGGGTTTTCGGCACGCTCAAAGCGACGCAAGCCCACACCGAACTGGCCGAAGCCGGTTATCAGATACCGGATGCACGGGTGGAAATGTGGGAAGCCCCCAAGGACGACAAGGTAAGCCATTAACCGGTTTCATGCAAAACCACACCTTTCAGCAATATCTTGCATAACACCCAGAACAGCAGGATTCCACACGCATCCGCCAGCAGGTCAGCCAGGGAACACGAGCGCCACGGCACGAAAGCTTGCAATATCTCAATGAAGGCGCCGTAAAAAAGTAGTACAGGTGCTTGCCAGTGCCAGAAGCTGCGCCGGGTTGCCAAGGCCAATAACAGGGCATACCCGAAGAAAGCGCTGACATGCCATAATTTATCGAGATTGTGTGCACCCAGCCGCTCATCCATCGGCATCAAGGCCACCACCAAACCGATAGCGGCGAGGCACAGGAACAGGTATTTCAACCACTTCCGGGTACGTGGCCGGATGGGCAACAAGCGTGAAAGGATAGCGTGCATGGATATTCCTGCCAATGTATTCAACGAAGACTGGTTGATGGTTGCCGGGCTTGCCCTCGGCTGGCTGCTGATACAGGCCATCCGCCGGGCCCCGTGGGCTTACGTGGTTGAGCACTCGCATGTTTACCTGGGTACCATTGTGTTTGCAAGTTCCATCTGGATTCTGCGTGCCGGGATTGGTGACAAACTCAACTTCCATTTCCTGGGCTTCACGGTCATGACCCTGATGTTTGGCTGGCGGCTGGCGCTGGTTGCCGCCACTGCTGTGGTCAGCATCAGTTTCTGGCGATTGGGGCAGGCGTGGATGGGTATTCCCATCAATGTGCTGGTCATGGGGGGCATACCGATCCTGACCACGCACCTGCTGTTGCAATGGTGCCAGCGGCGCTTGCCAACCAATATTTTTATTTTCGTATTCGTCAACGCCTTCGTGGCGGGCATCCTGTCAACCATCGGTGTCATCCTGACCGGCAGCCTGTTGTTGTGGCTGACGGAAACCTTTACTTGGCCTTATCTGGAAAGCTATTATCTGGCTTACATCCCGCTGCTGATGATCCCGGAAGGCTTGATCAACGGCATGTTGACCGCCATCGCAGTGGTATACGCACCGCAGTGGATTCCGGCATTTGACGACGCCCGTTACCTGCGTAAACGCGGCGAGTGAAGCACCAGTATTCTGCTTGGCAGATTAAAAATCAAACATTGATACAAAATACCCATTTGCCTTGCAAGCCCATGATAACTAAATAGGTGGGGCTTGCGATTTATTGCCGGATTGTTGCCGGCAACCCATCCGGGGCGCAGCCGGTTATCTTGATAATCAAGGATTGAGAACAAAACTTATGGAAAAGATCATTTCTGTAGCGCTGGTTGCAGCGTTTGCCTTGGCGTTTACTTTCGCGCTAAGCCCTCTGAGTACTGATGTGGAAGCTGCTTACCGTAGCAAACATCATCACGTTGTCCGTGGTGGCGGTGGCTGCCAGACCCTCAGCAGTTCCAACCTCCAGCAAAAGGCCAGCCCGTATGGGGAAACCATTGCCCGTGCTTCCAGCCAATACGGTGTCAGCAAAAACCTGATCAAGGCTGTCATTACCATCGAGAGCTGTTTCAAGCCCAATGCACATGGTTCATCCGGTGAAAAAGGGCTGATGCAACTGATGCCCGGTACGGCACGCCTTTACAACATCAGCAACGGCTACAATAGCTGGCAAAGCATCCATGGCGGTGCCCGTTACCTTGCCAACCTGCTCAGGAGCTATGACGGCAACCTCCAGCGTGCCATCGCCGCCTACAATGCCGGGGAAGGCAATGTCAGCAAAAGCGGGCGTATTCCCAACCGGGGTTATGTCAGCAAGGTCATGCAAGCCTACAACAAATTTTCCACTGGCAAGGAAGTCGCCTATACGCCAACCCTGGCCAGTGTGCAGGAAATCCCGGTTGCCCCGGTGACAGTACGTGCGGCGGTTGCCCGCCCGGCTGACATCCATGCCATCCGCCCGGTCAGGACGGCACTCCGCCACCCGATGACGGTCAGCGTGCAAAAAGCCCGCGCTATCATTACCGCACCACAACCTGCTGCGGCAAGCGACAACATCCTGCCATGGGCTGACCTGCCTGCCCATTCTGCGGGTTCCTCCCGCACGGCAAGCGCTGCCCAATACATTGTCAATGCCGGGGATACGGTCTTTGAAGTCATGCGCCGTACAGGCGTTCCCGTCAAAACCATCATTGGCCTCAACCACCTGCCCACACCCCATGGAATCAAGGCCGGGCAGGTGCTGCGCCTGCGCTAAGGCTTAGCTGTTATTGATATTGAAGCTGGCCCGCCCGACAATCAGCGGGTCAGCCAGACCGATGTTACGGTTGTCCTTGCCCTTGTAGTCCAGCTTGTTGAGCACGTAACGCATCGCATTGAGACGGGCGCGTTTCTTGCAGTCAGACTTGATGATGATCCACGGGCATTCGGAGGTATCCGTGTGGAAGAACATCGCTTCCTTGGCCTTGGTGTACTCCTCCCACTTGTCGAGGGAAGCAAGGTCAATCGGACTGAGTTTCCATTGCTTGAGCGGATGGATCTGGCGTTCCTTGAAACGGCGGCGTTGCTCCTTGCGGCTGACCGAGAACCAGAATTTGACCAGATGGATGCCGCTGTTGACCAGATGGCGTTCCAGTTCCGGTGCCTGACGCATGAAAGCCAGGTATTCACTCTCGCTACAGAATCCCATGACCCGTTCCACACCAGCACGGTTGTACCAGGAACGGTCAAGCAGCACGATTTCCCCGGCTGTTGGCAAATGTTCAATGTAACGCTGGAAATACCATTGCCCGCGCTCGGTGTCGGTAGGCTTTTCCAATGCCACCACCCGTGCACCACGCGGGTTGAGGTGTTCCATGAAACGTTTGATGGTTCCACCCTTACCGGCAGCATCACGGCCTTCAAACAGGATGACCAACCGCTGACCCGTTTCACGCACCCAAGCTTGCAGCTTGAGCAGTTCCACTTGCAGGTGGTATTTCTGCTTTTCGTAGGACTTGCGTGACAGGCGGTTCTTGTACGGGTAAACCGCTGTGCGCCAGTCTTCCACCAGCTCATCATCCGGGCTGACCGGCATCCGGGCTTCGTATTTCTGCCAACGCAACAGGGCGGCTTTCAGGGCAGCAGCGTCATCCGGCGATGCACCTTCGAGAATCGACTCCAGTGCTTTCAAGGCTGCGTCACTGTCAACCGGCTTGGGTTCCGTGTGTTCCAGAATATCTTCTGCTGCGCTGATCTTGGCATCTTCCGCTTCGTTGGTTGCTTGCAGCACAGCAAAAGCCTCCACCGCTTCTGCGGTGGTTTCATCTTCTGCGTTGGGAGATTGTCCAATTTTTTCTTGATCCATCCATTTGCTCCACATAGTTGTTGACATACAAGTAACTATGTTAACGGATGTCGGTGATGAATGGCCTGATATTTATCACCAGCCCAAGGCTACGGGTTGCTTGCTCATTAAGCAGAATGATCATTTGCTTACGTTTATCCTGTTTTTTATGCCTTTTGTTTTGATTTGTACTAAAAATAGATAGAGTTTTTCTATTAGAGGGAAGGGTTTGATACATGGGCGTAATTCCTAATGCGGATGCTGCAACCGGCATCTGTACCATCGACGGGCAGCCAATGGTATTCCACTGCAACCATTACAACCGCACCTTGCAGAATACCATCGAAAACTGCCGCCATATCGACAACAAGAAAGTCCTGATCCATGCGGCGGCTGAAGTGGCGTTTCTGGGGCTGCGGCAACATTTCAGTGAACATCCTGAGATGAAACTGGATGAGAAACTGCGCTATGCGGAAGAGCTGTACAGTTTCTGCGGGTTCGGCCTGCTGCCACTGGCCAAGACCATCCGTCAGGCAGCCGGGCAAAGCGAATTCGACCTGAGTACACATTCATCGCATTATGGGCGTGCGCTTGCCTTGAACTTTGAGAAACGGCGCGGTGCAGGCGAATATTTCGACCTCGGTTTCACCATCGGCGCACTTTCTGCCATCTTCGGGGAAGCGTTCAGCGGTGAGCTGACCAAGGAAGCCATTTCCCTCAAGGGGTCACAAAGTACTTTCCACATTTACGTGGGTGGTGACGAGTTTGAATACCTGTTCCAGCTTGCCAGCGGTACAGAGGCGGCGCAACAGGCAGCAGGTATGCACTCGACAATCCCCCCCGCCGACAATACCGGCAATATTGACGAAGCAACCGTTGTGGGTGGCGTCAGTCAGGCGCCGCTGTATGGCAACCAGTATGGGCTGATCCCGGCATTTGGCGTGGAACTGACCCGCCATTACGCCGATTACTACAATCTGGTTTCCTACCGCTTCGAGCAGCAACTGGCGGAAACCCTGAAAAAACGCCCCAGTCTGGGCGATTTGCTGGTATACGACTATCCGGCACTGTTCTATTTCAAGCAGTACATCAATCTGGAAGGCATGAGCCTGTCGCGCACCCTGCTGATTGAGGCCGGACATATCTGTGGTTTCAATACCATGGGCGGCATCATGAGTTCAGAAGCGTGGGACGGGCTGGTCATGCCAATGGTGAAAAACCGCGAAGACTGGCTGCATGGCATCGTGGCGGTCATCAACGCCCTTGGCTGGGGTGTGTGGCGCGTGGTGGAACTGGTTCCCAATGAAAAGTTGGTCTTGCGCGTCTGGCGGCCTTATGAATCGCTGGGTTATCTGCGCTGGTTCGGCTATTCCGACCACCCGCTGGATTACCTGATTGTCGGTGTGGCCGCATCCCTGATGAACCTGCTGTACGAAGGTGACATCCTGGAACGCCCCACCCTGAATATGGATTATTACTACAAGATCAACCGTTCCCCCACCTCGTTCTGGGGCGAACAAAGCAAATGTGTGGCCATGGGTGATGAGTATTCCGAAGTGACCGTAACCCGCCGCGCCCGCCACTAATCCCCCCATTTCTCCCCTCTGCAACCGGCAACGGCCTCGTGTCTTGCCGGTTTTTCTTTACCCATCTACCGCTTATCTCCCTTTTGTACCGATAGAATCCTTTTATTCCGGTAAACCGTGCCACTTATCACAGGCTGAATTGTACTCCAGACGGTCTTGGAAGAAACTAAACCCATACTGAATAACAACGCACAACAGATTAAATATCAATAAGTTAAAACAAGGAGTATCAGCCATGAACCGTTTCAGCAACGCACTGTCCCGCGTATTCAAAGCAGCCACTTTCTCCCTGTTGGCACTGGCAAGCCTGAATGCTTCTGCCGCCGTCAAATTCCGCATCGGTTACGATGCAACAGCCAACAACTACGCTGTCTACATGACACCGGATTCCGTCCCAAGCCCTGACATGCTGCTGTCTGCACAGGTAACGGTGGTTGTCCCGCACAGCACCAACAGCTTTGCCATCAACAATATCGCCAGCGAAGTACAAGGCATCAACTGGATCGACAACTCACGGGTCAACGCCCCAAGCGAAAACAGCAAGGCCGATTACATTTCCATGGCTTACTACTTCTCTGGTTCCCGGGTTCCAGCGTTTGGCTGGGTCGCCGGTCAGGAAAAGAAAATTTTCACGTTCACCAGCAACCTGGGTTGTGTCAGCGGTGTGAAACTGATTGATTCACAAGACCCATTCAGCCACTTGCCAAACTCTGCCGGAACCAACCCTGGCAATGACTTCATGAATATCGGCTGGAACATGAGCAACGCTTATACTGGCAACTACGGTGATGCTGTTACCTGCGACAATGCCACTGCTGCATCTGCACCAGCAGCACCAAGCTGCACACCTACTGCCCAGGATCAGTACTATCAAAGCAAAATTGATGCGCTGACCAAACTGAAAACCGGTGCATCCGCCAGCCGTCAGCAACAAATTGATGACATGATCAGCCGCCTGCAAAGCCGCATGAGCTGCACTGCATGAGCCAAGAACGCACACCATGCCCCGGACAGGATTCACGGGGCATGGTCGAGGCAGGCCGTACCACACAGCATTCCCAACATTCATTTTCCCCCGCATAAGCATTAAACTTCGCGTTACCTGACAAAAACACCGGGCAAGCGCCATGACAACACCAAGCACTTACATCCTGACCGTAACCTGCCCCGCCACCACCGGCATTATCGCAGCCATCACCGGTTTCCTTGCCGAACAACATTGCTACATTGCCGAAATGGCGCAGTATGATGACGAAATCACCCAGAAATTTTTCAGCCGCATCATGTTCCGTCCCGATGCCAGCCAATCCCCGGCGGTTGCTACGTTACGCCAGCAATTCGGGAAAATTGCCGAGCGTTTCGGCATGTACTGGCAGATCACCAGTGCCGACCGGCCTACCCGCGTTATCCTGATGGTTTCCAAGGCTGACCATTGCCTGGTTGACCTGCTGTACCGCAAGAACAAGGGCGACCTGAACATGGATGTGGTAGCCGTCGTTTCCAACCACACGGATTTGCGTTCCATCGTGGAACGTGAAGGCATCCGTTTCGTCTGCCTGCCGGTCGACAAAAGCAACAAGGCGGAACAGGAAGTGCGGATGCTCGACATCGTGAAGGAAACAGAAACAGAGCTGGTAGTACTGGCGCGTTACATGCAAATCCTCTCGGATGACACCTGCCGCAAACTGGAAGGTATGTGCATCAATATCCACCACTCCTTCCTGCCCGGCTTCAAAGGGGCACGCCCTTACCATCAGGCGTATGACCGGGGGGTAAAACTGATTGGTGCGACCGCGCACTACGTGACCTCAGACCTTGATGAAGGCCCGATCATCGAACAATCGGTGGAACGGGTCGACCACACCTTCCTGCCGGAAGCATTGGCCGCACTGGGGCGTGACCTGGAAAACAGTGCACTGGCGAAAGCGGTGCGCCTGCATATCGAGCGGCGGGTGTTTACCGACGGCAATAAAACCGTGGTGTTCAAATGGGAAACATTTGGTGCGCCCCTTCATCATACCCTTACATCACATCAGTGAAGCGTTGATCAGCAGGTGTGCCCAGATACTGACGATGTACCCCAGAACCACCGCCCATGCCCATTTCAAATGGGAGAAAAAGGTGTAAATGCCGCGAGCCTGCCCCATCAGCGCAACACCCGCCGCAGAACCGATGGACAGCAATGAGCCACCAACCCCGGCAGTCATTGTCACCAGCAGCCACTGGCCGTGTGACATATCCGGGTGCATGGTAATCACCACGAACATCACCGGAATGTTATCCAGAAGGTGTTGGCCACGGTG
>JBBIHI010000072.1:0-11346 GCA_037447095.1 Thiotrichaceae bacterium
CGGCCTTGCGCTCGTTGGCATTGCGCAGGGTATTGTGGAGCAGGGGGGGCCAGGTCAATCCCCAGTCATTGGCGAGGTACATGGGGTAAATATAAGCATCGTGGGCAATGTCATGTGCTTCACGCGGGTCAATGGTCGCCGGGTCAAGGGCAATCAGCGCCGCTTGCAATTCCTGGATATTTTGCTGCATGGCCGGGGTCATGTTGGCAAGCTCGACGCGCCCGTCGGAATAAGCCTGCACACCATCATACTGGACGGCACAGGCACTGATCAGCAACGGTAACAGCAGCAGGGGGACTGCACGTTTCGTTATCATCAAAGGGGTTCCTTCTTAAAGTGCATTAAATAATTGACATCAACATCGTTACCCAGACGGTAACTCTGGAACAGGGGATTGTAGGTCATGCCGGAAATATTTCGCAGCTCCAGCCCGACGGAACGTGCCCATTTTTCGAGTTCCGAGGGCTTGATGAATTTTGCGTACTCGTGCGTGCCCTTGGGGAGCATGTTCAGCACGTATTCCGCACCAACAATTGCCAGCACGAATGCTTTGGGGTTGCGGTTGATGGTGGAAAAGAAAACGTCCCCGCCGGGTTTGACCAGGGTTGCACAGGCGGCGATCACCGAGGCCGGGTCAGGGACGTGTTCCAGCATTTCCATGCAGGTAACAGCGTCGAATTGTCCGGGGTTTTCACTGGCAAGGCTTTCAACGCTGACTTGGCGGTATTCGATTTCAATGCCGGATTCCAGTGCATGTAACTGGGCAACCGACAGCGGGGCTTCGCCCATGTCGATACCGAGCACGCTTGCCCCACGGCGGGCCATGCTTTCTGCCAGGATACCGCCGCCGCAGCCTACGTCGATGACTTTCTTGCCATTCAGGTGCACGCGGTCGTCGATGTAATTCAGGCGTAGCGGGTTGATGTCGTGCAGGGGTTTGAATTCACTGTCACGATCCCACCAGCGGTAGGCAAGCTCTTCAAACTTGCGGATTTCATTAGGATCAACATTGGGGGTTGTGCTTGTCACCGGGATTCTCCAATTTTCTGTTGCCACGCACGGGCTTTGGCGAGCAGTGCCGTTTCGTCCAGGGTTGTGAGTTTACGCCCTTCCAGCAGGGCTTTGCCAGCAACCCAGGTGTGCGTGACCTGATGACGGTTGGCGCAATACACGATATGCGACACCGGGTCGTAGAGCGGCTGGGTTTCCAGTGCGCTCAGGTCGATGGCAATCATGTCAGCGGATTTGCCAATCTCCAGCGAGCCAATCTGCTGATCCAGCCCCAACGCTTTTGCCCCGTTGATGGTTGCCATGCGCAAAGCCTGGGTTGCGGATACGGCACTGGCATCCTGGGCAACCGCTTTGGCAATGAGGGCGGCAGTGCGCATTTCACCGAGCATGTCGAGGTCATTATTGCTGGCATTGCCGTCAGTGCCGAGGGCAACATTCACCCCGGCTTCCAGCAATTGCGCCACCGGACAGAAACCGCTGGCCAGTTTGAGGTTGGATTCGGGGCAATGGATGACGTGTATGCCCTTGCGTGCCAGCAGGGCAATTTCACCGTCGGTCAACTGGGTCATATGGACGGCGAGGAAATGCTTGTCGAGCAGGCCGAGCTTGTCCAGCCGTGCCAACGGGCTGGTTCCCTGCTGTTCCAGCGCCTGTTGCACCTCGAAAGCCGTTTCGTGTACGTGCATGTGTATCGGCGTATCCATTTCGCAGGCCAGGTGCAGGATTTTTTGCAGCGGGCCGTCAGAAACCGTGTATGGCGCATGAGGGGCAAAAGCCGTGCACAGCAACGGGTTTTCCTGCAACTGGTCGTGCAGTTCCAGCCCTTTTTTCAGGTAATCCTCCGGGCCGTTACCCCAGGCAGTCGGGAAGTCGATCATGATCAGGCCGATAACGGCGCGGATTCCCGCCTCCTGGACGGCTTGCGCAGTCTGTTCCGGGAAAAAATACATGTCATTGAAACAGGTTGTGCCAGAACGGAGCATTTCCGCAATCGCCAGTTGCGAACCGTCATACACAAACTCCGCATTTGCCCAGCGGCTTTCCGCAGGCCAGATGTGGTTTTGCAGCCAGTCCATCAGGGGCAGGTCATCTGCCAGCCCTTTGAGCAGGGACATGGCGGCATGGGTATGTGCATTGACCAGCCCTGGCAACAAGGCGTGTTGCGGCAAGGCAACAATTTTGCGGGGATTCCAGATTTTTTCCGCTTCAGCTACGGGCGCAATGCCGACAATCCTGCTATCATTCACCGCCAGAGCGTGGCCTTGCAGGACTTGGTTAGCGGGATCGACAGTAATAACCCACTCGGGGATAACCAGTAATTCGATTTCCATCAGGTGTTGTAAGGTTGCAACTTTAAAAAGCCTATTTATGCCGAAAATCAATATGAGTCAACACGATTCGATCCGCGCGGTAGAGTGGAAAGATAATCACTTGGTGCTTTTGGATCAGCGCAAACTGCCGCACAACGAGCAGTATGTACAATTGTACGGTGCTGAAGAGACTGCTGAAGCCATCCGTAACATGGTGGTGCGTGGTGCGCCCGCTATCGGGATTGCCGCAGCTTACGGGATGGTGATGGCCGCCCGCAAATGTTACAAGCAATACCCCAATGACTGGCGGGTCAGGCTGGAAGCCGAAAAGGAAATCCTGCAAAACGCCCGCCCGACCGCAGTTAACCTGATGTGGGCCTTGCAACGGATGTGCGCCGAGCTGAAAAACATTCAGGGCGACCCCTCGGAACAACTTCTGGCACTCGCGCAGAAAATCCATCAGGAAGACATTGAGGCCAATTACCGCATGGGTGAACTGGGCAGTGCACTGATCCCGGGTTCCCACGCCGTGTTGACCCACTGCAACACCGGCTCGCTGGCAACTGGCGGCTATGGGACTGCATTGGGAGTCATCCGCAGCGCCTACGGTTCAGGAAAAATCGAGCATGTGTATGCCGATGAAACCCGCCCATGGTGGCAAGGCTCACGCCTGACCGCATGGGAACTGGTCAAGGATAAAATCCCGGCGCATCTGATCTGCGAAGGTGCGGCAGCCAGCCTGATGCGGGAGGGCAAGGTTTCCTGGGTTATCGTCGGCTCTGACCGGATTGCCGCCAACGGCGATGTGGCCAACAAGATTGGTACCTACAGCCTGGCAGTGAATGCCCGTTACCACGGGGTAAAATTCATGGTGGTTGCCCCCACCAGCACCATTGACATGGCAACTGCCAGTGGCAGCCAGATTCCAATTGAAGAACGCGCCCCGGAAGAAGTCCTCAATGTTGGCAACCAGCGTATCGCTGCCATGCACGCCCAGGCATGGAACCCGGCATTCGATGTCACACCGGCTTCCCTGATTGATGCGATTGTTACGGAAAAAGGCGTGGTCGAGCGCCCGACCGCCGCCAAAATGCTTGCCTTGATGGCGGCCTGACGCCGCTCTCAAGACAGTTCCTGGTTCCGTGCGGTCTATGCCGGAACCAGGATACGTTCACGTAACTGGCGTGCCAGTTCCCCCATATCACCCTGCAAACCCATGCCCTCTGCCCATCCACTGTCCTGCCGGACATGGTTTAGCGGGGGCAGGGCGCAGGTATGGGTTTTGCCACTCGCCGTTTCCATTGTCAGCACCCCCAGTGGCTGGCGGAAATGGCGTTTGTGCAGGTTGTCAGGCAGCAATTCCTTGAGGGCAGGGTATTCCGGCAGGCTTTGTTCGGTAAGGTAGACGCGGCGCAGGTCGGTATACGGGATCAGCTCGTGTTGCTCGCGCAGGAAAGTATCCGTCACCCGGTCGTAATACGCCTCGCCGCTCAGGATACCCCGCTCGGCCAATACCCATACATGCAGGTATTGCACCCGGAACAGGGTATTCTTGCCCCGGCTATCGGAATGCAGGCTCAGCAATGCCTGGTTGCCTTCCAGCAGCAGGCGGTTCAGGCTGGCTGAAGAATGATGCAATGGAAGTTGTTGATACCCCCAGCTTTCCGCCAGAAAACCGCGCCAGTTACGGGTTTGGAGCAGGGCAGCCGATTGTTGTATGTCTCGGGGGTGCAGTATTTGCGCCAGGGTATTCCGCAACAGGCGGGAAACTGCCTGAGCGTAACTGCCCTGCATGTCTGCCATACTGGCTGGCGGTGGCAGGCTGTCGAGCTGGTTCTGGAGGCTTTCCCGCTGTGCGTAAAGCTTTTCCATTTCCTGCAAATGCCGGATCAGGGCATGACGGGCTGTGCGCAAATTCCCTTCACTGAGATACCAGTATGTGGCAAGGATCAGGATTGGTATGGAAGGCAACAGGAAGTATCCCTTTGCCACCAACACCATGATGGCAAGCGTTGTTGCCCCCAGTAGTACCAACCGTGGGGAGGTCGCTGTCCGGTAACGGTACTTCAGTTCTGCCAGCGCCTGGTTCAGCTTTTCCCAATGGGCAGGGTGCGGCAATTTGTCTGGATCGGGGGCAAGGAAAAAGCGCCAGCGTTGGCATTGCTCTTCCGACAGCTTGTCAGCCAGCAGTTCAGGTGCTGCCTGATCCTGCCCCACCGGATTGGCAAAGATCGGGTAATCAAACAGTTCATCACTCAAAGCAGGATAAACAGACAACGCCTCGCGTTCACGCTCAAGCTGTTCTGCCTGTTGGTTGCGTTGCTCGCGGAATTCACGCAGCATATGGTACGTCATTCCCAGCATCTGGTATTCATTATTGGTCATTTATGATAGCCCCCTCTGTATGCCTGTTTTTGCTGAAAATTATATCTATTTGGCAGTTGGACATGAAACGTGTGAAAAAATTCCCAGTCGCTATCATTCGTTTATCCTGCCTGAATCAGGCATTAATTGATCAGTTTTTAGATGCCTATTGGTCGGAAAAAGGCGTCAGCCGCAATACCCTGGCAAGCTATGAACGTGACCTGCGCCTGTTATGCCATTGGTTGGGCAAGCGTGATGCCCTGCTGGAACAGGCCAGCAAGGCCGATTTGCTGGAGTATCTGGCAGTCAGGGTAGGGGAAGGGGCGAAACCGGCAACCACGGCACGTTTGCTGTCCAGCGTGCGGCGCTTTTACCGCTGGCTGGTGCGGGAAAACCGCCGCAAGGATGACCCTTCCGCACAGATTGAAGCGCCCCGACAAGGCCGCAAATTGCCCGGAACCCTCTCCGAAGAAGATGTGGATGCGCTGCTGAATGCCCCGGATATTGCCGACCCGCTGGGGATGCGTGACCGTGCCATGCTGGAACTGCTGTATGCGACCGGGCTACGGGTGTCGGAACTGGTGGGTATCCGCCTGGGTGAGCTTTCCTTGCAAAACGGGGTGATCCGCATCACCGGTAAAGGTGGCAAGGAACGTCTGGTACCGATGGGTGAGGAAGCCCACGCCTGGGTACAGGACTACCTGCGTGATGCCCGCCCGCTGTTCATGCAGGGCAAGGAGGTCGATGAACATGTGTTTGTCACCGCACGGGGAACCGGCATGAGCAGGCAGATGTTCTGGGTGCTGGTCAGCCGTTATGCGGTGCAGGCCGGGATTCTCCGCCACGTTTCCCCGCATACCCTGCGCCATGCTTTTGCCACCCACCTGTTGAACCACGGGGCGGATTTACGGGTCGTACAGATGTTGCTGGGGCATAGCGACCTGTCGACCACCCAGATTTACACCCATGTTGCACAGGCGCGGTTACAGGATTTGCACCGCCAGCATCATCCACGCGGATAGGTGTGGGATCATATACAGGCAAGGATGGGCATGGTAAGGTTGCTCCCCGAG
This sequence comes from Thiotrichaceae bacterium, assembly GCA_037447095.1. Lineage (GTDB taxonomy): Bacteria > Pseudomonadota > Gammaproteobacteria > Thiotrichales > Thiotrichaceae > Thiothrix. The sequence goes on from JBBIHI010000072.1 coordinate 5,759, forward strand.
GCTGATCACACAATAATGCTTTTCCGAATATAACTTTCTGATTGTAGGAATGATAAACCATGTATAAGAAACTGATTCTGGGCGTAGCCGTTGCAATGGCTGTGATGGCTGGCGTGGCTGTTGCAGAGGATGTCCCGGCTGATCTGGGCGAAAAAATGAAACCCATGTTTGGCGGCACTCCAGATTCCCTGAAAGCGACACCTGTCCCCGGCGTGTTTGAGGCCAAGTTTGGCGGCGAAATCATTTATGTCAGTGCGGATGCCAATTATGTCTTTGCCGGTGATCTGATTGATGCCAAAAACAAAAGCAACCTGACTGAATTGTCCCGCTCTTCCGACCGCAAAAAGATCATGTCTGAAATTGATCCGGCCAAAACCATCGAGTTCAAGGCCAAGGGTGAAGAAAAGCACATCCTGTACGCTTTCACCGATGTTGACTGCCCGTTCTGTGCCAAGCTGCATAAGGAAGTCCCGGAACTGAACGATAAAGGGATCACTGTGCGTTACCTGGCTTACCCTCGTGCCGGTATCGGTTCACCGACTTACAAGAAAATGGTCAGCGTCTGGTGTGCGGACAACAAGCAACAAGCCCTTACTGACATGAAAAGCGGCAAGGATGTTCCGGTCAAGGAATGCACCAACCCGGTTGAAGAAGAATACAAACTGGGTCAGAAACTGGGCGTGAACGGCACACCTGCCCTGGTGACGGTTGACGGCATGATGATTCCGGGATTCCGTCCGGCTGACCAGTTGGCCAAAATGCTGGATGATGAATCCAAAAATAAAGCCAAGTAATCCCTCGCTGATGCACAGGCAGCGGCAAATATCCGCTGCCTGTTTGCTTGTCACTCCCCCGTTATATCGGCTAGCCGTTTTCCAGAGGCTTGAGCAAGTCCATTAGGTCATCTGCACTGAAACGTATGCCCGCATCGGTTTCCTTGTCGGAATACAGTCCATCTGCCAATGCCTGTTTCTTTTCCTGAAGCTTGAGGATTTTCTCTTCCACCGTGTCTTCGGTAATCAGCTTGTAAACAAACACCGGTTTGTCCTGCCCAATGCGGTACGCACGGTCGGTTGCCTGCTGTTCCACCGCCGGGTTCCACCAGGGGTCGTAATGGATAACCGTATCGGCAGCCGTCAGGTTAAGCCCTGTGCCACCGGCTTTCAGGCTGATCAGGAAAACCTGCGCGTCGCCCTCCTGGAAAGCGGCAATGGCTTCATCGCGGTTGCGGGTTTGCCCGGTCAGTTTGCTGTAACGGATGCCATACTGGTTGAGGGCTTCCTCAATCAGCGCCAGCATGGAGGTGAATTGCGAAAACAGCAGCACTTTGCGGCCTTCTTCCAGCATTTCCGGCAGCAGGGTCATCAGCAGTTCCAGCTTGGCTGACTCCTTGACCTTTTGCGCCTTTTCCAGCTTGACCAGACGCGGGTCGCAACAGACCTGACGTAATTTCAACAGCGCATCGAGGATCATGATATGGCTGCGTGCCAAGCCTTTTTTGCTGATCTCTTCCTGTACCTTTTTATCCATGGCCAGACGCACGGTTTCGTACAGGTCACGCTGTTTGCCTGCCAGTGCCACGCTGCGGATGATTTCGGTTTTGGGTGGCAATTCGCTGGCGACCAGTTCCTTGGTCCGGCGCAGCATGAACGGCTGGATGCGGTTGCGTAATTGCAGTTGCCGTCCTGCATCGCCCATTTTTTCAATCGGGGTGCGGAACAGACGGGTAAATTTGTCATGTGCGCCAAGAAAGCCGGGCATCAGGAAATGGTACATAGACCAGACTTCCCCCAGGTGGTTTTCCATCGGTGTGCCGGTCAGGCACAGGCGGTGGCGTGCATTGAGGGTGTGGATAGCCTGGGTGGTTTTGGCCAGGGCATTCTTGATGGCTTGCGCTTCATCCAGGATCAGGTAATGGAACTGCTGTTTCTGGTAGAAATCCTCGTCACGTACAATCAGCGGATAGGTCGTCAGCAACAGGTCGTAGTCGTGGAAACTGCCAAAATGGCGCACCCGGTCAGGGCCGTGGATGATTTGTACGCGCAAATCCGGGGTAAAGCGGGCAGCTTCCCGCCGCCAGTTGCCCATCAGGCTGGTAGGTGCAATCACCAGGGAGGGCAAATCCATGCGCCCGCTTTGCTTTTCAAGCAGCAGGTGGGTCAGGGTTTGCAGGGTTTTGCCCAGCCCCATGTCATCGGCCAGCGTGCCGTTGAACTGGTATTCGCGCAGGAATTGCAGCCAGTTGACGCCCTGATGCTGGTAATGGCGTAATTCAGCGTTCAGCCCTTCCGGCAAAGTGACGGGCTGGATGCCACTGAAATCCCTGAGCTTTTGGGTAAGCTGCAACAGCTCTTCCGCACCTTTCCACTTCATGCCAGGGTCATTGAGCAGGGCAGCAAGGCTTGCCCCCTGGTATTTGCTCAGTTCGAGGTTGCCATCCGCATTCAGTGGCTGGTGGTCGTACAATTCGACCAGCGTTTCCATGATGCTTTCCAACCGTTTGGCATCCAGCTTGACCCAGCGGGTATCGGACAGGGGAACCAGTATCTGTTCCTGACGTTGCAGCAATTCACGCAAGGCTTGCGGGCTGTCCATCTGGGCCAGCATTTCCACCAGAATCGGCAACAGGTTGATGCGTTGCCCGTCCACCTCAAAGCCGAGGCTGATTTCAAACCAGTCGTTGCCGCTGTCTTCCCAACTGGCTTCAAAGTTGTCCACGACATCAAAACGCAGGGCAAAATGGTCGTCAATGACCACTTGCCAACCCTGTTGCTCAAGGTCGCTGATCCCGTGTTCGATGAAATCGTGCCAGCGCAATGCCCCGAGGGTTTTGCTTTCCATAGGCATCAGCATGTCGAGGGCTTGTAATTTGCCAGAATAGCTTGGGGCAGGTGAGAAACCGTAATCCGTCAGCAGGTCGATAGCCTCCAGCTCGGCAGCCTTGTCGCGGTGAATCCGGTAAGGCTTGTTGGTAGCCCTGACCAGGGTGCTGTTGGCTGGTTCACTACGCAACACATGTCCGGCGTAATGGAAACTGAGGCTGGCGACATGCAGGATACGCTGGTCATCGGGCATTTCCATATCATGCAACAGCAGGGAAGGTTGCAGCACTGGATGGATGTCTTCGATCTTCTGGCGGGCTTTCGGCGAAGGTGCAGGAATATCGGCATCAGGCAGCAGTTCAATCAGGCGTTCGCTGACCCTCTCTGCCTGGTCTTCGGGAATGGGTGGGGCATTAAGCAGTTTTTCCACCTGTACCTGGGCAAGCTCGGGATGGTGCAGTTGCCCGCATTCGTGCAGATGGGAATCGACATAGCAAAGCTGGCCATTCAGCCAGAAGTGGCTGGTGACAGGAACCCCGGCTGCCAGTGTCACCGTGTAATCCCCCTTGTTGTTCTTCTGCCACTGTATCTGGAAATGGCGCGGCCCACCGTCACGCAGGGGGGTAATGTCGTGCTTCCAGCTTTCAGGCGTGGCCCAGAACAGGCGTCCGGTTTTCAGGGTTTCTTCCAGCACCTGCTCACCAGTTTTGCCGGTCAATGTCCCACTGTGCCAGTAGGGGGAAAAGCGTAGGTCGGGCAATGCCAGTAACTGGGCAATCATCAGGTCATGTGGTGAATACTGGAAATTGCGTGAGCGGTTGATGTTCGCCAGGGTATCGAGGGCAACGGCACCCGGTTTGCCCAGGCCACCTTTTTTCAGGATGGAGGATTTGTATAGCCCCAATGTTGCCAGCCCCGATTTGTGCGGGTCAGTGTGCAGCAAATAAACCAGTTGTGCCTGTGGCGGGAGTGGTGCGAGAGGGGCATGGTAAACTGGCACAGGATTATGGCTGTTTGCCAGTGATTGCAACCAGTAGTCAATTGGGTCAATCGTGCGGTTGCGGGCAGTGGGCAGGCTGGCGGCAGTAAAAATCGGCGTACCCTTGCGCAGGATGTCCAGGCGTTTTTGCCGCGAAGCTTCTTCCAGATAGGCAAACAGTACCGCGACGCTGTGTTTGCACGCCATCCTGACCGGGCAGGAGCAAGCGCCGGTAATCCACAGGGGGGCGCGGCTGTTGAAACTGACGTTGGTGGCATACACTTGCCCGCCACTGCCCGTGACCTTGGCAGAAGCGGAAACGTTTACGGCTTGGTTGTCAAACTGGAGCTGGTTGACTTTTCCCCCTTCCAGATAGGTAAGCCCCCGTTGCAGCGTGCCGGAATCAAACACATCAAACAGGACAGCCTGGGGTATGTGGTTATCCGCCAACAGGTCGACATATTTGGGTGGGAGGCGCATCTATCCATCCATGAACAAAACAAAATCGTGCTACTATGCCGCATCGGCAGCCATGCCACAATGCCAGCAAAGGAATTTCAGCCATGATAACAACGGAACAGCAGAAACAGATTGACAGTGTAATGGAGCTTCTCAGCGCCTACATCACCCAGCCACCGTGGGAAGAGTGGATGGTGGAAGTGTTCAGCGAAGCGGTTGGCTATGCCGCAGAAATGCTGGAGCTGTCGGAAGACGAGGTACTGGATTATCTGGATGAGCAACCGTTGGGGCAGATGGCGCACGCCCATGTGTTTGAACACTTTATCACCACAGAGACCAATGGGAGTGATGAAACTGTCCTGCATGAGTTTATCCGTTCCCGCCTGGAGCAGTCGGAGGCGTTTACCCTGGACTACCTCAATGCGCTGGATACTTCAGAACTGGCCTTGTGGGAAGTGGTGGGTTTCAAGGCCGGGCAATACGCCGATGTACGCCGTTTCGGTACCTCGGAAGCCAATATCCGGGTTCCTGTCGAGGCTTCCAGCATCCCTAAAAACATTTGCATCGCTGCCCGCCTGCTGAGCCTGCCGGGGGATGTGCATACCTTTGGTTTCGGCCTGTTGCCCGTTGAGCGCACTGAAGCGGAAGACATCCTTGCTTACCTGGAACAGGTGCGCAGCGAAATGCTGGAAACCGCCCAAACAGACGCTGTGGAACACGAGCAGGCTGATGTTGAAGCAGCTATCCAGGAAGAGTTGCGGGATGTGCTGTTCCATGAAACCTTTGCGTCATGGATTGCGCAAGGTTTTGAAGAATAGCTGATCAGGCATGTTTCTCCTGCACGTCAGCGGTATGGTGGACTTCCCTGACCATATTCAGCAATTCGATCAGTGAACTGGCGTGCATTTTTTCCATCATGTGGCTACGGTGGAATTCCACCGTTTTGATGCTGACCCCCAGTTTTTCGGCGATTTCCTTGTTGGAATAATTGCCTGTCACCAGTTCCATCACCTCGCGTTCACGCTCTGTCAGGTTGGCAATCCGCGCGTTGATGGTGGTCAGGCGCAGACGTGCCTGCTGGTTTTCCCTGTCCAGCGCCAGGGCTTCGTTGACGTAGTCCAGCAGCATCTGGTCTTCAAACGGCTTTTCCAGGAAATACATCGCACCCGCCTGCATGGCGCGGACGGCCATGGGAATATCGCCGTGCCCGGTGATGAAAATGATCGGCAGGGAATGGGCTTGTTTGTTCAGGTGCTGCTGGAGTTGCAGGCCGCTCATGCCGGGCATCCGCACATCCAGTACAAGGCAGCCGATCATGTGCATGGAAT